>NZ_JBIAQF010000004.1:0-477161 GCF_042888885.1 Streptomyces sp. NPDC002742
GCCATCTCCACACAGTCGTCCCAGCGCCCCTCCAGCATGGCCTCGCGGAACTTCTTCGACCCGTTGGCGTTGGTACGCTCACCGATCGCCATGTAGGCGGTGTCCTGACGGAACGGGACCGTCTGGTAGAGCGAGGCCGCACCCGGCTCGGGCCGCGGATCGCGCACGGCGGGCGTGACACCGTTCACCCGCTCGACCACCTGGCGCAGGTGCTCCGGCGTGGTGCCGCAGCAACCGCCGATCAGGGACAGGCCGTACTCGCGTACGAAGTTCTCCTGGGCGTCTGCGAGTTCCGGCGCGGTCAGCGGGTAGTGGGCGCCGTCCTTGCCGAGGACGGGCAGGCCCGCGTTCGGCATGCAGGACAGCGGGATGCGCGAGTGGCGGGCCAGATAGCGCAGGTGCTCGCTCATCTCGGCCGGGCCGGTCGCGCAGTTCAGGCCGATGAGGTCGATGCCGAGCGGCTCCAGCGCGGTCAGCGCGGCACCGATCTCCGAACCCAGCAGCATGGTGCCGGTCGTCTCCACCGTCACCGACACGATCAGCGGGACTTCGTACCCGGCCGTCTCCATGGCCCGGCGAGCGGCCAGCACGGACGCCTTGGTCTGGAGCAGGTCCTGGGTCGTCTCGACGATCAGCGCGTCGGCGCCACCGGCGAGCAGACCCTCGGCGTTGCTCTGGTACCCGTCCCGGATGGCGCCGAAGGTGGTGTGGCCGAGGGTGGGCAGCTTCGTACCGGGTCCCATCGAGCCCAGTACCCAGCGCGAGCGTCCGTCCCGGGCCGCGAACGCGTCGGCCGCCTCGCGGGCGATGCGGGCGCCGGCCTCGGACAGCTCGGCGATGCGCTCGGGGATGTCGTACTCGCCCAGAGCGGTGAGGTTCGCTCCGAAGGTGTTCGTCTCCACACAGTCGACGCCGACCTCGAAGTACGCCTCATGGACCGAGCGCACGATGTCGGGACGGGTGACGTTCAGGATCTCGTTGCAGCCCTCCAACTGCTCGAAGTCCTCCAGCGTCGGGTCCTGCGCCTGAAGCATCGTGCCCATCGCACCGTCGGCGACCACGACACGGGTGGCGAGCGCTTCTCGGAGTGCGTCGGTTCGCCTCCGGCCCTCGGCGGTCATGACGGCGACTCCGGCGCACTCGCAAGGCGTTGGGCCGCTTCGGGCCCGTAGGCCCGGTGCACGATGCCGAGCAGGGTTGCCCAGTCGGTCTCGTAGGTCTGTGAACCGACCGTGCCCAGGGCGACGGAGGCGAGTGCGCAGCCCAGTCGGGCCGCGGTTTCGAGAGGAAGCCGCCGACCGACGGCGGCGAGGAAACCGGCCCGGAAGGCGTCCCCCACTCCGGTCGGGTCGACCACCTCGGTGTCGGGGATCCCCGGGACGGTGAGGGACGGCTGCCCGGCTCGGTCGATGCGGACACCCTGCTCGCCGAGGGTGGTGACCCAGGTTCCGGTGGTCGAGAGGATCTCGTTCCTGTCGCAACCGGTGCGCTCCTGGAGCAGGGCGGCCTCGTATTCGTTGGTGAACAGCCATGTGGACCCGGCGACCAGCTCGCGCGCCTGGGCGCCGTCCAGCCGGGCGAGCTGCTGCGAGGGGTCCGCGGCGAACGGGATGCCCAACGCGCGGCAATCGAGGGTGTGGCGCAGCATGGCGGCCGGATCGTTGGGCGAGATGAGGACCAGTTCTGGCCCGGTGCCCGCGGTGGTGAGGTCCCCCAGGTCGATCTCGGCGGCCTCGGCCATCGCGCCCGCGTAGAAGGCGGCGATCTGGTTGGCGTCCTCGTCGGTGACGCAGACGAAACGGGCGGTCTGCCGTCGGGCGGAGACCCGCACGCCGGTGGTGTCGACGCCGTGTTCCTTCAGCCAGATCTCGTATCCGGCGAAATCGCTGCCCACCGTCCCGACGAGGATCGGGTTCAGCCCGAGGACGCCGAGTCCGAAGGCGATGTTGGCCGCGACTCCGCCGCGTCGCACGTCGAGCCGGTCGACGAGGAAGGAGAGCGAGAGGTGTGCCAGTTGGTCGGGGAGCAACTGGTCCGCGAACCGGCCGGGAAACACCATCAGATGGTCGGTGGCGATGGATCCTGTCACGGCTATGCGCATGCGTACTCCTTTCGGATCGTGGGTTCCGGTACGGGGTTCAGGCGACCGCAGCGCGCTTGAGGTGCTGGGCGCGGTCGGTGCGTTCCCAGGTGAAGTCGGGGAGTTCACGACCGAAGTGGCCGTACGCGGCTGTCTGGGCGTAGATCGGGCGGAGCAGGTCGAGGTCACGGATGATGGCGGCCGGGCGGAGGTCGAAGACCTCGGTGACGGCCTGCTGGATTCGGTCCACCGGGACCGACTCGGTGCCGAAGGTCTCGACGAACAGGCCGACCGGCTCGGCCTTGCCGATGGCGTAGGCGACCTGGACCTCGCAGCGCGAGGCGAGGCCCGCGGCGACGACGTTCTTCGCGACCCAGCGCATCGCGTACGCGGCGGAGCGGTCGACCTTGGACGGGTCCTTGCCGGAGAAAGCGCCGCCGCCGTGCCGGGACATGCCGCCGTACGTGTCGATGATGATCTTGCGGCCGGTGAGGCCGGCGTCGCCCATCGGGCCGCCGATCTCGAAGCGGCCGGTCGGGTTCACCAGCAGGCGGTAGCCCTCGGTCTCCAGCTTGATGCCGTCCTCGGCGAGTCGGCCCAGGACGCTGCCGACCACGTGCTCGCGGACGTCGGGGACGAGCAGGCCGTCCAGGTCGATGCCGGGTGCGTGCTGTGCGGAGACGACGACGGTGTCCAGTCGTACCGGACGGCCGCCCTGGTACTCGATGGTGACCTGGGTCTTGCCGTCCGGCCGGAGATACGGAACGGTGCCGTCCTTGCGGACGTCGGTCAGGCGGCGGGAGAGCCGGTGGGCCAGCTCGATGGGCAGGGGCATCAGGTTCGGGGTCTCGTCGGTCGCATAACCGAACATCAGGCCCTGGTCGCCCGCGCCCTGCCCGTCCAATGCCTGGCTCTCCCCCTCGACCCGCTGCTCGTACGCCGTGTCGACTCCCCGCGCGATATCCGGGGACTGTGCGCCGATGGAGACGGAGACGCCGCATGAGGTGCCGTCGAAGCCCTTGGCGGAGGAGTCGTAGCCGATGGCGAGTACGGCGTCCCGCACGAGCTGGGCGATCGGCGCGTACGCGCTGGTGGTGACTTCACCGGCGACGTGCACCTGACCGGTCGTGATCAGGGTCTCCACGGCGACGCGGGAGAGGGGGTCCTCGCGCAGCAGGGCGTCGAGGATGGTGTCGCTGATCCGGTCGGCGATCTTGTCGGGGTGTCCCTCGGTGACGGATTCCGAGGTGAACAGATGACGGGACATGTCACTCCAGGCGGTCGTGGACAGAGACTTGGGGCGTCGGCGGCCGGGCGGGAAGGGGCCCGGACCAAGGAAGGAGCGTGCACGGGAGCGGACAAGAAACGCTCGAAGAACGAATGAACCCAGGCCGGAGCGGAGGGCGCCGGGTTCCGTGTGCGCGCCGCGACGGACGTCCCGAACCGTCCGCGTCCGGCCGCGCTGCAGTAGTCCCGGGCCCTCGTGTCGGTCAATTCCCCGTACGAGTCACTCGCCCTGCCCGGCGCACCGCGTGGCATGCCTGCCCGAGAAGCCGGGGCAGTTCCTGGCCGCGCACGAAGAAGTGGCCACCTGAGACCGTGCGCAGACTCGTGGGCTCCTCGCTCCAACGGCTCCAGCCCTCCGCAGCCGCGGGCGACACCGTCGGATCGTCGTCCGCGGCGACGACGAGCAAGGGCGTGGTGAGCGGGCCGGCCGGCGACGGTGTGCACGCCGCAGCGCGCAGTGCTCTCGCGAGCGCCAGATCATCACGAAGCACCGGTTTCACGGCACGGTCCCAGATTCCCCCGGTGCCTGTGCCGGGCGTGCCAGGTGGTACCACGCCCATCTGGTTCAGCGTGCGCAGGAGTTCGGCATCCGGTACGCCGAGGGCGTACGCCGGTTCGGGCGGCATGTGCGGGGGCGGGCAGGCGCCGACCGCCAGCAGCGCGGGACCGGGCCGACCCGCCTCGTGCAGGGCACGGACGATCGTGTAGGCGACGAGGGCGCCGAGGCTGTGCCCGTACAGGACGAACGGGGCTGTCGGCGCACCGGTGAACAGGCGCATCACATCGTCGAGCAGCGCCTCACGGGTGGTGACCCGGGGTTCGCGGCGCCGTCGGTCACGGCCGGGCAGCAGCACCGGGATCGGCTCCACGCCGGGCCCGACGCTCGCCGCCCAACCGTGGAACGCCGAGACGCCCGCCCCGGCATGCGCGAAACAGTAGAGCCGTACCGGCTGTTCGCTTGGCATGGGATCCTCCTCGCCTGCGCGGAACACGAGAGGATCCGAGGGTCGTCGACCGCCCTTGACAGCGACTTGAGAGCGGCCCGGACAGCGACACGGCCGCCGGCACGTGAGCGGCTCCCACACCCCGAGCTGGGGCTCACGGCGCGGGAGCGGCATGCGGCTTGGGCCACACCGCTCGGCAGCCCTTAGGCGGCACTCGGCCCCGGATGCCGGTTGAACGCCCAGGGAGCCGCCCCCCAGCCGTATCCGGCGCTGTCGTCACGCGGCGATGCCGAGCTGAGGACCACCTGCTGGGTCCTCTGCACCTGCTGGGAGGGCTCCAGACCGAGTTCGTCCATCAGATTCTTCCGAAGCCGGTGGAATACGCCGAGAGCCTCCGAGCGCCGCCCCGCCAGATGAAGCGCACGCATGTACTGTTCATGAATGTTCTCGTTGAGGGGCTGCTGGCCGGTCAGCGTGACCAGATCGACGATGGCGTCGTCATACCTGCCCATCTGCAAGTCGGCCTCGATCCTGCATTCCAGCGCGATCTGCTGCTGCGTCTGAAGCCCCCGCACCTTCGGCTCGAGTATGGAGCCGATCGGCACATCCACCAGAGCGGGGCCTCGCCAGAAACCTAACGCCTTGCGCAGAAGACAGGACCCACGCTGCGGATCCCCCTGCGAAAGAGCGATTCGCCCCTGGGTCGAGAGTTCGCTGAATTGACGAAGGTCGAAGGGGGCCATGGGCAGCCGCAGGAGATAGCCACCCTGCCGGGTCAGCAAGATATCCCGCACCACTGTGGAATCATCCTTGAACGCATTCGAGATGAGCTTCCGAAGATGCAGGATGTATGTCTGCAGGGTTGTTTTCGCACTCCGGGGCGGACGCTCCGCCCATAATTCGTCAACAAAGCTTGATGCCGTCACGACTTGCCCTTCATTAAGGGCCATGAGCGCGAGGACCTGCATCTGCTTCGGAGCGGTAGGAGTGACATCAATGCCATTAATGCTGAACTGCAACGGGCCCAGGACAGACATGGCCACCTCTGCCATATTCGTCGACTCCATTGACATTCCAAGCCCCTCCATCAACGTGAGACCATCTATTGGGGATCGCGGTCCTTATTGACTGGGGTACAGCCCGAGCGGCACCCAAAAAGCAGCCCAACCCACCCGATCAAGAATCCCCCGTCCACCAACGACGCTATACCAGACACCAGAGCAGATCAAGAAGTTTGTGTGATTATTAGAATCAATCACTCCTCAAGGGACACTCGAGGCACCTTTGAGATAATCGACTGTCAGGATTTCTCTGCAGAATGAACCAACTTCGATAAAAACCGATACTTAACTACTTAAAATTCCCATAGCCAATACACATGATTGACCTCCTCCTTACCGGCCGATTACACGAAAACACCTCGGCCGTTCCAGATTCAACAGAATCTGGAGATGATGTTCCGTCGACAAACGAAAGGACCCGGCCGCGACGCGGCCGGGTCCTTCGACTTCGCCCGTCAGGCTCGTTCGACCCGGAGGGCCAGACCGTCCAGCAGGGCATCCAGGCTGATCTCGAAACTCTCATCGACGGTCAAGTGCCGCGCCCCGGCCCGAAGGAAACGGGAGAACGTCGGGTACCGGCCGCCCGCGACAAGGCCGTCCAGGAAAGCCGCCACGTCGAAATGCCTCTCGTGGGTACTCCTGGTGCCGGCCCGGACGCGCTCCATCTCCGCCTCCTCGGCCTCGCACATCGCCGTCCCCATCACGTGGCCGGTGACGATGGCCGCGTAGGCCGCCGCCACGGTGACATCCAAGCCGGCACGCTCCAGCACCGCCATGGTGTGCTCCAGCCAGCTCAGCGCCCGGGGGCCGAAGAGCGGCCGACGGAAGGTCAGCCGGGCGAACCACGGATGGCGCCGGATGGCCTCGCCCAGCTGGAACGCGCCCGCGCGCAGATCCGCCCGCCACTCCCCCGACTCACTCCATGAGGGGACCAGTTCGGCGAAGACGCCGTCGAGCAGCAGGTCGTCCAGGTCGCCGGGACGTCGGATGTGGAGCCCCAGCGAGGGGCCGGCGGTGCCGAGTTCCGTCGTGACGCGCTCGACCGACACCGCGGCAAGCCCCTCGGCGTCGGCGATCCTCAGCAGCGCCGCGGTGATCTCGGCGCGGGTCAGCGGCGGCTCCAGCAGAGCGCCGTCCGGCTCGGAATCGGCCCAGATCAGAGGCGGGACCTCGGGTACTGGTTCGACGGTTGCCGCCATCTCTCACTTCCCTGATTGATTGCGTTGACGAGGTCGCCGGTCCACACGGGCGTCCGGCGCCCTGGTACCCGCCCCCGGTGCCCGGACAGGCGGCCCCAGCGTGGTGCGCACAGCTCGAGGCCCCCTCGAACCGGAGTTGACGGTCGAGTCCGATTGACAACATGAATCTAGTTCAGTGAAGCTAGAAGCATGAATCTATCTCGCCTTGTGGTGTTGGGACTGCTCGAGAGCGGCGGCCCGCAGCACGGCCACGAAATCCGCAGACAGGCCGAGCGCAGCAACGTCCAGACCTGGGGCGGCGTCAGCATCGGTGCTCTGCACCGCGAACTGCGCACGATGGAGACGCAAGACCTCGTCGAGGCCGTCCGCACCGAGCAGGTCGGACGCCGCCCCGTCCGGACCGTCTACCGGATCACCGAGGACGGTCGGACCGAACTGCGCACCCTCCGGGGGAAGGCCATCTCCCAACTGCACTTCGGCCCGGACCCGCTGGGAGTCGCGCTGCTCTTCGGCCGGGTAGGGGACCGCGCGGAGATGCTCGCTCTGCTCGCCGGGCGCCGCGAGGTGCTCGCTGTCAGTCGCGACGGCGTTGCCGCCGAATGCCGACGCCTCACCGAGCAGGGCCTGATCACCGCGTTCGACGCGGCGATGTTCCGCCGCCGGGAAATGCAACTGGACGCCGAACTGCGCTGGCTCGAGCAGTTCGAGAAAGACGTGGCCGACATCTCCGATTCCGGACCGGCCGCCGACGTCGAGCGGGCCGAACCGGCAGACCAGCCCACTGAGGAGAAGCCGTGAACATGATCGAAGCGGAAGACCTGTCGAAGACGTACAAGAACAAGAAAGGCGGGGTCCAGGCCGTCACCGGCGTGAGCTTCCATGTCTCGCCGGGCGAGATCGTCGGCTTCCTGGGCCAGAACGGTGCCGGAAAGACCACCACGCTGCGCATGCTCACCACGCTGCTGCAGCCCACGTCCGGCAGCGCCCGCGTGGCCGGATGCGACCTGCGCACCGATCCGCAGGGAGTCCGCCGCAAGATCGGCTACGTCGCGCAGTCCGGTGGCACCTCACCCGCGGCCTCGGTGCGCAGCGAGATGATCCTGCAGGGACGGCTCTACCAGATGTCCCAGGCCGACGCGGTACGCCGCGCGGACCGGTTACTCGGGGAACTCGACCTGACCGGGCTCGCGGAACGCCCGACCATCACGCTCTCCGGCGGGCAGCGCCGCCGGCTGGACATCGCCCTCGGCCTGGTCCACAAGCCCGAGGTGCTCTTCCTCGACGAGCCCAGCGCCGCGCTCGACCCGCAGAGCCGCAGCATGTTGTGGGACCACGTCCGCGAGGTCCGGGAGAGCCACGGCACCACTGTGTTCCTGAGCACGCACTACCTGGACGAGGCCGACGCGCTCTGCGACCGGGTGCTGATCATCGACCGCGGCCGGATCGTCGCCGAGGACAGCCCGGCCAACCTCAAGCAGCAGCTGGGGTACGACGTCGTCACCATGGAGCTGCTCTCCGGGGCCGCCCGGGCCGGAACCGCGCTCGCCGAGCACCCCGCCGTCCGCGACGTCCAGGTCGACGGCGAGACCCTGCGGCTGACGGTGGAGCACAACGACCGCGTGCTGCTGGAGTTCCTGCGCACGCTCGACGGCGTCGACGTCGAACCGACCTCCATCCAAGTGGTCCGCCCCACGCTGGACGACGTCTTCCTGTCCATCACCGGCCGCTCGCTGGACACGGCGGCCCCGCAGCCCCTGAGCGTCTGAAAGGACTTGTCGTGCAGGTAATCAACGACTCGCTGCTCATCTTCCGGCGGCACATGGACACCACGCTGAAGAACAAGATGAGCGTCGTCATCGGCATGGTGCAGCCGGTGCTCTATCTGTTGCTGTTCGGCCCGATGCTGGAGAAAGCGCTGCCCAACGCGTCCGGGCACAACGCCTGGCAGGAGTACGTGCCGGGACTGCTCGTCCAACTCGGCCTGTTCGGGGCCGGATACGCCGGGTTCAACCTGATCCCGGACATGCGCGCCGGGGTCATCGAACGCATGCGGGTGACGCCGGTCAGCCGACTGGCCCTGCTGCTCGGCCGGGTCATGCGGGACGCCGTGGTCATGCTCTTCCAGGCACTCCTGCTGACCCTGGTCTCCGTCGGGTTCGGGCTGCGGGCCCCGTTGCTGGGTGTGGTGGCCGGGTTCGTTCTGGTTCTGGCGCTCGCCATCAGTCTGGCCTCACTGTCGTACCTGCTGGCGCTGAGCCTGCCGACGGAGTACCTCTTCGCCCCGGTGATCAATACCGTGGTCCTTCCGCTGATGCTGCTCTCCGGCATCCTCCTGCCTATGACGTTCGCTCCGGATTGGCTCTCCGTTCTGTCCCGCCTCAGCCCGTTCCGGTACATCGTCGACGCCATGCGCGACCTCTTCGCCGGCCACTACGCGACCGGCTCGGTGCTGGGCGGTGCCATTGTCGCCGTCGTACTGGTCATGGGCTCGCTGACGCTCGGCACCCGAAAGTTCGTCAAGGCCAATTCCTGAGCCGGAGCACCGGTTTCCGGGATACGTGCACCGGAGGGAAGACAAGGACGAATCGCTCCCGGTCGGGAACGAAGCGACGTTGACACCCGGGCGCGAAGGACAGAGGCTCGCGCCATGGCCGAACTGTTCGACCTCGGTGGGGAATGGCCGCGGTGGCCGGATGCCGCGGTTCGGCTCTGGCGGCGGGCGATGAGCCGGGCCGGTGCGGCCACCGATCCGTCGTGCTGGGTGCCGCAGGAGGGTGATCCGCTCCTGCGGGAGCAGCTCGCGAGCGAACTCGGCGTGTCGGCCGGGCAGTTGGTGGTCACCTCGGGCGTGCGAGCGTCCGCGGCCGCCCTGGTGCGCACCTGCAGCCCCGTGCTGGTCGAACGCCCGACCTTTCTGGGGGTGCCCGATGTGCTGGCCTCCCACGGGATTCCCGTGCGGTCGAGCCGATGGGAGCAGATCACCGAGGCTCCCCGGGGATCGGCGCTCTGGGTCACCGTCCCCTGCCGGAATCCCGACGGGCGGCAACCCGACAGGCGGTTCCTGGACGACCTCGCCGCGGCTGTCGACCGCGGGGTCCGGGTCATCTGCAACTCCGCCTACGCGTGGTACGCGGGACCCGCCGAACTGCCGCCGGGCGTGGTCCGGGTCGGAACGCTGCACAAACTCGCCGGACCCGGCGCCGGTATCGGCTGGGTGATACGTGACGACACCGAGGCCGTCTCCTGGCCGCCGCCGGGCATGCCGGTGCCACCGCCCTTCTGGCAACGCACCTGGGCCCATTTCATCGAGGACGGCGGGCTGTCCCTGTTGCGGGCGCCGCTCCGCGAGCTCGAGGCCGTCCGTTCGGCCTTTCTCGCCGGGGCCGGTCGCCCGGACGGGGGAGCCGGGCCGCATGTGCTGCTGCCCGTGCCGGTACCGGAGCCGTATGCGCTCTCCGCGCTCGCAGCAGTCGGCATCGTGGCCTCACCCGGGGCCGCCTTCGGGGCCGGGGAACCCGCGGTACGGGTCTCTCTGATCGGCCTGACCGCCGACGCCGCGCGAGGTGTCGGCGAGCGCATGAGGGCCGCGCTCTCCTGACACCGCGTACCGCCCGTACCGGCCGGCGATCACCGGCAGCCGCTCCCCCGCCAGTCCGTGCGCCGCCGCGCGTGGCGTCACACCCTCCCGGTCGGCCCGCCGCAGCACCTCGTCGATCAACCGCCGCATCGAGCGCCTGATGTGCCTGAAGGTCTGCTCCACGTCAGCCTCCAGATCGCCGAACAGCGTCCACCACCACCAGGCGTTGGTCGCGGAGTTCACGATGACGTCCGGCAGCACGGTGATGCCGCGGGCTCCCAGCCGCCGCTCGGACGACGGCAGCACCGGGAGGTTTGCGGCCTCGACGATCCACCGGGCCCGTATCCGTGCCTCGTTCGTATCGTCGATGCAGTACGAGACCGCGGCCGGCACCAGCACCTCCGCGTCCGCCGACAGCCAGGCCTCGCCCTCCCGTTCGGCGTCGCCGGGCCGTAGGCACTCTCGGTCCACGGTGCCGTGCGCATCTCGCGCAGCGAGCAGCCGCTCGACGTCGAGGCCGTCCGCGTTGACGATCGTTCCCTTGACGTCCGCGACCGCGACGACCCTCAGCCCCGCCTGCGCCAGAAACCGGCCGGTCGCCCCTCCCATCGTCCCGAAGCCCTGGATGGCCACCCGGGTGTCCTCGTAAGCCCGGCCGGCCCGTTCCAGCCCGACCAGCACCGACTCGGCCACCCCGCAGCCGCCCACCAACTCACCGAGCCCGACGCCCTCGACCCGCAGGGCGAACGCGTCGGCGAGCCGCTGCCGGGCGGCCTCCTCGTCGTCCAGCAGGGGCCGGACCGCCTGCGCCGCGGAGGCCACTCCGACCTCCATCAGCGCCTGGTCCACGGTGTCCTGGGACAGCCCCAGATCCTCCCCCAGGGCCCAGCAGTTCTCCACGTACGGCCTCATCGCCCGCAGATAGCGCACCAGTACGCCATGAGCCCGCGGATCCAGCGGATCGCAGTCGATGCCGCCCTTCGCGCCGCCGAGCGGCACATAACGGGCCTGCGGGTCGTAGTGCAGGGCCTCCTTCATCGTCATGCCGCGAGCCAGGTCGGCGACCTCGTCGAGGGTGCAGCCGGCCCGCATCCGCAAGCCGCCGCTGGCGACCCCGCGGACCAGCGTGTCGATGACCAGATGGCCCTGGCGGCCGGTGACCGGGTCGGTCCAGGTGACGGCGAGGAGAGGTGCGGTGGATGTCAACGGCGCTCCTGCACGACGGACGCGGATGAGGGCAGCCGATGTCAACGGCCCTCTAGAGGGCGGGCGTTGGGCGGTATTGACACCGGATGAGGCGATCCACTAGTCACGTCAGTGTGCCATCGACACCAGAACCTCACGGCGGCTTCCACCGATTACGGCCGCCCTCCGGGGCCCTGATCCGCATCACCCCTTCGCTGCTGCTCGCCGAAGCGGGAGAGCTGACCTGGCATCCGTCGGCCGCGCTGGTCCATGCCGTGACCCAATGTCTGGCGCTCACCGGGACGAGCCCGCGGCTGGCCCTGGTCCATCATGCGATGCCCACCTTCCGCGCGGCCGGGCTGGCCGAATCGGAAGCGGTCGAATGGACCCGGCGCTTACGCCGGGAGCTCTGCGACCAGGCGTTCGAGCGTCTCTGCGAGCGCTATCCGGATGAGCTGAACCCTTCGGGGCTGCCGCTGGAACCGATCGAGTTCGATCTCGACGGCTACGGCATCAACGTGAACTTCATGGGCGACGGTATCGATTTCCGAGCCAATCAGCAGGCCCACTTCGATATCGTCGAACCGCTCGGCTCGAACCTCTACGGCCCCAACGTCAACATCCGCGGCGGCTGGCCCGTCTTCTGTGACGGCCGAGCCTATTGCCGCGACCGGGGCCTCGACATCAGAGAGATTCTGGACAAGGTTCCGGCCAGCCGGAATCTCACCTTCCGATTGCCGCACTACCGCGCACTGCTCGAGGACTACTCCGTCGCCTACCAGGTGGACATGACCGACGACACCCCGTTCACCGTCTTCGTCAACCGGGTCGAGGAGGCCGGGCTGCTGCACGGCGCCACGGAGGTCGCCAAGGCGGACCCCGAGACCGACGCGCAGCGGCCCATCCGGCATTACGCCTGGGACAACGTCTCCCCCGCGGCCGCCGACCGCTGGTACGCGGAACTCGGCCAGGAGAACCGGCGTACGCCGGGCGAACCGCACCGCCTCAAACCGCTCATCCCGGAGAGCGTGCGGACGGCCAGAACCCCGCTCCTGATTCCCGTACCAGGCGATCCGACCGGTTTGCCGGAAAGGCTCTGACTTGCCACCCTCCCCGTTCACCGAGGCGGCGCCTGGATGGCTGAGCCTGGGGGTGCCCGCAGGAGCCGGCGCCCTCACCGGGCTCGCGCTGTCGGCCGACGGCATGCTCGTGGCCGCCACCCTGGTGGCCCCCGACCCGGCCGCGGACCGGGACCGGGCCACCACCTGGATCCGCTCGACCGCCGCATCCGCGGCCTGGACCAGACTGGATACAGGCTGCACCGAGCTGGTGTTCGCCCCGACCGGGCGAAGGCTTCTCGGCCTGGCCCGGGCCGAGGAGGGACAGGTCTGCGTGGTGATCGATCCGGATGCCGGTACGGCCGTCCGGGCCACACCTGCGATGATCTCCGGCGGCGCACCGGTGTGGCACCCGCAGGGCAACGGTTTCGCGTGGTCGTGCGCAGCCCTTCCGGACGGCCCGCGCCCGCTGCACCGCACCCGGCGGCTCGGCTTCGACCTGGACGGGCGTGGCTGGCTCGGCGAGGACGTACGGCAGGTCCATGTTTTCCGGGGCTACGGCGGCTACGGGGGCTTCGGGCCCGGCGACGAGAAGCCCACGGTGATCGAGTCGCCCACCGACTGCCGACACCTCAGCTGGGCGCCGGACGGCCGGACGCTGCACTTCGTCACCGAACGGCACGACGAACGCTTCCGCGACTTCGGCGCCCAGCTCTTCGGAGTCGACCTGGACAGCGGCCACGAACGTCAGCTCACCGAGCCCGACCTCGTCGCCGCGGCCTCGCTTCCGCTGCCCGGCGGGGCGGTCGCCTGCGTGGCGCTGACCCGTGCCGCGGGCTGCGGCAGTGCCGGAGCCGTGTACACCGTCGATCCGGAGTCCGGCGAACGGGTACTCCGGTTGACCGACCCGGCGGCGTGCGACATCGCCCATCCGCTGACCTCTTATGCCCACGGGCTTGCCGCCGTGGGCGGTCTGCTCGTCACCGTGCAACTGGCCCGCGGCGCGATGCCGCTGCTGCTGCTCGATCCGGAACGGCCCGGCAGACAGCGCCGGATGCTCGACGGTCCCTGCGAGGTGCACGCGTACGACGCCGGGCCCGGCGGGATCGCCGCCCTGGTGCGCTCGGGGGCGACCGCGGAGGACGTACTCTTCCTGCCCGCCGAAGAGCTGCCCGAGCCCGCGGCGGCCGTCCTGCCCGTCCCGCCGGCCACCACCTGGCAGACGGACGGCACGCCCCGGCTCCGGCCCCTGGACATCGCGGGGATCGACGCCTGGCTGGTCACGCCGGAGGGGCCCGAGCCCGCGCCCCTCGTGGTCTGGCTGCACGGGGGTCCCGGCGCCCAGGCCGGCTGGACGGTCCCGCCCGATGTCCAGCGGCTGGCCGCGCACGGCTACGCGGGCCTCTATCTGAATCCGCGCGGTGCGGCCGGACGCGGCGAGGACTTCACGGCCGCGCTGCTCGGCGGGCCCGGGACGATCGATCTCGACGACGTCGCCGCGGCGCTCGACGCCGTGGTGGGTCTGCCCGGGATCGATCAGGACCGGGTCGGCGTGCACGGTGTCTCCTACGGCGGCTACTTGGCCGCGCTGCTGTGGAGCCGGACACCGCTGATCAAGGCCGCCGTGGTGGAACGCGCCATCGTCAGCTGGGACTTCCACCGCACCGGCAGCGATCTGGGCATTCCGGTCACCGACGGCTACTGGCGGGGCGGCCCCGGGCCCGGACAGCGTCCGGATCCGCTCACCGTGCCGCTGCACAACTCCTCGCCCGTGCTCGTCCTGGCCGGGGAGTTGGACCGGCGCTGCCCGCCGGCCGAATGCCGGCTGCTGTTCGGCCGGCTGGTGGAGGAGGGTGTGCCCGCCGAGTTCGCCGTACTGGCGGATTGCGGCCACAGCGTCGGCGCGGCACCGCCCTCCGTCCGGCGCGCCCGCGGTGCGGCACTACTGGACTGGTGGACGACTCAGCTGCCCGGGACAGCCGCTACATCAGCTCCCTGATGAGCCGCAGCAGCCGGACCGCCGTCTGTCGCTTCTCCTCGCTCAGGGCCGAGAAGGCCGAGGTCAGCGCGGCCAGTTCACGCAGCTCGGCGTCGGCCTCCACAGCCTCGCCCACCGTTCTGTCGCGCTCGACGAGCTGCAGCACGATCGACGCCTGACCGGCGAAGGGCGCGACGAACTCCAGACACCCGATCCCGCGCTCCTCGCCCAGCTCGTAGTCGAGCACCTCCATCACACCGACCGGCGCATCGTCCTTGATCAGCGGAAAGGCGACGATCGACCGTGGTACGTATCCGGTGGATTCGGCGACGTCCTTGGCGAAGGAGGGCTCCACCGACACGTCATCCACCACGATCGACTGGCGGGACAGCAGCGTCCAGCCGGCGATCCCCCGGTCGGACGGGTACCTGCGGCCGATCATCGAGTCCTCGCCCTGTCCCGCGACCGCCTCGAAGACGAATTCACGCCGGGCGATGTCGAGCCGCTGGATCGAGCAGGCCTGGGCGACACACGCCGCTCGCGTGGTCTCCGCGATCGACTGGAGGAGCAGCCGGTGCGCTCGCCCGTTCTCGGCGCCGCCCGCGCCGAGCAGCAGGGCGAGGTCTTGTCCCTCCATCAGGTTCCTCCCGTGACGTTTCCCGCGATGAGATGAAGCACCGTCTTCACTTGATACGGAGTCAGGCCGCCGTGTGCGCCGAGGATGCGCGCGCACATGCCGCTGACGTGCGGAGTGGCGAAGCTGTTGCCGCTGCAGACCATCTCGCCGCCGTTCAGCCAGCCGACCGGCACCCGGTCACCGCGGGCGAAGAACTCGACCGGCGGCGCCGGGTTGTACACCAGCAGCTCCGGGTCCGGCTGTTTGTGGCTGCCGACGGAGATCACCGAGGCGAAGCGCCAGGGGAAGCTCTCTATCGGCGTATTGTGCGCCGACGCGACGATCAGGTTGCGCCGGAAGTACGCGACGTCGGCCAGGTGGTACAGGGTCCGTGCCACCTCGGGTTTGGTGGTGGACAGGCTCATGTTGATGACGTCGAAGTCCTGTTCCAGCGCCCAGCGCAGACCCGTGATCAGCGCCTCGCCGCTGCCGAAGTAGCCGAGTCCGAGCACGCGCACACTGATGATCTCGCAGGCCGGGGCGAGCGACCGGATGATGCTGGCGCACGCCGTGCCGTGCCCGCAGACATCGCCTTCGGTGTCCTCGGTGACGACCGATTGCCCGCCCTGGGTCTCCTGCACCGCGTACGCCCCCTGGATGGGACCGACCTGCGGATGATCCTGTTCGACCCCACTGTCGAGGATGCAGACCCGGGCCCCGGCGCCCGAGCCGTCGCCCCAGGCCCACTCCTTGCTGATCGGGTGCGGCCAGCTCACCGGCTGCGGTGCCGTGCCGGCGGGGCCGTCGCCGAGCCGCCAGGACAGGGAGAGTTCCGCTCCGCCGCGCCCGGGGGTCATCGTGGGTCCTCCCCTCGGGTGAACCGTTCCGCCTGTTCGATACCCGCCAGATGGCCCTTCGCCCGGTACCGGGCCAGCGCCAGATCCGCCGCCCGTCGAGCTTCCGGCTCCCGGCCCAGTTCTCGCGCCAGATGCGCCTGGTCCAGCAGCGCGACAGCCTGGATCTCCGGGGAATCGGTCATGCCGGCGAGCCGTAGGGCGACTTCGACGCTCGCCTCGGCGGCCTCCGGGTTCCCCCGGGCGAGCTCCGCCCGGGCCCGCGCGCCGAACCAGCCGGCCGGGAAGTCGCCGTCGTGCTGCCATTCCGGCTGCGAGCGCAGGAGGTCGACGGCCTCTGCGGCCCGGCCGAGCCGCAGCAGCACCCTGATGAGATCGCCGGCCACCGCGGCGTGCTGCACGCCGCCGAACCGGCCGAGCGCGGTGCAGGCGGTCCGCAAGCGCTCCTCGGCCGCCGGCAGATCTCCGCCGAAGGTCTTGACCGTGGCGGCGAAGACCGCGATCGAGATCCTGGCGAACTCATGGGCGAACTCCGAGACCAGCCTCTCGGCTTCGCCCAGCAGCCCCTCGGCCCGCGTCAGCTGCGATCTGCTCGCGAGCAGTACGGCGAGGGGACACATCGCCGCGACGCGCACCAGCCGCCCCGAGGCGGGCACCCCGGCCAGCAGCGACTCGCACTCCTCGATCGCCCGCGGCGCCGGTGTGGGGCCGCGCCAGAGAGAGAAGGCGAGGCCCCCGATGCTCTGCGCGTGCTGCAGATCGTCGGCCCCGGGCACCGTACCGGACCTGCTGCGTTCAAAGGCCTCGACGGCCCGCAGATAGCGGCCGTTGGACTGGTGGACCTGGCCCATCAGTGAGTAGGCCTTGCTCAGTCCCCTGGCGTCGGACGCCTCGGTGAAGACGGGCACCGCGTCGGACGCCAGGCGGAGCAGACGATCGGCGGTCAGCTCCGAGGTGGGCAGCTGGACCAGCCCCAGCCGGGCATGGGCCAGCGTGGCCCCGTCACCGTGCCGGGCGGCCTGCGCGACCGCCTCCTCGTAAGCGGTCCGTGCCTCGTCGAGCCGGGTCGTGGCCATCAGCGCGGTGCCGAGCTCGGTCAGCATCGGGCTGCGGGCCGGATCGTCCTCGGGCACCGCTTCGAGGGCACGGCGCAGCAGATCGGCCGCGGTACGCAGATCGCCCTGGCTCATCTCCTGCCCCGCGGCGGTCCGCAGGGCCGCCGCCGTCCGGGACCGGAGCGGTTCGGCCGCCTCGGCGTTCCCCAGTTCGTGGAAGTAGGCAAGGGCACGTTCGAGGTGTCCGCCGATCTCGTCGGCCGCCTTCTCGCCGTGCAGCTCGTCGAGCAGCTCGCCGATCCGCTGGTGCATCCGGGCCCGGATCCGCTTCGTGATGGACTCATAGGCGACCTCTCTGATCTGCAGATTGTGGAACCGGTAGGCGCCGGCTCCGGCGGCCTCCAGCAGCCGCCGGTGCGCGAGCCGGTCCAACGCGGGCTGCAGTTCCGCCAGTTCGAGCAGGGCTCCGAGCAGTTCAGCCGTGCACTCCATGCCGTGGACCGCGGCCCATTGCAGGATGGCGGTCTCGTGGGCGTCGAGGGTCTGCAGGCGGGCCGCTATCAGCGCCCGGATGGTGAGGGGCAGCGAGTCGATGCCGGAGCCGTCACCCACCGCACCCACGAGTTGCTCGATGTACAGAGGATTGCCGCCCGAGCGTTCCGCGATTCCGCGCACCGTCGCCTCGGCGGTCTCGCCGTGCAGCGCGACGTCGAACTGACTGCGGGCGAGGCTCTCGGCGGCCTCGTGGTCCAGCGGGGCCAGCAGCGCGGACGCAGCCGACAGGATGCCGCCCGACCAGGTCGGGCGGCTGTCGAGAAGTTCGAGCCGGGTCAGGCAGAGCAGCATCACCGGCACATCACGCAGCGAGTGGGCGAGCTGCCCGATGACGTCGAGCAGCAGGGGCTTGGCCCACTGCATGTCGTCGAGTACGAGGATCAGGGGGCACTCCGCCGCGGCCGCCTCGAAGAGTCTGCGGGCCGCCCAGAGCACATCGTCCGCGGTGTGGTCGACGGCGCCGTCGCCGAGCGCCTCGGCCGCCGCCCGCAGTCCCGGCTCGACCTGCTCGCCGCGAGCCAGCTCGGCGAGGGTGCCGAGCAGCGGGCCGAGCGAGACACCCTGCGAGAACGGCGGGCATCGTCCCGTGAAGACCTTGGCGTAGCTCTGTGCCCAGCCGAGGAACTCGTGTGCCAGCCGTGACTTCCCGATGCCCGGTTCGCCGTAGACCGTGACGATCCTGGCCATCCGGCTGTCCCGCAGATGATCGAAGTTGCCCCGCAGAAACCGCAGTTCGGCCTCCCGGGCCACCAGCGGCGCGGTCATCCGCCGCTGGATCCCGCCGGCGTCGGGGTCGACGTCGCGCACCAGCCAGGCGGGGACCGGTGTGCTCTTGCCGGCGAGCTGCTTCGGTGCGAGCGGTTCGAGCAGGACGGCCCCGCTGACCAGCGCGCGGGTCGCGCCGCCGATCACGATCTGCCCCGGTGCCGCGGTCTGCTGGAGCCGCGCCGCGACATTCACCATCTCGCCGTTCACCCGCACCTGGGCTCCGTGCCCGGAGACCATCACCTCGCCGGTGTTCACTCCGATCCGCACCGCGATCCGCACACCGAGCCGCTCGGACAGCTCATGATCGAGCAGTTCGGCCTGCCGGCACATCGCCACGGCTGCCCGGACCGCCTGCAGGGCGTCGTCCTCGTGCAGTTCGGGGACGCCGAACACACCGACGACCGCGTCCCCGATGAACTTCTCCACCGTCCCGCCGTGCCGCTCCAGGGCACGCCGCATCCGCTCGTAGTAGCGCCCGACGACGGCGCGCAGCGGCTCGGGGTCCAGGCGTTCGCTGAGCGCCGTCGAGCCGACCAGGTCACAGAAGACCACGGAGACGACGCGTCGGGTCTCCGACTGGTCGTCAGCCGCGACCTGTTCACCGCAGTACGGGCAGAACCGCGCCTCGGGCAGCCCCGGCCGCCCGCACGCGGCGCAGTCCACGATGTCTGACGATCCGTCGGCTACCAGACCACACCCCCGGCCCACTCGGAGTGCGCAACCACATCGGGGGTCGCCTCGTCGAGCCGTGACTTCAGGGAGATCAGCAGGTCGGCCTCGTCCTGCGTGAGCGCGGCCATGGTGGCCAGCTGCGGCTCCGGCATCTGGTCCACCGGGAACCCCGCCGCACGCAACTGGTCGAGCACCGCTGTGCCGTGAGGATCACTCATGCGGTCCTGTCCTCTCCTTCGACCTGGCCGGCGAGTCGATCGAGGGTGGCGACGAGCATCTGCACCGAGTGTAGGGCAGCTATACCGGCCGCGGACCGGTGCCGGTCCTCGAGCGGCAGTGAGTCGAGCAGCTCGGCGAGTGCCGTGCGGTGCAGCTGGTCGAGTTCGGCGTGCCGGGCCAGGGTTCGGAAGGCCGCGGCCGGCAGACCCGTGCTCCGTCTGATCCGGCCGAGCAGGACCGGCGGCGGTGGGTAGCCTTCGAGTACGGCGATATGGCCGATGAGCGCCACCGGGTGGCCGTGCCGCGTCCAGTAGTACTGGGCGCCGACCAGCGACGCGATCTCGGGGCGGGGGATTCGCCGGAGCAGCAGCGCCGCGTCGCCGCCGGCCGCGGTGAAATCCGCGAGCAGTTCGGTGTCATGGCCGCGTTCCTCGGCGATCTGATCCCGGTAGTACCCGGCGAGCCGTGCGGCCACGGCATCGTCCCGGCCGCGTGCCACGCATTCGGCCACCGCGAACTCCAGCAGCGGCACGGTGGCGCGGATCGCCATGTGGCACACGGCGAGGAACTCCCGGTAGCGCTCGGGGCTGGGCGGCGCCCAGGCACGCTGCGCGGCGGCCGCCAGGGCCGGCACCACCGTCTCGATCTTCAGCCGCAGCCGGGTGCTCTCGGCGATCATGACAACCCGCCTCTGAGCCCGCGCAACGCATCGACGAAGGGATGGGAGCCGGTCGGCGGGAACCGGTCCAGCACCCGCCAGCACTGTGCGCACAAGCCGCCCTGCGGGGATCCGGTCTCGAGCGCTGCGGGACCGGCGGCGCCGATGGCCCACAGCAGCGGGTCCTCGGCGAAGCCGTCGAGCGCCTCGTCCAGTGCGGGGGCGGAGTCCGCCGTCCGGCGCAGCCGCGCCGGGCCACCGCCCATGATCACCGTTTCGTTGCAGCAGGCGCTCACCGTACCGTCGTAACGGACCACCGCCGTGCCCACCAGACCGCAGCGCCCGGGGCCCGCGGCCGGTGGCGCCGGGAACCAGTCCGCGCCCCGTCCGTGCGACAGGCCCGGCTGTTCCTCGATCTCTGCCCAGCCGGCCCAGCCGGGGCCGAAGGCGCGGTGCAGCAGTCCGCGAGCCTGGTCCGCCTCGCCCTCGATGGTCTGGACGATCAGCCAGGCTCCGCTTCGCCGGGCGAGTACGGCCGCGGCCAGCCACGCCTCGTCGGGCACGAGCGCCCGATGGTGCCGGTCGGTGCTGAGGACGATGGTCTCGGCGCGGCGCAGCACCTCGGCAGCCCACCCGGCGGCAGCCGTTCCGCCGAAGTAGCCGCTGGTGTAGAGCACCAGGTGTTTGCCCGCTGCGTGGAGTTCCTGTGCGGCGTGGATCAGACCCCGGCGTTCGGCGAAGGGCTCGCCACCGGACACGGCGACGACCTGGATCGCCTCGCGTGCGGCGAGTGACGCCACCAGCGCCGTGAAGCGGGGCCAGTCGGTGATGCCGCGACCGCCGCGCAGCGAACCGACCGAGCAGTGGGCGCATTCGACCGGGCACCGGTCGGTGAGGAACAGCAGGGCGGAGCTGCCGGGGGACGCCCTCGTCCGGGCGATGTCGCTAGCGGTCAGGGCCATCGGAGGTTCCGTTCCGGGAGCCGGACTCGACCAGCTCCGCGTAGGCCGGCGCCCCGTAGCGGCGCGCGAAGCCGAGCGCACCGCCGTCCCGTATCGAGCGCTCCACCAGCGATTCGGCCAGCACGCCGAACGGCGAGTCGAGTTCGGCTGCGATCCGCTCGCCGGTCGCGGCGTCAGCGGGCAGCCGCAGACAGGTTGCGCAGTATCCCGGCCCGGGCGGCCCGGAGTGGCGTGCGGCCAGATGTCCGGGCCCGAAGGTGCGCAGTGCGCGTGGCAGCGGAAGGGTGAGACAGCGCTGCCGGATCTCCGGCCAGCCTTCGAGGTCGATACTGCCGAGTTGCAGGTGCGGCGCGGCAGCTCCCGCCACGACCTGTTCGTTGCAGCAGGCCGTGACGGCTCCGGTCGACGTGACCACCGGCCAGGCCGCCATCGCGCAAGGTGCCAGGGTCTGCTCCGCGGGCGCCTCGGCAGCGCGGTGCCAGGCGGCTGCCCGACCGGAGGCGACGAGCGGGGTGACGAGCACGGGCACCTGGTCGCCGAACTCGTGCCGCAGCCGGCCGATCAACTCGTCGGCGTGCCCGGCGACGGCCTGCACGCTCGTCGAAACCCCGCGGGACAGCAGCAGTTCGAGCAGGGCGAACACGGCTGCTGCGGGGACCTCGCGTTCATGGAAGGCGTCCATGCTCACCGCGAAGTGATCGACCGCCTCGACGGCGGCGAGAACAGCCGCGGGCACCGTCGGCCGGGTGGCGAAGAACGCGCCGGACAGCAGATAGGTACGGGCGCCCGCGGTCCGCGCCCGCTCGGCGAGTGCGGTCACGAGTCCGGGCCTCATCAGCGGTTCACCACCGGACATCACCACGATCTGCGGACCCGGCCCGATGGCGAGGGTGTCGGCGAAGCGCAGCAGGCGGTCGGCGGGTAGTTCGGCCGATTCCAGGGACGAATCGGTGAAGCAGTGCGCACAGTGCAGCGGGCAGCGCCTGGTCACTTCGAGACAGATGCCCGCCGCAGGGACCGCCCGGAGTCTGAGCACTTCAGACAGGTGCATGTGACGGCGCCTCCCTCGACGGGTTCCGGCCGAGCTCTTGCCCAGGTTCATCCTAAGTAGGGCAATTTGCGAGGTCAACGACGGAATCCGGCCAGGGAATCGCGACGGTTCGCACGCGAGAAATGCGCCGACACCGAGGCCGGAAGAGGGGATTCCGCAGGGTGAACGCTTTTCGCCTGGAACACAGTCCGAGAAGGCCTGCCGGGAAGGTCTGGCAAATATCGAGTGTTGCCGGAACAGCCCAACTGCCCGGCAGACCGCGGGCCTTGAGCCGTTTAGATCTCCTGGATACACTCCTTCACGATGTCCAGCCCATACCGTCGGCAGGTAACGCTGGAGGTAAAGATCTTGCGATCCACCCCGACAAGCCGCCGGCGTACGACATTAGCGGCCCAGGAAATTGACGCATGCCGGAAACTGATCGCCGGGTTACCCACCGATGACGCACTGACCGTCTTCGTCAGCGGATCCCGTGCGGAGGGCTGGTCGAGCGCCGGGTCGAACTACAACTTCTACGTCATCGGCGACATCCCCGCGGGCGTCAAACCGATCGGCGGATTCAGTGTCCCGGGCGGTACGCAACGGGTGGCCAGCCATCATCTGCTGCACGACGACGACCGTGTGGTCGTGCGGTACTGGACGCCGGCTGATGTGGAGTGGGCAATAGAGCAGGTCCGCTTTCACGAACTGCGGCCCACGCTGGAGATCTGGCCGGTGGCGATCGAGTTCCTGCACCGTCTCAGTATCGGCAGCCCCATCCACGGGGAAGCCGAATTCGAGCGGATACGGGCCGGGATCGATCTGGAGCTGCTGGCCCGGTACATCACACAGACCAAGGCGATGTACGCGGAGTCGTACTTCACCGACGCCGTGACCCGGCTGGGTGCGGGCCGGGTGTACGACGCCCTGCTCCAGGCCCGGCTCGGTCTGGAGGCGCAGCTCGACGCCTATCTCGCCTCCCGGGGAGACACCAACACGCAGGAGAAGTGGCGGCACAAACGGCTGCAGCACGCGGACCGGAGCCCTGCGCTGCTCCACGACTTCGAGCGCGCGCTGTGCGGACCCGGCGCCGTCGGCGAAACGGAACTGGCCGGTCATGTGCGTGACTTGGTGGTGTTCTCGGAAACCCTCAACTGCTGTGTGCAGCTCGCCTGCACGTACGCCCGGTTGAGCCCTCCGGATCCGGACACGGCAGAGGAGCACGACCGGGTCCGGCGCAGCCTCGACGTCCGGCTTGCGCGGATGTACGACGGGAGTGTGCTGGTCGCCCATATCGACGGGCGTACGGCCGAGCTCCAGCCGTTCGCCGCCCTCGTCTACGGATGTGCCGGCGGCCGTTGGTCGGCGTCACAGATCGCCGGGCACGCGGAGCGGACGCTCGGCATGCCCCCGGCGCGGGCACGGGACGACACGAACGAGGTCGTGCGCGGACTGGTGGATCGCGGCTTCCTGCACCCCGTCTCGGAAGCCGCCCGGTGAGCCCCGGGCCGGCGATCGAAACACGGGAACTGCGCCGGGAGTTCCGGGTGCGCGGTGGGCGGGGCCGTCCGGCGTCGCAGGTCACAGCGTTGCACGGCATCGACCTGGAGATTCCGCAGGGGATGGTGTTCGGGCTGCTCGGGCCGAACGGCGCCGGCAAGACGACACTCACCCGAATCCTGTCCACGCTGCTGGTGCCGACCTCGGGGTCGGCGCGCATCATGGGACTGGACGCCCAGCGGGACCTGCGGGCCGTACGCAGGACGGTCGCCGTGGTGTTCGGCGGTGACTCCGGCCTCTACGACCGGCTGTCCGCCCGGGACAACCTGCGCTATTTCGCCGAGCTGTACGGCATCCCGCCCCGGGTCGCCCGCCCCCGGACGGCGGAGCTGCTCGAACAGTTCCGGCTCTCCGATGTCGCGGACCGCGCCGTGGAGGGCTTCTCCCGTGGCATGCGGCAGCGTCTGCATCTCGCCCGCGGACTGCTGCACGATCCGCAGGTGCTGCTCCTCGACGAACCGACGAACGGCATCGATCCCGTCGGCGCACGGGAGCTGCGCCAGGTCATCGGCGGGCTCCGGGACGCCGGCAAGACGATCCTGCTCACCACGCACTACATGTTCGAGGCCGAGGAGCTCAGCGACAAGATCGCGGTCATCGACAAGGGCCGTATCGTCGCCACGGGCACGCCGAAGGAGCTGCGGGCGGCCACCACACTGGGCCGGGTCGTGGAGGTCGAGGTCCGCGGCGTCGGACCGGACCTCGTCGACACGGTGCGACAACTGCCCATGGTGCGCGCCGTGGACGTACAGGACCGTGACCAGTTGCAGGTCATGCGGGTGCACTGCCTGCCGGACCACGATCCCGGCGACACGCTGGCCGAGCTGCTCGGTGACTCCGTGATCGGACCCACGACGCGGCGGGAGCCGACCCTGGAGGACGCCTACGTCGAGCTGGTCAGCCGGTCCGCGGGCGACCTGTCGTGAGCCCCGCCACCGAGAACGCCCGCGCGACGGTGGCGGCCACGTTGTTCACGGCGAAGCTCCTGATGAGGAGCAGGTTCTCGCTGATAGCGGCAGTGCTGCAGCCGATCGTCTACGCGTCGATCACCGGCTTCATGCTCGAGGCCGGTGCCAGGGAACGTCTCACCACCGGCACGATGCTCGGAGCCGCGGTGATGGGCTCCTGGACCTCGGTGCTGTTTCTGGCCGGGGGGACGCTCAACTGGGAGCGCAGACAGGGCACTCTGCCCTTCCTGGTCGCCGCGCCGGTCCCGCTGCTCGCCGTGGCGGCGGGGTCCTGCACCGCGGCTGCCCTGTTGTCGCTGTACTCGATGGCCGGGTCCCTCGCACTCGGCGCACTGGTCTTCGACGTACCACTGGAGCTGGCACATCCCGCGCTCTTCGTCCTCGCGACGCTGGTGATGATCGTGAGCATGAGCCTGCTCGGGCTCCTGCTCTGCGGCGCTTTCGTGCTGTACCGCCAAGCGGGGATGTTCACGAACATGCTCGAGTATCCGGTGTGGATCGTCTGCGGCCTTCTCGTTCCGGTGAGCACGCTCTCGCCCGGATTCGCCGCACTCGGTGCACTGCTCGCTCCGCGCTGGGCCTTGGACGCGCTGCGCGGCGCGGCGATGGGAGGGTCATCCGTATGGCCGGGAACAGCTGCGTGCTGCGGGCTGGGTGCCGCCTACGCGATCGGCGGCGCCTTCCTGCTGCGGTACGCGGAACGGCGGGCCCGGGTGACCGCGACCCTGCATCTGCGGTAGGTGCCCGATGACCGCACCACTGCGTCTGCTGCTGCTCGGCGGATATCTCTCGTACCGGGCTCTCTTCGAGTGGCTGCGGCCCAGCCTGTTCATCTCCGTGATGCTGGTGACCCCGGTACTGCAGATGCTCTTCTTCGCGGAGCTGGGCCGCTACGCCGGGTCGGCCGATCCCTCGTACTTCGTCATCGGGAACGCGATCGTCGGCTGTACCGTCGCCTGCGTCTACGGGCCGATGCTCGCCATGTCGGAGGAACGGGCGACGGGCACGCTGCCCGTGCTGCTGGCATCACCGGCCAGCCGGATCTGCATATTCGTGGGACGACTGATCCCGTTCGCCGTCAACGGCCTGCTGGTCTCCGCCTATACGCTGTTCTTCGGATCCCTGGTGACGGACGCGCACATCCCGGCAGACCGGATTCCTCCCCTGGGCCTGACGCTGCTGATCGCGGCCTCCGCCTGTTCCGGCCTGGGGCTGTGTCTGGGAGCAATCGGTCTGGTCAGCCGTGACGTCCCCTTCCTCGCCAATCTTGTCGCCCTCCTGATGCTGCTGGTGAGCGGGGCGAACATCGGCATGGACCGACTGCCCGTCTGGCTGCGCGTCCTGGGTGAGGCCCTGCCGCTGAGCCGGGGAATCGAGGCGGCACGCCGTATCGCACGTGGTGATTCCCTGTCCGCGGTGGGCGGTCTCCTGCTCGGGGAAATCGTCATCGGCCTGGTGTATCTCGTGGCGTCGGTCGGCGTGTTCGCCTGGGCCGAAAAGACCGCGCGCACCAAGGCGACTCTCGAGCTGGCGTGAATCAGCGCTACTTCAGCAGTGAGATGGGCTGCAGATGGAAGGAGCACGCCAGGTCATCCATGATCACCACGCGCAGGTTGTAGGTGCCCGGCACGGCGTCCGCGTGCACATACAGACGCAGAGTGCAGTGACCGGCCGGACCCGGCCCCGGTCCGACGCTCACTCCCGGCCGGCAGCGCCCCCGGGCGCCGAGCACCGCGGCGCCCACCACTGTCGTTCCGGGGAGCCCCGCGGACGGTGCGGACATCCGTACGGACACCGGGAACGGGGCCTTGCGTTCGGCGACCTGCGGCGCGAAGACCTCGAGCCGGCCGGCGTCGGCGGGCACGTCGGCGACGACGGTGCAGCTCGGGCACAACCACAAAGCGCGTTCGACGCGGGGGAGATAGACGTCCCGGGCGGTCACCCTGAACAGCGGCGAGCCGCAGCTGTGGCAGTCCTCCCCCGTCTCCTCGACGGCGTCGTAGACGACTCGCTCCTCGTCCACCGCCATCATCGGGCCGCCGAGCGCGTCGCTCCACTCCCGGACCATGCGCTGTACGGCGGCTCCTTGTGTCAGAGCCAGACGGCTCGTCAACTCTGCTGTGGCGCGCTCCCGTGCCGTGACGGCGAGTGGATGCTGCGGCGGCAGGTGTACGGCACGCAGGGCGGCGGCGAGGCTGTGGGCCACCCGGGCCACGCCGTCGTCGGGTACGGGTACCGGCAGCGTGGTCAGCGCGGTGAGACGGTCCTGCAGCAGCCGCAGGCCTCGGGCGTCGACTGCCGGATCGGTGAGCCCGCCCAGCCGGACCACCGGATCGTCGGCCATCGAGCCGCGGTCCGACACCACAACGATCTCTCTTCCCCGCGGCACCGGGACGACGAACGCCCGCCGCCCGTCCCGGTGCTCTCCCGCCGGCTCGGCCCGTAGACCGTCACCGCCGCCGGCCAGCGAGGCGTACGTGACATGGCTCGCCGAGGACGGCAACCGGGCGGTCATGTCGCCCCGAGCCGCGGCGTCGACGACCGCATCGGTGTCGGCCGGTGGGTCGCCGATCGTCAGATCCGGATCGCCGAAGAGGACGAAGACCGGCGAGCCGGTGAAGCAGTCGGCCTGCAGCCTGTTGAGCGCCAGGGTCGCCACACCGGCCGTGTGCCCGCTCCACAGCAGCCCGGACACCAGCAGTGCCTCCGCCGGATCCGCCCGGCGCTGGATCTCGGTCGCGATGACCGCGCCGGTCATCCCCTCCACGCACCTGGTCAGCAGGGAGTTCTCGAGCCGGTACCGGTATCCGGGCGCGGCGAGCAGGGTGTAGCAACTGTTCAGGAACAGCACACCGGCGAGCAGTTCCCCGGCGGGCACCAGCACGCTTCGTTCGGCGGCAAGTCCCGTTTCCGGCTCGTGGATGCGCGCCCGATAGCAGGTCTGTTCGGCGCAGCACCTCATCACCGAGTCCCCTCGTGTCGCGTCGACCAGCGCGGCCGCGCCCGAGAGGTCCCTGCTGCACAGCCAACCGCCGTGCAGATAGAGGTCCGCCTGGTCGCCGTGGCCGCTCAGGGCGAGGAAGTCGTGCGGCGACGAGCGCATCCGCCGCAGCACGTCCGGCGTGATCTGCTCGTTCCGCAGGCTGGTGAGGGGACCGGCCCGGCCTGCGGGGCTCGTGGTCTCGGTGAGGGTGGACAGTGACAGATGACGCGACCAGCGGTTGCCGCGGTACAGATGCTGTTTGGCCACCACCCAGCTGAGTGCGGGAAGGTCGCGCCCGGTCAGCACGCCCCACGGCACCTCCGCGTCCGTCAGCTCCCGCTGAAGGGTGCGGATGGCAGCCGGCCCGAAGTGCTCCGCGAGCCCCACCACGGTCACGCTCGACGGCAGTTCGCCGAGCAGCGAGGCCTTGAAGTCGTCGAGCCCCGCCAGCTCGATCAGCCGGCTCCCGCTGTGCGCCGCATGGCAGGCGCCGGCCATGGCCCCGGCGGATCCGAGACCCACCACCACCCGCCCGGGACCCCGCGAGGCCGGCCGATGGAGGGTCCCCGCTCCATGCCGTGCCCGGATCAGCCTCTCCAGTCGGCGGGTGTGGTCACCGAGGACCGGAAGAAGGCCACGCTCGCCGAGCCGTGCGGCGTACTCCTCGGTCGAATGTACGGCGACGATGGTCGGCATGGCCCTCCGCCAGGCAGAGCGACGGGGGTGTACGGGACATCGGTTCCGTACACCCCTCGCGGGAGATCTCAGGAGTGCAGAGCGCTCAACTTCACCTCGGGATCGGTGACCAGCGCACTGCGCCTGCGGTCCGTCCGGCTGACCGATCCGACGATCGGCGAGACCGTCTCGCCCGAGTGGGCCATGACCGCCAGCTCCTGCTCCGGGACGTCCCCGAAGATGAACGGAGTCCGCGCGATCGGCTCGACGGCCGTGAATTTGCTGGTCAGTTCTTTGGTGCGAGCGAGTGACCTGCGGTCGTTGATCACGGCGATGATCTGCAGCGTGGCCAGGCTCGGCGCCCGCAGACCGCGCTCCATCTGCAGCTTGAAGGTGCTCTCGGCCAGTTCTTCGGCAAAGTCGAAGTCGCCGAGCTCGGCCCGGGCCCGGGCCAGCAGCGCCTGGCTGCTCAGGACAAAGATCTTGTCGCCCATGGCGGCACGGACCTCGACCGCGCGCTGCGCGGTCTCGGCGGCCGCCGGCCACTCCTCGTCGGCCGTCTTGAACAGCGCCTTGTAGTGCAGACCGAAGCCGATGAGGAACTGGTCGCCCATGGATTCCGCCTGGGCGTGGGCCTCGTCGAGCATGGCGTGTGCCATCTCCTCGGCGCTGCGCATGTCGGCCGTGGCCGCGTCGCCACTGGACTCCGCCTGGTCGACGTAGATGTCGGCGAGCCGCATCGCGTTGAGAACGTGGCCTCGCTCGTGCCCGTTCTCGGTGAACAGGTCCGCCGCCTTCTCGTACGCGGTCAGGGACAGATCGAAGTCCCACTGGAAGTGGTACAGATCGCCCAGGTAGTGGAAGCCGAACGCTCGGACGAGCGAGTCCTCGTCCTTGGTCGACGGCAGGATGAGCTCGAGAGCCGTTCGCTGGTCAGCGTTCATCAGTGCCTGGAACGCGCGCGTCAGTTCCGCCGCACGGTGCTCGGGCAGCCGTTTCTCAGGGTCGAGGTACTGAATGCTCATGGGTCACCCCTCCATCGGTTCCAACCGATTGTGGTAGTGGCTGAACCGCACCAGGCTGCCGCCGGTGTTCAGCGGGTCGCTCGACGGCGTCCAGCGGAACGGTCCGGTGCCCACCAGGCCGTGCCAGCCCGCGAACTCGTCGCCGCCGGCTCCGCGCGCCTCGTCCGAGATGGCGTACAGGCCCGTGGTTCCGCGGTACGTGGGCTGGGTGTAGTCCGGCCCGAGGTGGCGCCAGATGTGCATCGGGACGATGGGCATGTCACCGAACCACTCGTGCAGGTAACGGCTGCTGTGCGTGAAGTAGAGACTGATGGACTTGGCGTCCGGCATCTCGATGTGCTCCAGCCAGCGCGCCATGTCGATCCACGCGGGGATCTCCTTCTCGTTGACCAGCGCGGACTCGAACTCGGCCGTGGAGGCGTTCCGCTTCGCCAGCTCGCGGCCGCGAGCGCCGAGCATCGACAGATAGGTGAACGCCACGTCCTCGGCCGTGAAGTCCTCGCCGTCATGCCAGCGGACGCCGGGCTTGACGGTGAGGTGCAGGGCGTAGCGGATCTTGCCGCTGCTGAAGAACTCGCTGTGGAAGGAGTCGGCGAGGTTGACCGCGTCCTCGGCGACGCCCTTCATGAGCAGGAACGGGTTGAGTCCGAGCATGGACTCGTACATCCGGCTCCAGATGAGGGCGTCCCAGTAGTTGCCGACCCCGAGCGGGTTGATGTGGCGCAGGCGGTTGGTCACGCCGAGGTTGATCTCCTGGACCGCGGGATCGGTCTTGCGGATCCGCTGGAAGGTCCAGTGGCTCATCGTGCCGCCGGGGTACGTCGACTCGATCGGCTGGCTGGCCCCCGGGTAGGTGAAGCTCTCGTGCGGGTCACCGTTCCAGATGCCCAGCACGTCCGAACTCCGGGCGAAGCGCACGGACGCCGCGAACATCGGGACCACCGGCGCCTCGTCGGCGATCATCCACTGCAGCTTCCACAGCAGCAGCAGGGCGTCCGCGTTCTTGGGCACGTCGCCGCCCTTGGCCCAGAACTCGGCGTTGTTCCACCACGGTTCGAGGTGCTCCTCGGTGATGACCGCTCCACGCAGGTCGCGCGGGTACAGCGTGGTGAGGAACTGCTGGGCGACACGGTCGTACTCGGGGCTGTTGAAGCCGGGGTAGTTGCGGGTCCGGCTGTTGGCGGACTGGAAGTCCGCGGTCCAGTCCAGCGACAGGCGCAGCTTGCTCATACCGGGGTTCCACCGCGACAGGTTGTCCTGCACGTACTGCCAGCCGCAGAAGATGTGCCACTCACCCTCGTCACCGGAGTAGACGGTGGTGGCGACGTCGTTACGCGTCGTCTCGACGAAGCTGATGACGCGAGCGAGTTCGGGTGACCGCTCGACACGATCGCGGAGCGCGACCATGATCGCCTTGGAGATGGCGTCGTTCGTCGTGATCAGGCACTTGACGGAGTCATCGGCCAGGCCCTCGAGTTCGGAGCCCAGGGTCGCGAGCGCCCGGGCCACCGCGTCGTCCGGACCGCTGGTCGCGTACTGGGGCAGGTAGCGGTTCACCAGGCGCCCGTAGTACTGGACCATGATGCTGTCCATGACCTCGACGCGTTCCGAGGTCACCGTCCGGCTGACCGTCTTCTTCACATCGTCGAGGAGATACGCGAACGCCTGGCGGAAGGCCTTCGAGTGTGTGGGCGCAAGCCTGTTGTTGAAGGCTACGAAGTAGTACCCGAAGTCGCGGCATGTATCGACGGCCACGCCTTCGGGCAGCGGATCCGAACTCGTGACGGGAAAGTCGACGAGGTCGATCTCGCCCGCGCCGAGAGCGGTGAGGGCGTCATCGGGGGCGGCGAAGATGCGATAGTTCAGACGCTCGACGCGGGGCCCCTGAAAGAGCTCCGGCAGCGGCATACAACTTTCCTTGTACGGCCGGCCGGAGTTGTCCGCCTTGCCGGTGGATGTCATGACGCTATTCCCTTCATTTCGACCACTACTGGACTCCCGAGGGGTTTTCGCTGGTCGCGTGAACCGGCATGAACCGCTTTCATCCGATTCCACAATGGGTCTTCGCGCTATGTGATCTTCATATGCTAACGGTCGGTGCGGGCGTCGGACCACGTCCTTTCTGACAGGTTGGCGACCCTGGGGATACGAACAGTTGCACCCTGGTAAATCTGCCAGGTCGGCCCGTTCGACTGACAGGTGAATCACGGGTCGGGCCAGGGTTGTTTTCGGCCTGGCCGGAGACACTCTGGGAAAAGTGTGGGCGTCATGGAATCCTGCTGCCCGTGATGGCCAATGGCTGAAATACTGCTGGCGGCGCTGCGCAAGGGATTCACCACCGGGCGGAGTTCCGGCCTGCGGCGGTGGTATCACCCGGAATGCACGCTGGAGAGCTTTGCCGACGGCCGCGCGGAGGTGGTCCCCGGAGCGTCTGCCGTCCTGGCGGCGTGGCCCCGTGTCATCGGCCCGCCCGGACGACTGACCTGGTGGTCGGTTTCTGCCGCGCCCGGTGGCTACGAGGTGGTGACGCAGCGCGAGATCGTCAAGGGCGGAACCCGCTTCCCCGTGCGCCAACTGCACCAGCTGCACGTGGAGTCCGGCAGGATACGTCTGCATCTCGTCTCGTCGGCGGCACCGCATGAACCACCGGCTCTGGTCCCGCACGACGTGGCCGGCGTGGTTCCCGGTTCGGTCGCCGAGTTCGGGCACGACGGGCTGTCGGGGGCTGCCTTGTTCAGCGCGCGCCTGCCGTCCGGGCGGCCCGTGGTCGTCAAGATCGTCAGGCCGGGTCGGGACTGGCTTGCCGTGGCGAGCCGGGACGCGGGCCGGGAGGGCCTGCTCTTCACCGACGGCGTCTACACCGCGCTGCCGGCCGGCCTGCGTTCTCCGGTCCTCTCGGCCCAGCGGCACGACAGCGGGTGGATCATCGTCATGGACGACATCTCCGCGGAACTCGACTCGGCGCAGAGGGCAGGCCGGCAGCGCATGGCGCGCGACATCCTCACGGCGGCCGCCGACATGCACGCAGGGTTCCTCGGAAGGCAGGCGCACCCTGGTCTGTGCACCCTCGCGGACCGGCTGCGGGTGTTCTCACCGCTGCAGCGGCTGCTGAACTGGCGCAGCTCCGACAATTTCCCCACGTTGATCGGCCGGATGTGGGAGACCTTCGCCGAGCGGGCCGATCCGAAGGTCTCCGATGCCGTGCTCCGTCTGGTCGCCGATCCGTCCGCACTGCTGACCCGGCTCGGGCGCGAGGCGCCGAGCACGCTGTTGCACGGTGATCTCCGGCCGCCCAATCTCGGCGTGCGGGGTTGCGATGTGCTCGCCATCGACTGGGGGCTGGCCACCTACGGCCCGGGCGACCTCGATTTCGTCTACTTCCTCTGCAACAGCGCCTGGGGCGACGACGAGGAGCGGGACGCGCTCGAGGAGATGTGGCTGAAACTGACCGATTCGCCGCCAGGGAATCCCGTGCTCGACCTGGCCGTCGTGTACCACGCCGTCGCGGGCGAGTTGGGCGTGCTGCTGACCACGGCCGCCCATCGGCCCGAGGGGCTGCCCCGTCCCTCCGACGCAGCGGTCGCCTGGTGGATGCGGCGGGTGCGGACGGCCTTCGACCGCTTGGGGGACCTGGCCTGACAGGCCGCACGGCCGGTGTCCGATGTCGGGGCGGTTCCCCTATGGACCTCCGTACGGCCGGGACGGAGGTGTGAGCAGGCCGCTCTGGTAGGCGTACGCGACAGCCTGGGCACGGCTGCCCGCTCCCAGCTTCGACAGGATGTTGGACACATGGAAGCCGACCGTGCGCTTGCTCAGGCGCAGACTCGACGCGATGTCGGCGCTGGACCTTCCCTCCGCGAGTTTGCCGAGTATCTCCGCCTCACGGCTGGTCAGCGCGGTGTCGTTCCGTGCCACGTAGGCGGCTTCGCCCAGCTTGGCGAGGAGCGGGCTGAAGACACTGGCCGACAGGTAGTAGTCACCGGACGCGGCCGCCCGCAGAGCGGCGTGGAAGTCGGACGGCCGGCAGTCGGCGGGAAGGATCCCTCTGGCCGGCCCCTCGAGAACCGCGATGGCCACATTGATCGTGATCGGGGTACCCACCACGACCATACGCGGCGCCATCGCGGTGCTTCCGTCCATGGCACGTGCGAATTCGGAAAGCGCCATGACATGTGAGCGCCCGTCGACGACCACCACTGCCGACGTGTTCAGCGTCTGTACCAGTCGGGCCAGATCCCCCCCGAAGTCGACCAGTTCGGCCCCACCGGGGTGACTGTCGACATACTGTTGAATTCCCGCGCGGAACAATTCGCTGTCCGAACAGACAGCTACTTCGAGCATGTCGGCTCCCCCGGCGACACCGTGCCTGGTGATCGCACTGAGGATCAAGACTGTCCCGGCATTCCATCAACGCATCGGAGACACGATCCTCTTGGCCATCAGGGCGTAGGGCACATACGAGCACATCGTTCAGAGCGGTGGGCATGCAAGCGGCCGGACATTGCGACGGCCCCGCCTTCATCCATTTCTCTGCCGGCCCCACTGTCCCGTCGGCCGCCTCGGGCGGGCAGTTGGTTCCACCGCCTGCAGAGAGCAGGTTCTTCCGCACGGCGCGCACGCGTCAATTGCGGAGGCAGGCTTTCAACACAGTGCGCCGGTCCATGGCGGCATAGGCGTCGGCGGCGGCCGCGAGCGGCAGTTCCAGGTCGATGACCGATGACGGGTCCATGGTTCCCTTCACGACGTCCGCGAGCAGCTCCGGGAGGTAGTTCCGCACCGGCGCCAGTCCCCCGCACACGGTGATGTTGCGGTCGAAGGTCGTGCGCAGCGGGATCGACACTCCCGTCGTCGGCCACCCCACGTAGCTCAGGGTGCCGCCGTCCCGGACACAGCTGAGCGCCGCGTCGACCGAATCCTGGGTGCCGACGCATTCGAGCACCGCGTCCGCCGGTCCGCCGAAGATGCCAAGGACCAGCTCTGCGGCCGCTTCCGGCCCGCTGACCTCGGCCACGGCCATGCCCGCTGCCCTGCTCACGGCCAGGCGGGACGGATGATGTCCCAGCACCAGGATCTGTTCGGCCCCCAGTCTTCGCGCGGCGAGGCCGGCGCAGGCCGCGACGGGGCCGTCACCGATCACCACGACGCGCGTCGCGGGTCCCACACCGGCCCGGCTCGCCGCGTGGTGGCCGGTCGGCAGCACATCGGCCAGCGGCAGGAAGCGCCGGATGTCGGAGGCGCTCAGTTCAGCGCCGGGCAGCCGGACGAGCGTCGCATCGGCGAAGGGCACCCTGATCGCCTCGGCCTGCGCACCGCCGGGAGTTCCCGGATCGCCCCAGACGCCGCCTGCCGGGCAGGAGACCGGCAGGCCGCCCGCGCAGGCGGCGCAGTCGCCGTCGCTGTAGCTGAACGGGGCGACGACGCAGTCGCCGGGCCGGACCGATGTCACGGCCGGCCCGATCGATTCGACCGAGCCGATGAATTCGTGCCCCATCCGTTCGCCCACCGGAAGCGGCTCGAGTCCGCGGTACTGCCAGAGATCCGAACCGCAGACGCCGGCGGCTTCGATGCGGACCACGGCATCGGTCGGTTTCTCGACGGCCGGGTCGGGCACCTCCACGATCTCGATTTTTCCGGGGCCTCTGAATTCGACGGCGCGCATCAGTCCCGCCCCAGGTCGCCCGCTGCGACGTCGCGCTGGACGGGGCAGATGTCGTAGTGCACCGTCGTGGCGAACAACTCACCGTTGAGCTGGGCGAAACTGTGCCCGGAGACCACGAGTTCACGCAGTCGAGTGCTTCCCTGGACGGACGAGCTCTCCGGTTTGCCGGTCTCCTCCGGTGGGGGCGGGGATGCCGGGGCGAGGCCATGCACCATGTCCAGGGGTACGAGCCGCACGCATACATCGTTGCGCAGATGCCGCACGGGGGCGGCTGCTTCGGCGTCGTGCGTGCACGACCGTTCGGCGGTGAGCCGTAGCGGCCGCCGGTAGTAACGGTAGGAAGCCGCCGCCAGTTTCATCCCTGCCAACGGTCCGTCAGCACTGCGATAGGCGTCGATCACGGTGCCGCGGACCCTCCTGCGGGCGCTGGGGACCGCGAAGGGCGGAGATTCTCGGGGCACACCGGGCAGGGCGAGCGTACCGGCGCGGCGGGCGGCTTCGACGGAAAGACGGGAGGTGTGCGCCGTCGCCTCCAGGAGGGCATTCCAGAAAGGCCCGAGTCCGACGTTCCGGATGCGATGGAGAGCACCGCCCCACTCCCAGCCGGGCTGCTCCAGCATCAGCGCAATGTCATTGACGTCCTTCTGCCGGATCAGGAAGTCGCCCGCCGCGTTGCCGACCAGCAGCGGCAGATTCTCCAAGGGCGTCCACCGGTTGAGACCCGGTTCGGTCACGTCGAGCGGCAGGAATCGGCAGTGCCGGACGGAATAGCCGGAGAAGTGCAGGTCGACCCCGAGCCGTTCGGTACCGCGGACCAGATCCAAGGGCGCCTGGCCGTAGATCCTTCCGGTCGACCGGTCGCGTTTCACCCAGGGAAGCTCGTTCTCCCACCACTCGAAGCCGCGGGCGCGCAGCACCTCGACCAACGCCATCGCGTCATCCACGCTGCCGACCAGCAGATCGACGTCGGACATGTCCCGGAGGGCCGGCTCTTCGTAGAGCGACATGGCCGCCCGGCCTTTGATCCCGGCGACCGGAACACCGGCCTCGGCGACCGCTTCGCCGATCTGCGACCACAGTTCGTCCAGTTGAGCGCGTTCCTTGCGCTTGGCGGCCGCCGCGGACAGGATGACCGACCCGGTCGGTGCCCGCCCGGACTCGGCGAGCTGGGCGGCGCCGTAACTCAGCACCTGGTTGGCGCGGAGGACCGAGAGGGCCCTCTTCTCGTCGCGGAGTACGGCATCGACGGCGTCTGCCCGGGGGATACGGGGCGCGACATGCGCCAGAGCCAGGATCGCCCGGGTCTCGCTGTCGGGCGTCATGACGGATACCCGTCGAGCAGCGCGGCGGCCGCCGGGACTTCGCGCAGGCCCGCGAGCAGAGCGGGGAAATTGACGGCCGGGTCCGCGTCCGTCACCTCGAAGAGCGGCCAGCCCCAGTCCGCGGCGACCTTGCGGAAGAACTGGTCGGAGGCGCTCTGGTGCTCAAGGAATCCCGGCCATCCGCGGGCGCCGCCGACCGGCGACATGTCTTCCAGTACCCCGAGAGTGCCGTCCTGTTCCGTACGCCATTTGAAGGCGACATCGACAGGTCCGGAGACGATGACCGGGACATCGGGCGGGTACGTACGGAACAGGGTCAGCAGCGACTCTTCGGCTCGGTCGATCTCCTGAGCCATGTCCGGGTCGTCGTTCAGGGTGCGGGCGTGCTGAATGGCCTTGTAAGCCATTTTCAGACTTGAGCTGTCCTCAATTACCGTTATTCCCCGGGCCAGCAGTGGTCTGATCGATTCGTGGCGCAGTACGGTGTATCCCGACCATTCGAGCCAGGCGGCCGCCAGAGGGCCGGCGGCGCGTCGCTCCGCAATGGACGCGGAGCCGAATCGGGATTCCCAGTCTCCCTGCTGAAAGGTACTGAAGTCGGCCGGCGGCTGGAAGTCGGCTCCCATGCCGAGATGCATCATACGGAATGACTCGACCCATAATTCCTGTTGAACGGTGCGGGTGGAACGCCAGGGTTGGTCGGTGAGTTCACTGCGCCAGCTCACCAAGCGCGCGTCGTGGCCATTCGCGGTCAATGCGCTGTGCAACAGGCCGGCGAAGGTCGATTTCCCGACGCCGTCTATCCCGATGAATGAGAAGTACACCCCAGCAGTCAAGCTCGGTCCCCCTCCGGAGCGGCCGACGCCTCCGTGCCGCCAGGTAGCGGTGATCCATTACCACACCGTGCCCGGGGTTGCGCTGGCCGGATGATGGAATACCTGCGATTCTGATCGGAAGTGCAGCTTAGTGGCCACTGTTGTCAATGTCGATACCCCACCAATGCGGGTACGGCGATAAAGATCGACGATGCCCCTCGCCTCACGGAATGCCGGCCGGGTCGGCGGCGAAGAGGTCATTTTCGTCCGTACGACGCCGCCGGCCGTCCGGCGGGACAGCCGCCCGCGGGACGGGCCGGCCACCTGGCGGGACAGCCGTCCGGCGGGTGGTGGAGGCGACCGAGCCGGCTATCGGGCGTTGTCCGCCTGGTCGGCGGCGGCCTGTGCGATCGTGACCTTGACGTGTTTCATCAGTGGCTGGTCGCTCTCGACGCTGTAGTCGCCGATCGCGCAGAGTACGTTCATCTCCGGCATGTAACCGGCCGCGCAGCCGCGGGGGATGTCGTAGGGGATGGCCAGATAGCCGTCGAGATTGCGGTGGCTGCCGTCCTTGGCGGTGCTGACGATGTCGACCGGGGTGAACTCGGAGATGCCGCGTTCGCGCATGTCGTCCTCGTTCATGAAGACGAGCGTGCGCAGGTTCTTGATGCCCCGGTAGCGGTCGTTGTCCGAGTAGATCGTCGTGTTCCACTGGTCGTGGGACCGCATGGTGCCGAGCGCCAGGGTGCCGGGGGCGGGGACCACGTCGGGCAGCGGGGCCGCGGAGAACTCGGCCTGGCCGGACGGGGTGAGGAAGACCAGCTCGCGGGCGGGCTGCTTGATGCGGAAGCCGAGTGGCAGGCGCACGCGGCGGTTGCAGTCCTCGAAACCGTCGAGGGCCCGCGCCATGGTGTCGCGGATGCGGTCGTAGTCCTCGATGTACCACTCCCACGGGGTGCCGCTGTCCGGCAGGGCGGCGCGCGCGATGCCGGCGATGATGGCGGGCTCGGACAGCAGGTGCTTCGAGGCGGGGCGCTTCATGCCGACGGACAGGTGGACCATGCTCATCGAGTCCTCGACCGACGTGCTCTGGACGCCGCCCCGCTGATGGTCCTTCTCGGTCCGGCCCAGACACGGCAGGATGAGCGCCCGGCGGCCGTGCACGAGGTGACTGCGGTTGAGCTTGGTGCTCACCTGGACCGTGAGATCGCAGTTGCGCAGTGCCGCGTAGGTGTACGGGGTGTCGGGCGCGGCGAGGGCGAAGTTGCCTCCCATGCCGACGAACACCTTCACGTCGCCGCGGTGCATGGCCCGGATGGTGGCCACGGTGTCCATGCCGTGCTCGCGGGGCGGGTCGATCCCGCACACTTCGGCCAGCCGGTCCAGGAACTCCTCGCTCGGCCTGTGGTCGATGCCGCACGTCCGGTTGCCCTGGAGGTTGCTGTGGCCGCGCACCGGTGAAGGACCGGCGCCTTCCCGGCCCAGATTGCCGCGCAGCAGAAGGAGGTTGACGATCTCGCGCACGGTTTCCACGCCGTGTTCGTGCTGGCTGACACCGAGGCACCAGCTGATGATGGAGCGGTCGGCCTCGCGGTACACCCGTGTCGCCTTGAGGATGCCGTCCCGGTCGATCCCGGACTGACGCTCGATCTCGTCCCAGGACGTGGCCTCGCACACCGCGCGGTACTTGTCGAAGTACGTCGTGTGGCGGTCGATGAACTCCTGGTCCAGGGCCTTGGGGTCGGTGCCCGACTGCTCCAGGATCGCCTTGGCCATGCCGCGCAGGAGCGCCATGTCGCCGCCGATGCGCGGCTGGAGGTTCAGGGTGCTGGTCCGGGTGGACTTGAGGACGGCCATGTCCGTGAAGTCGTGCGGAACGATGGTGCGGGTGGCGGCCGCCTCGACGAGCGGGTTGATGTGCACGATCTGGGCGCCGCGGTGGTAGGCCTCGGCCAGGGCGGTGAGCATCCTGGGCGCGTTGGAGGCGGCGTTGACGCCCATGATGAACAGGGCGTCGGTGGTCTCCCAGTCCTTGAGGTCGGCGGTCCCCTTGCCGGTGCCCAGCGACGCCTGAAGCGCGCGGCCGCTGGCCTCGTGGCACATGTTCGAGCAGTCGGGCAGGTTGTTGGTGCCCAGCTCGCGGGCCATCAACTGGTAGAGGAACGTGGCCTCGTTGCCGAGCCGGCCCGAGGTGTAGAAGGACGCCCTGTTCGGATCGTCCAGCTCCCGCAGGGTGCGGCCGGCGAGTTCGAACGCGTCGCGCCAGCCGATCGGCACGTAGTGGTCCGACTCCGGGTCGTAGACCATCGGTTCGGTCAGCCGGCCCTGGTCCTCCAGGTCGTAGTCGCTCCAGCCGAACAGCTCGGTCACCGAATGGGCGGCGAAGAACTCGCGGCCGACCCGCTTGCCCGTCATCTCCCAGGTGACGTGCTTGATGCCGTTCTCGCAGATGTCCAGGTGCAGGCCCTTGGTGTCGTCGGGCCAAGCGCATCCGGGGCAGTCGAAGCCCGTGTTCTCGTGGTTCATGCGCATGATCGCCCGCGGGCCGTCCACGAGGGCACGTTCGCGCACCAGCAACCGGCTCACGCTCTTGGCCGCACCCCAGCCGGCGGCAGGGTGATGGTAGGGGTGGAACTCCGGTTCACCCTGGGGGTCGGGCCCCACATGGGGCTCCAGCCCGTCCCGGCCGTTCTGGGATGCGTTCAAGAACCTCACCGAGCTCAGGACTGGGGTCGTCTCCCGTGATTCGCGGCGTGCTTACGGCGCGCCTTCTTCTTCCGGCGTCGCTTCGAGGACATGCGGACCTCCCTCACTCGCAGGACATCAAGAAGCTCATCAGGAAGCGCGTCAGAAAGCGTCCTGAACTCCGGGGACCCACGATTCCACACATCACATAACGTCGCGATTCGGCCCAATTGCGGGTCGCCCGACGGCAGCGGCTCATCGGTCAGCCGCCGATCGCGTCCGCGCCTGGCCGAGCCGACCGACCCCTGCCCGCAACCGAGTTGCGGAGGAACGGGTCCAGGGCGCGAGCCCGGCCGCCCGGACCGAGCGGGCGTTTCCCCGAACCGAGGGGCGCCCTTGAACGCGCCCCTCGGCACGGTGATGTGAGTCGTGCGGTGATTCAGTCCTCGTAGCTGGAGGGCGGGTAGGGGTCCCGGGTCCGCCGGGTGGAGTTGCCCGTCGGGATCCGGCCGGCGCCCACCTCCAGATCGATCTCCACGCGCTCGCGCCTGTACGCGGCTTCGGGGTCGTCCATGGGACCGCCCAGCAGACCGGCTTCCCGCCGCTCACGGACCGTACGTGCGTGGAGTTCGTCATCGTCGGACCGCAGCGGCATGCCCCTGTTGTGGGCGTGCTCCGGATCGCCTTCGACAGCCCGGTTGGACTTGTGGTGCGTCATGCGCAGCCTCCTCAAACGACTACCCGGCGTTCGCGCGCCCGGGTACGTCTTCGGTGTCAGGAGTCCTCCGTCCCGTCCTTCGTCGTACGTCGTACGTCGGTCACTCGTTCTGCCTGTCATCGGCGGGCGACCCGCTCCCCGGTCCCGCCTCCGTGCCGTCGCCCTGGGCGGACTTGCGCACGGTGCAGTGGACGGAGCCGTCTCCGGCCGCCTGCGAGCGGGCGTAGGCGGCGGCGAGTGTGCGCTTGGCCGCCGGGGTGAGGCCCGGTTCCGAGGACGGTTCGCTGGTCTCCCGGGGAAGCACCTCGGCGAGCTGGGCCGCGAGGGCGTCGGGGTCCACCTCCGCGCGGGCCAGCAGCGAGCGCGAGGGTTCCACCTTCGTGGCGGCCCACAGCAGGTGCTCCGTGTCGAGATCGGAGGACCCGTCCTGCACGGTCCGCTGCACGGCCAGGTCGAGAAGTTCCTGCGAGGACTCCGTCAGCAGTCGTCCGATGGGCACCCGCTGCACCGCCGGTGGCGAGGACGCGGGTGACATCCCGAAGAAGCGGTTCAGCAGTTCACCGAAGGGGTCGGACGAGCCGAAACCGTAGGACGACATCGACATGGGCAGCTCCCGGTGCGGCGATGAGTCCTTTCCACCATTTCGCGGCGCCTATTGCTCCGCAACTGGAGCGGTCGTCCGCGCCACGAGGGCTCTGGCCTGCGATGTTTCCCTGGAGAGAGCGGAACTCGCCCACGGGGAAGGTGCGTTCAGGAACGTCGGAAAACGGAGCCGGCGGCCGAGGCGGACACCCCGCTGAGCGCCGCGCGTCCGGCGAGGTCAGAGCGTGTCCGTGCTCGTGTCGGTCCACGGGTCGAGTGCCACCACGGCCTCGTCCGTGTGGACCAGGAAGGTCAGGGTCTGGCGGAAGTACAGGTCGATGCCGGTGGCGTCATGGGTCGCGTAGCCGATGGCCAGATCCTCGCCGAGCCGCAGTTCGTAGTCGCCGCCGCGGGTGGTGAGCAAGAAGGCCCCCTCCACGGCGGGCGCCCAGATCAGCCGGCCGTCGAGGATCCGGCCGAGGTGGGCGGCGACGGGGTAGCCGTGGTCGGAGGTCTCGCTGACCGCCGTGTACGCCTCCGCGCCGAGCAGCAGCGCGTACGGTCCCTGCACACCTGCCAGCCGGAGGGTGCTCAGGGCATGGCTGACGGCGTCCGGGAAGTCGCGCGGCTCCGCGGGGAGACTGAGCACCGGGTTGGAGGTGCGGGCGCGAAGACCGTCGATACGGGCCGCCGCGTACCCGTTGAACACGGTCTGGTCCTCGGCGAACGCCATGATGCGGGCGGCGTCCTTGACCGGCTGCCAGTCGGAGTCCTTGGCGCCCCGGTCCACGTCGTCGACGGCGGCGCGGCTCACCCTGAACGGCACCGTCAGCTCGACCAGGGGCTGTACCTGGCGCAGCCGTGCCGCGACACCGGGTGACGGTCCGTCGATGCCGGACAGATGACCGGTTCCGACGGCGGCGAGTTCGGGGCCGTCGGGACCCGAGACGTCCACGGCGCGCCGCCCGGCGAGGTTGCGGCGGAAGGTGCGGCGCGCCTCGTCCTCGATCTCGTTCCACGCGGCGGGTGTGATGGGGGCGAGTTCGCGGTGGAGGTTGCCTGCGCCGGAGACGGGAGCGGGTGCGATGGCGATGTCGTCGGACGTGGTCATGGTCGGACTCCTTTGAGGCTGCCGATCCCCAGTGAGCCGTCCGTCGCCGCCCGCTCGCCGGACGCGGCGGGAGGCTCCGCCGACCGCTCGTCCGCGGCCCGCTCGCCCGGGGCGGCGGGGAGGTCGTCGAGGAAGTCGACGGTCGGCACGTGGAAGAGGCATCCGGTGATCGCGGTCGAGAAGTCGAGGATGCGGTCGTGCGAGGCGCGGCCGTCTCCGAGGAACATGTTCCGCAGCATCTGCTCGGTCACCTCGGGGGTGCGGGCGTAGCCGATGAAGTAGGTGCCGAACTCGCCCTCTCCCAGGGTGCCGAACGGCATGTTCTCCCGCACGATCTTGCGTTCGTCGCCGTCCTCGCCGGTGATGGTGTTCAGCGCGACATGGGAGTCGGCCGGCAAGACGTCGTCGGGGAGTTCGACGTTGGCGAGCTTCGTACGTCCGATGACCTTCTCCTGCTCGGCCGACGGCAGCGCGTTCCATGTCCGCAGGTCGTGCAGGTACTTCTGGACGATCACGTAGCTGCCGCCCTCGAAGGCGGGGTCCTCGTCGCCGACGAGGACGGCGTCGGCGGCCGGCCGGCCCTCGGGGTTCTCGCTGCCGTCGACGAAACCGAGCAGGTCACGGTCGTCGAAGTACTTGAATCCATGGACCTCGTCGACGACGGTGACCGCGCCTTCGAGTCGTTCCACGATCAGCCGGGCGAGTTCGAAGCAGAGGTCCGTCCGGCGGGCCCGGAGGTGGAACAGGAGGTCTCCCGGCGTGGACGGGGCCCGGTGCCGCTTGCCGGTCAACTCCACGAACGGGTGCAGTTCTTGGGGGCGAGGCCCGCTGAACAGCCGGTCCCAGGCCGCCGATCCGATGCCGACGACGCAGCCCAGGTCGTCGTCGGGTGCCCGGAAGGCGACGGAACGGCGCAGTCCCGAGACGTCCTCCAGCAGGCCACGGACCGTGCCCTCGTGTCCCGGCGTGACGGTGACCACGAGAAACACGGTGGCCCCGGCCGGTCGGGAGACCACAGCCTGCGGCTCGGCCGAGAGTCGGGCCAAGAGTCGGCCTCCTCATGGGACGCGGAGGTGTCCGTCGTGCGCGGACCTGTCGGTTCTTCCTCCCATCCTGCTGCGTCCGGGGACAAACCGCACCAGAACCACGCGGCGCGGGTTCCGTCAGCCGCTCACGAGTCCCACGACGACGTTGATGGCCGTGGCGAGGATGCTGGTGCCGAACACGTACGACAGGAGGGAGTGCCTCAGCACGATCGAGCGGATCCTCGGACTCGAAACACCGGTGTCGGACACCTGGTAGGTCATTCCGAGGTTGTAACTGAAATAGAAGAAGTCGCGGTACGCCGGCGGGTCGTCCGTGTTGAAATCGATGCCGCCGTTCGCCTCGTAGTACACGTAGGCGTAGCGGGTGGCGTACATCAGATGCAGGGCGGACCAGGCCAGGAACACACCGCACAGGGCGGTCACGGCCGCCGCGTGGCCGTTGTCGGACCTGCCTCCGCGCAGGAGCAGCAGCACGATGGCGAACAGCCCGCACAGGGCGACCGCGACCACCACGAGTTCGTCGGCCAGGGGGCGGAAGTCCTCGCGTCGCGCGTTGTCGCGGGTGGCCGTGGCCGTCATCGGCCACAGCACCGCCCAGCCCGCCAGGACGAAGAACAGTTCCGTCGCGGCGATTCCGGCCAGCAGGCCCAGAAAGACGTCGGTCGACAGTCCGACGGCGGCACCGACCGCGGCGCCGAGAACCACCGCGCCGATCAGGCGCGGCACGGCGTCCAGGGGCAGGCTCGGCAGGCTCGTCCTCATACACCGCCACGCTAGCCCCGGGACCGCCGCTCGGCCGGGCGGAACGCGTCGCCGGGGCCGGGCGGGTGACGGCATCGACCGGCGCCGTCACCCGCCCGGCGGACGAGGAACGGGGTCAGGGGTCAGGGGTCAGACGGGGAACAGCAGGCAGCTGCTGGTGGTGTGGGCGAGCAGCCGGTCGGCCGCGTCGAAGAGCTCCGCCTGGGCGAGGGCCGTACGGCGGCCGCTGCTGAGGACGGTGCCGACCGCGCGGACCGTGCCGGTGTCCACGGTGACCGGCCGCAGGAACTTCACGTTCAGGTCGAGCGAGGTGTATCCGGTGCCCCGGGGCAGCACGGACTGCACCGCGCAGCCCGCCGCGGAGTCCAGCAGGGTGGCGTAGACGCCTCCGTGGACGCTCCCGATCGGGTTGTAGTGCTCCTCCCCCGGGACCAGGGCGAAGACCACCCGGCCGTGCTCGACCTCTTCGAGGGTCATGCCGAGGGTCGCCGAGATCGGCGGTGCGGGGAGCCGTCCGGCCTGCACCTCGCGGAGGAAGTCGAGACCGCTGTACCGGCCGACGACGGCCGCGGAGACGGCCGGGTCCTCCCAGTCGTATGTACGAGACCTGCCCATGACTCCGTCACTCTCCCCGTGCTCGACGATCCGAGTCCGCCATCTGACTCTTTCTTTCGAAGCTAGCCAGTCCCACACCTGGCTGTCAATCTCACAGTCAGCCTACGATGGGGCGCATGACGTGGCTCGACACAAGTACCGAGAACTGCACGGTCCAGCGGACGCTCGACCTGATCGGCGAGAAGTGGTCGATGCTGGTCCTGCGGGACGCGATGAACGGCGTACGGCGCTTCGACGACTTCCGGCGACACGTCGGACTCTCCGAGAGCGTGCTGGCGGACCGGCTGAGGAAGCTGGTCGCGGCCGGGATCCTGGACACCGTGCCGTACAGCGAGCCGGGCAGCCGCACCCGGTACGAGTACCGGCTCACCCGCAAGGGCTGGGAGCTGTGGCCCGCCATGATCGCACTCAAGCAGTGGGGCGACCGCTACACGGCGGATCCCGAGGGTCCGCCCCTGGAGGTCGTGCACGCGGACTGCGGCGAGCAGGTGCACGCGGTGGTGGTGTGCGGCGCCGGGCACGGCGCGCTGATTCCGCCCGAGGCACGCACCCGCCCCGGCCCGTCGGCGAAGCACGCGGACCCCGCCGTCGGCCGGCCGGCGTCCGGACGGGAAGTGGACCGGGGAGCGGACAAGGGATCGGACAGGGGAGCGGGCCAGGAAACGGCCCGGGACACAGGCCGCCTCGTGGTGCGGGAGCCCGGCTCATGACAGCGTGACCCCATACGGCCGTCCCCGGCACGTCGGCCATGGACGTCCGCGCCGCGGAGGCATGGTCCGAGTGACGCGGGGAACGGGTGTGCCATCGATCGCGGTGGCACCGGGGCTGCGCATGGTCCGCGTGACGCGTGGAACGGTGCCTCTCGTCCGGTGACCGCGGCGCGCGAGGGACCGACCAGTGGAGGAACGATGAGCACTGATACGGGTCCGCCGGCCCGCGAACGATGGGCGGCGAGAGCCTCGCTGGCATCGGCGGCGCTCGCCGTGGCGCTGCCGCTCGCCTTCGGAGGCGTACGCGGGTTCCTGCTCCTCCTCGCCGCCCTCGCCGGCATGGCCGTCGCGGCGGCCGCGCTGTGGTGGATGCTGACCCGTCGAGGCCTGGTGCGCTGGATCGCGGGGCTGCTGGCGGTCGTCGTACCCCTCGCCGTCATCGTGGTCCTCGCGGTCACGCTGCTGTGGACCCTGCTGCTGTCCCCCGTGCTGTGGATCGTCGCCGTGTGGTGCGGGCGCTACGCGCTGCGGAGCGCCCGCGGCCGGGTCCGGCCCATGAAGGAGCACCGCACCCCGCCGCCACGACGGCCCTTCGTCCTCATGAACCCCCGGTCCGGCGGCGGCAAGGTGGAGCGGTTCCGTCTCGTGGAGAAGGCCGAGCGGCTCGGTGCCCGCGTCGTCCTCCTCGATCCGGAGCACCACCAGGACGTCACCGAGCTGGCCCGGCAGGCGGTCGCGGACGGAGCGGACCTGCTGGGCGTCGCGGGCGGCGACGGGACGCAGGCGCTCGTCGCGGCCGTCGCCGCCGAACACGGCCTGCCGTTCCTCGTCGTCTCGGCCGGCACCCGCAACCACTTCGCCATGGACCTCGGCCTCGACCGCGACGACCCCGCGACCTGCCTCGACGCCCTCACGAACGGGGTCGAGCTCCGGGTGGACCTCGGCTTCGCCGGGAAGCACCCCTTCGTCAACAACGCCTCGTTCGGCGCTTACGCGGCGGTCGTCCAGGATCCCGCCTACCGGGACGACAAGATCGGCACCATCCTGCAGCTCCTTCCGGACCTGCTCACCCGCCAGCGCGGACCACGGCTGACCGCGCGGGCCGCCGGCACGACGCTCGACGCGCCGCAGGCACTGCTGGTGAGCAACAACCCCTACCGGACGAACGATCCGGCGGGCCTCGGCCGCCGCGAGCGGCTCGACTCGGGGCTGCTCGGCGTCCTCGGCGTCAAGGTGGACAGCGCGGTCGAGGCCGCCGCCCTGCTGCTCTCCCCGGATCCGCAGGGCCTGTCGGTCCTCACCGCGCGCGAAGTGGTCGTCGGCGCGGACAGCGCCGAGCTGGAGGTCGGCATCGACGGCGAGGCCATGGTCCTGCCCACCCCGGTGCACTGCCGCGTCGAACCGGGCGTGCTCCGCGTCCGCGTCCCGAGGAAGCGGCCGGGCGTCCCCGCGGTCCAGCCAACCCTGGAATGGCGACGGCTGGGCTCCTTGGCGATGCTCGTGGGCCGCACGGCCGGGGTACGCCGCTCCGGCCACAAACCGAGGCCGGACCAGCAGCCGGAGCGACAGCCGGAGGAACGATCCGACAAGCCGTGAGCACCGCCGAGCGGCGCGACGCGAACTCCTGACGCCACACTTAGACCAAGGCAGTTACTGAGACCGCACAAGGCCGGCGGCGCGAGAAGGGGACACCGCAGCCGACGGCGACGGCGACGGCGACGGCGACGGCGAAATCATCAGCCGATCAGGGTACTTGCGCAGCTCACAGCACTATACATCGAGTGTATACACTCCATATATAGTCGCGGCATGTTTTCTCTGACCAGGAAGATGAAAAGACCGGCGCCCAGGTTCCGCGCGACGGCCGCGATCTCCGCCGCCGTCGCGCTGGCCCTGCCGCTGACGGGGTGCGCATCCATGGACACCACCGCGCCGAGCGCCGCGAGGACGCACGCGGGTGCCGCCGGACAGGCGGAATTCGGGGCGGTGGACTGCCGAAGGGTCAAGTGCATCGCCCTGACCTTCGACGCCGGGCCGAGCGAACACTCGGCCCGGCTGCTCGACATCCTCAAGGAGAAGAAGGTCAAGGCGACCTTCTTCCTGCTCGGCAAGCGGCACATCGAGAAGTACCCGGAACTGGTGCGGCGCATGGCCGACGAAGGCCACGAAGTGGCCAGCCACACCTGGGACCACAAGATCCTCACGCAGATCTCGCCGGCGGAGATACGAGAGGAACTGCGCCGTCCGAACGAGGAGATAGAGCGGCTCACCGGGCACAAGCCGACGCTGATGCGGCCCCCGCAGGGGCGGACGAACGACACGGTGACGAAGATCGCGCGCGAGGAGGGGCTCGCCGAGGTCCTGTGGAGCGTGACCGCCAAGGACTACCTGACGAGCGATCCCGGGCTGATACGCCGACGCGTCCTGCAGCAGTCGTCCAGGGACGGGATCATCCTGCTGCACGATCTCTACCCGGGCACCGTGCCCGCGGTTCCGGGGATCATCGACTCGCTGAAGGAACGCGGGTATGTGTTCGTGACGGTGCCGCAGTTGCTGGCGCCGGGGAGGGCCGAGCCGGGTACGGTGTACCGCCCCTGACGATTCATCACTGCGATGCGACGTCGCCGGTGCACGGGTCGGGTTCCTCGACCGGGGGGACCAGCCCGGACGTCGAGCGGGCTGGCGTGGCGGGGAGTCCACCTTCCGGTCGACGGCCTTCGAACGCCTACGATCATGCCGTGGTCCTCTTCGTCCTGGAACGCGTGTCCCGGCACTCCGTCGCCGAGAGCTGGCGGCGCATGACCGACTGGGCCCGGCACGCGGACGTCGTCCCGCTGACCCGGGTCAGCGTGCGCACGCCGCCACCTACGCGGGAGGGCACGGTCTTCGTGGCGCGGTCGGGGCTCGGGCCACTCGCCTTCGACGACCCGATGGAGGTCGTCGCGTGGCGGCCGCCGCGCGACGGGGCCCCGGGAGCGTGCCGCCTGGTCAAGCGCGGCACGTTCGTCACGGGCTGGGCCGAGTTCGAGGTGCGCCCTGCGGACGGCGGCAACCACGACGGCTCACGGGTGATCTGGCGGGAGGATCTCAGCGTGCGCGGGCTGCCCGGATTCGCCGACCGGCCGCTGGGGTGGTCGGCGCGGTGGATGTTCGGGCGGGCGATGGACGGGCTGCTGGGGTGCGGCGAGAGCGGCCTGGACGAGGTCAGGAACGGCCGGGCGCGGAGGTGGAGGCGGCGCCGCGGAGGCGAGAGCGACACGGCGGGGAGGTGAGAGCGGCAGGGCGGGGAGGCGAGAGCGACACGGCGCGGCCGAGAGGCCGACGCCCGCCCTCTCCCGTCCTCTCCTCTCCCCTCCCCTCCCCCGTCAACTCCCAGGAAGCAAGGGTGGATCGGCCAACTGGGAGAGCTCCAGAGCCTGTTCCGGGAACCAGTCCCCCGCTTTCGGGTCGACCGTGCCACGCTCCGGGTCCTCGGGCCCCGCCGTTCCGCGCAGACAGAGCCCGTCCGACTCACCCGGCGTCTTGATCCACAGCCGGGCGTCCTGGAGCGGGTCGCCGGTGCGCAGGGTGGGGCGGGCGCCGAGACCGCGGTCCGGCGGGTTGCACCAGTCCTGCGCGTCCGTGTACTTGCCCGCCGGCGGGGTCCAGGGGCCCTGACCGTTGCGGCTGGAGTCCGTGACGAAGTGTTTCATCCGGGACGGTGGCGTCCGCACATGCGCGTCGAGCCAGGCCTGCGCGTCGCCCCGCGGCCACCACTGGTTCGGGCAGTCGGCGATGTCGCCACCGCCGTCGGCATAGACCAGGCAGGACGAAATGAGCTTGCCGTACCAGGAGTTGGCGTCCTCGGTGTTGTAGTTCGAAGCGTTGGTGTAGAAGCCGGTGGCCCGCGCCACCCCGCCCTCGACCAGCCGCGGCACGATGGAGTTGACGCTGTGCCAGCCCGGGTGCCCGGTGTCGAGGTAGACCCGCGTCCCGTGCAGTGGCTCCAAGATGTCGACCGCGTAGTTGACCTCGGCGTACCGCGCGGCGGTCTTGGTGCCCTGGGCGTCGTCCTGGCCGCAGTCGGAGGGCAGCAGGGCGAGGGCGTCGGGTTCGAGGGTGACGATGGCGTCGCCGCGCCCGATCCCCCGCGCCACAGCGTCGATCCACGCCTTGTACTCCGCTGTGTCCGCGGCGCCGCCCGCCGAGTAGTTGGAGCAGTCCCGGCCCGGGATGTCGTACAGCGCCAGCACCGGAATCGCGTCGTCACGGCCCGCGTCGCGCACCACCGCGCGGACCAGCCGCTCCGCCTCGGCCGGCGTCTGGTCGCCGAACCACACGGCCTGCGGGGTGTTCACCATCGCCAGGATGCCGGCCGCGTCGCGGAACCGGCCGGCTCGGGCGAGGCCGAGGGCTTGCTGGTACGCCGCCGGGTCGGGGTCCGGGACATACAGCGACGACGGACCGCGCTCCGTGTCCGGGACATACAGCGACGGACCGCGCACCGTGGACTCCGCGGCGTGCGCCGGAGGCAGGGCGAAGAGGGCGGCCAGCCCGACGGACAGGGCGGCGAGCCAGCTGGGGGCGCGTTTTCTCATACGGGTTCACTCCGGGGTCGCAACGGTCACGAGGGACTTACGGGAGCGCTCCCACAGGAGATTCGCCGAGAGGCATGCCTGCGTCAATACAAGAGACAGAAGCCGCCTCTCAGGCCACCGACCCGATCCGTCGCCCCGGAACGGTGGACGCGTCGTGACGGGAGGACCCGTCGTGATGGATCGGCGTGTGTGCCCCCGTGAGGGAAACCCCGCTCCCCCCACGCCGGTCGGCCACGATCTCCGAGGCGATCGACAGTGCCGTCTCCTCGGGCGTGCGCGCTCCCAGGTCCAGGCCGATCGGCGAACGAAGGCGGGCCAGTTCCAGCTCGGTCACGCCGACTTCACGCAACCGCTCATTGCGGTCCAGGTGGGTGCGGCGGGAGCCCATCGCGCCGACGTACGCCACCGGGAGCCGCAGGGCGAGCCGGAGCAGCGGGACGTCGAACTTGGCGTCGTGGGTAAGGACGCACAGGACGGTGCGGGAGTCGACCTCCGTGCGCTCCAGATAGCGGTGGGGCCAGTCCACGACGATCTCGTCCGCGTCGGGGAAGCGGGCCTTGGTCGCGAAGACCGGGCGGGCGTCGCACACCGTGACCCGGTAGCCGAGGAACTTGCCCATGCGGACCAGGGCCGAGGCGAAGTCGATGGCACCGAAGACGATCATGCGCGGGGGCGGGACCGACGACTCCACCAGAACCGTGAGCGGCGCTCCGCAACGAGAGCCCTGCTCTCCGATCTCCAGGGTGCCCGTGCGACCGGCGTCCAGTTGGGCCGCCGCCTCGCCGACCACCGTACGGTCGAGTTCGGGGTGGGCGCCGAAGCCGCCCTCGTACGAGCCGTCGGACCGCACGACGAGGGCGCGGCCGATCAGTTCGGCGGGTCCGCTCACGACACGGGCGAGCGCCGCCGCCTCCCCACCCGCCGCGGCGGCCAGCGCCGCCGCGAACACCGCCCGGCGGGCGGTGTCCCGCGAGCGGACCGGGGTGACCAGGATGTCGATGACGCCGCCGCAGGTCAGACCGACCGCGAAGGCGTCGTCGTCGCTGTAGCCGAACCGTTCGAGGACGGTCTCGCCGTCCTCCAGGGACTGGCGGCACAGTTCGTAGACGGCTCCTTCCACGCAACCGCCGGAGACCGAGCCGATCGCCGTGCCGTCGGAGTCGACGGCGAGTGCGGCGCCGGGCCGGCGGGGCGCGCTGCCGCCGACCGCCACCACGGTGGCGACGGCGAAGTCGCGGCCCTGCTCGACCCACCCGTGGAGCTCTGCGGCGATGTCCAGCATCTCTCGGTCTCCTTGCCTGTCTGCCTGTCTGTCTGTCGGTCCGCTTGCCTGCGGTTGCGTGGAAGGGACGCGGGCGTCAGTGGACGCCCAGCCAGCTCTCGATCGGGTTGAGCGCGAAGTAGACGAAGAAGACCGCCGTCAGACCCCACATGAAGGCCCCGATCTCCCGGGCCTTGCCCTGGGAGATCCTGATGGCGACGTAGCTGATCACACCTGCCGCCACGCCCGCGGTGATCGAGTAGGTGAACGGCATGATCACGACGGTCAGGAAGACCGGGATCGCGGTGGCGCGGTCGGCCCAGTCGACATGGCGGGCGTTCATCATCATCATGGCGCCGATGACCACCAGGGCCGCCGCCGCGATCTCGCCCGGGACGATCGCCGTGAGCGGGGTGAAGAACAGGCAGGCCGCGAAGAAGAGGCCGGTGACGACGGCGGAGAGGCCGGTACGGGCACCCTCGCCGACGCCGGTGGCGGACTCGACGAAGACAGTCTGCCCGGAGGCGCCGGCCACTCCGCCGACCGCTCCGCCCGCGCCGTCGATGAACAGCGCCTTCGACAGGCCCGGCATCCGGCCCTGGCCGTCGGCCAGCCCGGCCTCGGTGCCGACGCCGATGATGGTGGCCATCGCGTCGAAGAACCCGGCGAGCACGAGCGTGAAGACGATCATGCCTACCGTCATCGCGCCGACCTGACCCCAGCCGCCGAACTCGACCTTGCCGAAGAGCGAGAAGTCCGGCATCGAGACGGCGCTGCCGTGCAGCTCTGGGGCGCCGCCGGCCCATTGCTTCGGGTCGATGGCCCCGGCGGCGTCGAGGACGACGGAGACGACCGTGCCGGAGACGATGCCGATGAGGATCGCGCCGGGGATGCCACGCGCCTGGAGCATGAAGATCAGCAGCAGGGTGGCGGCGAAGAGCAGCACCGGCCAGCCGGCGAGTTCGCCGGTGGGACCGAGAGCGAGGGGGGTGGCTTTGCCCTGGTGGACGAAGCCGGCCTTGACCAGGCCGATCAGTGCGATGAACAGGCCGATGCCCATGGTGATGGCGTGCTTGAGCGCCAGCGGGATCGCGTTCATGATCATCTCGCGTAGCCCGGTGACGACGAGGAGCATGATGACCGCGCCGTACATCACGCACATGCCCATGGCCTGCGGCCAGCTCATCTGCGGGACGACCTGCGAGGAGAGCACACCGGACACCGAGAGTCCGGCGGCGAGGGCGAGCGGCACCTTGCCGACGAAACCCATGAGGAGGGTGGTCAGGGCCGCCGCGAACGCGGTCGCGGTGATGAGGGCCTTCTGGCCGAGCGTGTCCCCCGCCACGTCCTTGCCGGACAGGATGAGCGGGTTGAGCAGCAGGATGTAAGCCATCGCCATGAAAGTGGTGACGCCGCCGCGCACCTCACGCGCGATCGAGCTTCCCCGCTGGGATATGTGGAAGTACCGGTCGAGCCAAGACCGTCCCGCCGGAACGCGGCTTCCCGCGCCCGCGTCCTGCGCGGTGGTCTTCGGCTCCAGTGACTGCTGGGTCATGTGGGCCTGCTCCCAAGGTTCAAAGGGGCACCCGGACAGCCGTCCTGACGGCTGGTCAACCGCGGGAGCGGTTGCGGGATTTGGGATGGTGCTTCGGCCGCACGACCCGGGGGACGGCCCGAGACGAACGTGATGAACGTGCTGAACGTGCTGAACGACAAGAACTCTGCCGCGCTGTGTGCCTGTTACCTGCTGCCTGCTGCCTGCTGCCTGCTGCCTGCTGCTTGCTGCTGGTCCCGGTCACGCGAGCGGTGCGGTGGCCGGGCGCTCCGGGCGGCGCGGCGAAGTGTGACGTTCCCGGCGCCGCCCGGAAAGATGTGTCCGGCGCCTACGCGGTTCCCGTGAGGTGTTCGGGGCGTACCGGCGTCCGGTCGAGCTCCAGACCCGTCGCGTTCCGGATCGCCGCGAGGACGGCCGGGGTGGACGACAGGGTCGGGGCCTCGCCGACGCCACGGAGCCCGTACGGGGCGTGGTCGTCGGCGAGTTCGAGCACATCGACGGGGATGGTCGGTGTGTCGAGGATGGTGGGGATCAGATAGTCCGTGAAGGAGGGGTTGCGGACCTTCGCGGTCTTCGGGTCGACGATGATCTCCTCCATGACCGCGACGCCCAGGCCCTGGGTGGTGCCACCCTGGATCTGGCCGATGACGGACAGCGGGTTGAGCGCCTTGCCGACGTCCTGGGCGCAGGCCAGTTCGATGACCTTGACCAGGCCGAGTTCGGTGTCCACCTCGACGACGGCGCGGTGCGCGGCGAAGGAGTACTGGACGTGGCCGTCGCCCTGGCCGGTGCGCAGGTCGAAGGCCTCGGTCGGACGGTGCCGCCACTCGGCCTCGACCTCGACGGCCTCTCCTTCGAGCACGTCGGCGAGATCGGCGAGGACCTCACCGCCGTCGGTGACGACCTTGCAGCTCTCCAGGAGGAGTTCGGCCGTGGCCCACGCGGGGTGGTACGTGCCGAACTTGCGGCGGCCGAGTTCCAGGACCTTCTCGCGGACCAGCTCGCAGGAGTTCCTGACGGCGCCGCCGGTGACGTACGTCTGGCGCGAGGCTGAGGTCGAACCGGCGCTGCCCACCCGGGTGTCGGCCGGCTGGATGGTCACCTGGGCGACGCCCAGTTCGGTACGCGCGATCTGCGCGTGGACGGTGACGCCGCCCTGGCCGACCTCCGCCATCGCGGTGTGCACGGTGGCGACCGGCACGCCGCCGACGACCTCCATACGGACCCTGGCGGTCGAGTAGTCGTCGAAGCCCTCGGAGAAACCGACGTTCTTGATCCCGACGGCGTACCCGATCCCGCGGACGACGCCTTCGCCGTGCGTGGTGTTGGACAGGCCGCCGGGCAGTTGCCGTACGTCGGCCTCCTCGCCCGCGGAGAGCCACTGCTGCTCGGGCGGCATGGGCATCGCCTTGACGCGGCGCAGGAGTTCGGCGACCGGGGCCGGTGAGTCGACGCGCTGCCCGGTCGGCAGGAGCGAGCCCTGCTCCATCGCGTTGAGCCGGCGGAACTCGACCCGGTCCATGCCCACCCGGTCGGCGAGTTTGTCCATCTGGGCCTCGTACGCGAAGCACGCCTGGACCGCGCCGAAGCCGCGCATGGCGCCGCAGGGCGGGTTGTTGGTGTAGAGCGCGATGGCCTCGATGTCGACGTCGTCGACCACGTACGGGCCGACGCCGAGCGAGGAGGCGTTGCCGACGACCGCCGGGGAGGCCGACGCGTAGGCGCCGCCGTCAAGGACGATCCGAGCCTTCACATGGGTCAACTTGCCGTCCTTGGTCGCCCCGTGCTCGTAGTAGAGCTTGGCGGGGTGGCGGTGGACGTGTCCGAAGAAGGACTCGAAACGGTTGTAAACGATCTTGACGGGCTTGCCGGTGCGCAGGGCGAGCAGGCAGGCGTGGATCTGCATCGACAGGTCCTCGCGGCCGCCGAACGCGCCGCCGACGCCGGAGAGCGTCATCCGGACCTTGTCCTCGGGCAGGCCGAGCACCGGGGCGATCTGGCGCAGGTCGGAGTGCAGCCACTGGGTGGCGATGTAGAGCTCGACGCCGCCGTCCTCACAGGGCACGGCGAGACCGGACTCGGGTCCGAGGAAGGCCTGGTCCTGCATGCCGAAGGTGTACTCGCCGCGGACGACGAAGTCGGCCTTCTTCACGGCCTGTTCGGCGTCGCCGCGGACGATCGGCTGGCGGTGCACGATGTTCGGGTGCGGAACGTGGCCGATGTGGTGGTCGTCGCGGCCCTCGTGGACGAGGATCGCGTCGGGCGCGGTCGCGGACGCCTCGTCCGTGATGACCGGCAGCTCCCTGTACTCCACCTTGATCTTGGCGGCGGCGCGGCGCGCGGTCTCCGGGTGGTCGGCGGCGACGATGGCGACGGGCTCGCCGTGGTGGCGTACCTTGCCGTGCGCGAGGACCGGCGTGTCCTGGATCTCCAGGCCGTAGTTCTTCACGTCGGTGGGCAGGTCGTCGTACGTCATGACGGCGTACACGCCGGGCTGCGCGAGGGCCTCGGAGGTGTCGATGGACACGATCTCGGCGTGCGCGACCGTGGAGCGCAGGATCTGGCCCCACAGCATGTCCTCGTGCCACATGTCCGAGGAGTAGGCGAACTCGCCGGTGACCTTGAGTGTGCCGTCCGGGCGGAGCGTGGACTCGCCGATGCCGCCCTTGGTCTTGGAGCCCTGTGTGATGTTCGTGGGTGTACCGGTCGTTCCCATGGTCAGACCGCCTCGGACTGCCGGGCGGCCGCGAGGCGGACCGCGTCCATGATCTTCTCGTAGCCGGTGCAGCGGCACAGGTTGCCCGAGAGCGCCTCGCGGATGTCCGCGTCGGTCGGGTTCGGGGTGCGCTCCAGCATCTCGTCCGCCGCGATCAGCAGACCCGGGGTGCAGAAGCCGCACTGGACGGCTCCGGCGTCGATGAACGCCTGCTGCACGGGCGAGAGTTCGGTGCCCTCGCCGGTCTGCGAGTCGTGGCCCTTGGCGGCCCAGCTCTGGGCCTCGTCGAGCGAAATACCCGTCAGCTCGGCCGTGTTGCAGGCACCCGTCGCGCAACCTGCGTGCTCCGCCCGCTGCTTGGCGAAGTCGGCCAGTCCCTCGACGGTGACGACCTCGCGGCCCTCCACCTGGCCGGCGGCGACCAGACAGGAACACACGGGCACACCGTCCAGGCGGACGGTGCAGGAGCCGCACTCGCCCTGCTCGCAGGCGTTCTTGGAGCCGGGCAGGCCGAGCCGCTCGCGCAGGACGTACAGGAGGCTCTCGCCCTCCCAGACGTCGTCGGCTTCCTGCCGGCGCCCGTTGACCGTGAAATTGACACGCATTACGCGACTCCCTCCGTGCGGGCGGCGGTGCCGCGGTACGACTCCCACGTCCAGGTCAGTGTGCGGCGGGCCATGACGCCGACCGCGTGGCGCCGGTAGCTCGCCGTGCCGCGGACGTCGTCGATCGGGTTGCAGGCGGCCGAGCACAGCGCCGCGAACTGCTTGGCGACCGAGGGGGTGATGATCTTCCCGTTGTCCCAGAAGCCGCCCTCGTCGAGCGCCGCGTTCAGGAACTCCTCGGCGGTCTTCGCGCGGACCGGGGTGGGCGCCGCCGAGCCGATGCCGGTGCGGACCGTACGGGTCTCGGGGTGCAGGGCCAGACCGAAGGCGCACACCGCGATCACCATCGCGTTGCGGGTGCCGACCTTCGAGTACTGCTGCGGTCCGTCCGCCTTCTTGACGTGGACGGCGCGGATCAGCTCGTCGGGCGCCAGCGCGTTGCGCTTCACGCCGGTGTAGAAGGCGTCGATCGGAATCAGCCGCGAGCCGCGCACCGACTCGGCCTCGACCTCGGCGCCCGCCGCGAGGAGGGCGGGGTGGGCGTCGCCGGCCGGGGAGGCGGTGCCGAGGTTGCCGCCGACGCCGCCGCGGTTGCGGATCTGCGGGGAGGCCACCGTGTGGGAGGCGAGGGCCAGCCCGGGGAGCTCGCCGCGCAGGTTCTCCATGATCCGGGTGTACGGGACGGAGGCGCCCAGGCGCACGCTCCCCTCGCCGACCTGCCAGTCGCTCAGCTCTCCGATGCGGTTCAGGTCGAGAAGGTACTCGGGCCGGCGGTGATCGAAGTTGATCTCGACCATGACATCGGTGCCACCCGCAATCGGCACAGCTGTGGGGTGCTCGGCCTTCGCGGCGAGCGCCTCCTCCCAACTGGCGGGGCGAAGGAAGTCCATGAGTGGCTCTCTTCATTCGTATCGTCGGTCGTTCTGATCAAGCCAGATCGTGGGCGGGCGGACCGGCTCGTTCATGAGGTGTTTACGCGGAGTGAGGTCAGTACACAGCCGCGTCCCGCACCGGGGTCAGTCACCGAAACCATGAAGGAGTTGGCTGGCCAGCGCGCGCATCTTGTAGATTCGTATGAACCGAGGTCATCAGCAACATCTTCGTTTTCCTCCGGAAACAAGGAACACGGTCCCGGAAACATCGGGAACAACACCCTGGAATCAGTGAGCACCGCTCTCGAAAGCCCAGGACACAGGCCCGGTGGGGCCGGGACCACCGATTCCCGGAACCCCGCGGACCGGCTCGGCGGAACCCACGGACCGGCTCCGCGGAGCGCGGGGACCGCCTGCGGGCCTCACCCACGATCCATCGTAGATTTCGAGACAAAGAACGGCGGCGACGAGAATGCGGCTGCGCGCACTGCTGGACACCGACGCGCTGGGCCTGCGGCTGCTCGGCGGCGAGGACGAGCTCGACCGCACCGTACGCGGCGTGATGACCACCGACCTCAAGGACCCGAGCCGCTACCTGTCGGGCGGCGAACTGGTCCTCACCGGCCTCGCCTGGCGGCACGACGCCGAGGACTCGGAGCCGTTCGTCCGCATCCTCTCGACCGCCGGCGTCGCGGGCCTGGCCGCGGGTGAGGCGGAGCTCGGGGACATCCCCGACGACCTGATCGTGGCCTGCGCCCGGCACCGGCTGCCGCTGTTCGCGGTGAACGAGTCGGTCGCCTTCGCCACGATCACCGAACACGTCGTGCGCCAGGTCTCGGGCGAGCGTGCCGGGGATCTGGCCGCCGTCGTCGACCGGCACCGGCGGATGATGACCTCGGGCCCGGCCGGCGGCGGCCCCGACGTGGTCCTCGATCTGCTCGGTACCGACCTCGACCTGCGCGCCTGGGTCCTCTCGCCCGCCGGACGGCCCATCGCGGGCTCGAAGCTCGCGGGCGGCGCGCTGCCCGCGGACACCTGCGCCAGGCTGGCCGCCGAGCATCTGGCGGCGGCCCGGACCGGGCGCCGGGGACCGCACCGGGTGACGGTGGGCCCCGCGACGTACTCGCTCTTCCCGATCCGGTCCTCGGGGCGTGCGGCGGGAGCCTCCCGCGACGTGCGTGAGACGGTGCTCTGCGACTGGCTCCTCGCGGTCGAGGCGGACGCCGGGGACTGGCCCGAGGAGCGGCTCGACCTGCTCCAGGGCGTCACCCAGCTGATCGCGGTGGAGCGCGACCGGCGGGACGCGGCGCGCACGGTTCGGCGGCGGCTCGCGCAGGAGGTCCTCGAGCTGGTCCAGACCGGTGCGGCGCCCGCCGAGATCGCGGCACGGCTGCGGGTCGCGGCGCCGGTGCTGCTGCCCGGCCTGGGCGCCGCCCCGCACTGGCAGGTCGTCGTGGCGCGCGTCGAGTGGGACGGCGGCGAGATCGAGGGCGGTCCGGTCGCCCAGGCGCTGCTGGAGGAGATCCTGGTGGACCCGCTGTCGCCTGGTTCGGAGCACTCCGACCGGATCGCCGTCGCCCACACGGGCGACGAGGCGGTCGCGCTCGTCCCCCTTCCGGCGGTCCCGGCCGGCGAGGACGGCCCGGAGCCCGGCCTGCACGCCGACACGCTGCTGGCGGCCGTACGGGACCCGCTGTCGGCGGGCCTGAACGACGACGGGCGGCTCACCCTCGGCGTGAGCGCCGCCGTCCACTCGGCCGAGGGGCTGCGCGGCGCCCTGGAGGAGGCCCGGCACGCCCGCCGGGTCGCCGCGGCGCGCCCCGGGCGGGTCTGCGCGGCCGGACACCAGGAGCTCGCCTCGCACGTCCTGCTGCTGCCGTTCGTCCCGGACGACGTACGCCGTGCCTTCACCGCGCGGCTGCTGGACCCCCTGCGCGAGTACGACGGCCGGCACCGCGCGGAGCTGATTCCGACCCTGGAGGCGTTCCTCGACTGCGACGGCTCCTGGACGCGCTGCGCCGCCCGTCTGCACCTCCACGTCAACACGCTGCGCTACCGCGTCGGCCGTATCGAGCAGTTGACGAGTCGTGATCTGTCGCGCCTGGAGGACAAGTTGGACTTCTTCCTGGCACTGCGAATGAGCTGACCTCAAGGGCCCCGGGTGAGCCGCACGCGTCCAATGACTTTGTGAAATCCTTCACCCACCCTCTTGGCCGGGCCCGGTGATCCGTGCTGAGATGCCACCACTCAACAGCTCAATGGTGTGCTCGGGGAGGGCAACGTGGCGCATACCGCCATGTCTGGTACCGGAACGACTGCAGGGGACGATCCACTCCAGACCGCGGTATGGCGGCTGCGCTCGCGCGCCTGCTGGGCCGACGCGGCGGCGCTGATCCAGCCCCACACGGCGGGGGCCGCCCTGCAGAGAGCGTCGCTGCTGGTCGAGCGCTGTCTCTACACCGAGCAGGGCTGGGCCGAGGCGGAGGACGCGCTGCGCACCGCCGAGGCGCTGGCGCAGAGCGACGACGAGCGGGGCGCGGCGGCCTGTGAGCGGGGGCAACTCGCCTACGCCGCCACGCTGCTGACCGTGCGGGACCGGGCCGACGAGGCGCGCGCGGCGCTCGGCCGGGCCGCGGCGCTGCTGGCGCCGGGCGCGCCGGGCAGGGCCCTGCTGGACTTCCGGCGCGGGCTGCTCGCCGAGAACCTCGCGCACGCGCCGCAGGCCGCCCGCGCCGCGTACCGGCGGGCGCACGCGGGCGCGACCGCCCAGAACGACGCCCTGCTGCTGTCCTTCACCTGGCGGCATCTCGCCGGACTCGCGCTGCGCGAGGGGGAGTTGACGGAGGCCCGGCACGGCTTCGCCGAATCACTGAGGATCCGGGAGGAGTTGGGGTACCTCGTGGGTACCGCACCGGCTCTGGCGTCCCTGGCCGACGCCGAGGTCGAGCCGGAGGCATCGCGGCTGCGGGCGGAGGCGGGACGGCTGTTCCGGCTGCTCGGGGGCGTGCCCATCTGGCTGACGGGTCAGCTGACTCCGCCCGCCGCGACGGCCTGATCACGCACGGGCGGGCGGATACTTCGCCCGCCACGGGCTCCCTCGCCGACCGCGGACTCCCGCCGTCCGGCACGGGCTCTTGTTGTGCGGCACGGATGCGTACGGTCCGCGCGGCAGACCTCGCGGAGTGGCGGGCCGGGCGTTTCGGAACGCGCCCGACGCTTCACGTTGTGCCCGACGCGCCGGACCGCCTCAGGAGGCGCCGGCGAAGTGCTCCCGCACCAGGGCCTGGACGACTGTCAGGTCCTCGGCGATCAACGCGTCCAGCAGCGCGGTGTGTTCGGCCGCGTCGGCCACCAGGTCGGCGCGGCCACGGGAGACCGGGCCGCCGACCAGCGGCCACTGGGCGCGGCGGTGCAGATCGTCGGCGATGCGCACCAACTGCGCGTTGCCCGCGAGGGCCAGGACGGCGCGGTGGAAGGACCGGTCGGACTCCGCGTAGGTCGCGCGGCAGCCCGAGGACGCGGCCCGCACGGTGGCCTCGGCGAGCGGGCGCAGCTCGGCCCAGCGGGCGGCGGGCACGGTGCGCGCGAGCCGGAGCATCACCGGGACCTCGATCAGGCCCCGGATCTCGGCGAGTTCGGCCAGCTCGCGGGTGCCGCGCTCGATGACGCGGAAGCCCCGGTTGGGGACGACCTCGACGGCTCCTTCGAGGGCGAGTTGCTGCATCGCCTCCCGCACGGGCGTCGCGGACACCCCGAAGCGCTCGCCGAGCGCGGGCGCCGAGTACACCTCGCCGGGAGCGAGTTCACCCGCCACGAGCGCCGTGCGCAGGGCGTCGAGGATCTGCCCGCGCACGGAGGCGCGCTGCACGACGGGCCGGACGGCTTCGGCATGAAGGGCGGGGTGGGCGTCGTCGGCGCGTCCGGGGCGGGCGCTCCGCTCGCGTGCCGCCGGACGGTCCTCCTCGGCGCGCACGGGCCGGAAGCTCTCAGGACGTGCTCCGGGGCGAGTCCCGCCGGTGTGTACGGGCCCGGGACGGAGGTCGCCCCTACGCACGTCGGCGCGAAGGTCGTCCGTGCGCACTTCGGCGCGGGTGCCCTCGGTGCGCGGGTGCGGGATCGGCGTCTCACTGTGCGTGTGTTCACCGCGCGCCGAGGCCGAGGCCACGACGGGACCGCCACCCGGCCGGCCACCCGACCCACCGTTCGGAAAGTCACCGTTCGAAGAGTCACCGTTGGGAGAGTCACCACGTGGCCCGGCGCCGGAACCGTCGCCCGCGACACGCTCCGGGACTCCCCTCGCCCGGCCCACGTCCGCGGGTCCGGGCTGCGGCGGAACCCGGAAAACGCCCGCATGGAGGTCCGGGTCCCATGACCCGGCGGAGTCGTGCGCGCCGCGCGGACCGGCCTGCTCCACGGGGTCCTCCTCCGGGTCGGTGGTACTTGGGGTCATGGTGTCGGTTGTTACTCGTCCGTCAAGCACGATAGGCGCACATGGCCTCAGTTCAAACACCTGCCAGGCCGGGTAAGGTAAGGCTTACCTGCTAACGATCGTGAAGCGATGGTTCCGCATGTCCGCTCCGCCCCTGTCCATCGACGCCACCACAGACGCCCCGGCCGACCCGGCGGTCCGCCCCGGCGCGCCGCTCGCCGCGGTGTCACCCGTGGCGGACGCGTACGCGCGGCTGAGCGAGGCCTTCCCCGGACTGAGCGTCAGCGAGCTCAAGGCGGGCGAAGCCGCCCCGCGGGGCGCGGGCTGGGCCGCCGCCGCCCGGCTCGCGGAGGGCGGGCCCGACCTCGACGCGTTTCTCGCCCTGGACGAGGCCCAGGTGGTCCGGGACCACGGCCGGCGGGCGCGGCCCGATGTCGTGGCGACCTTCGGGCTGCACCGGTACGCGTGGCCGGCCTGCCTGCTGATCACCGTGCCGTGGTTCCTGCTCCGCCGGGTGCCGCGCCTGTCTGTGGAGGACGTCACATTCCAGCGTGAGCTCGGCCGGATGGCCGTCCGGGTCACCACGTTCGCCTGCCTCCCGGACGACCCGGCCGCCGCCCTGCCGGGCGCCAGGGTCGTCCGGGACGAGGAGGCGCTGCGCGCCGAGGTGCGGGAGGCGGTGGCCGAGCACCTGGGGCCGGTCCTCGGCGGGTTCGGGCCGCGGATGCGGCGGCGCGGCCGGGCACTGTGGGGCATGGCGACCGACGAGACCGTCGAGGGTCTCTGGTACGTCGCCCAGCTGTTCGGTGAGGAGCGGCGCGCGATGCGCGAACTGGAGCTGCTGCTGCCGGGCTCGACCCGGCCGTACGCCGGCTCGGCGGCCTTCCGCGAACTGACCGGCCCGGACGGGGAGTCGCTTCCCACCCGGGACCGGGTGAGCTGCTGCCTCTTCTACACACTGCGCCCCGCGGAAACGTGTGCCACCTGCCCGCGCACCTGCGACGCGGACCGGATCACCAAGTTGACGGCCGCCGCGGCGAGTTGAGGCTCCCGGGCGAACGCCGGCGCGTACACGCCCCGGGAGCGTTATCAGGATCAGGACCAGCACCGGCGCTGGCGCCGGCCCTGGCGCAGACGCAGACGCAGACGCAGACGCAGACGCAGACGCAGACAGCGGCAGCGGCAGCGGTCGAGGCGCCCTTGGACCGCTCACAGATCACAGGTGCTTCACAAATTCCTCACTTGTCACGGGAACTCTCCGTGGAACCATCCTTACGGGTAGTCTTATTCGTACTCAACTCCCGTCCCTCGCGCGGTAGTTCGAGCAGAAAGTCGCCCTGCGCACCTCCTTGCACTTCCTTGGCGGCCTCTTGCCCCGAAACCCCCTGAGGGCCGACGTGATTGGGCCACTATGGCGGGCGTTACGCCCTATCCCAATGCAAGGGACCCCAGATGAGACTTACCGACATATCGCTGAACTGGCTGCTTCCAGGCGCCGTTCTGCTCCTGGGCCTGCTGGCGGCGGTGGCGGTGCTCGCGCGCGGCAAGCGGTCCGGGGACAGCACGAGCAGCGACGACTCGTGGGAGCGCACCGAGGAGCGCCGCAGGCGTAAGGAGGCCGTCTACGGCACGGCCTCCTATGTTCTGTTGTTCTGCTGTGCCGCGGTCGCGGCGGCACTCTCGTTCCACGGCCTGGTCGGCTTCGGCGAGGAGAACCTCGGCCTCTCCGGCGGCTGGGAGTACCTCGTCCCGTTCGGCCTGGACGGCGCGGCGATGTTCTGTTCCGTCCTCGCCGTGCGCGAGGCCAGCCACGGTGACGCGGCACTCGGCTCCCGCATACTCGTGTGGACCTTCGCCGGTGCGGCGGCGTGGTTCAACTGGGTGCACGCGCCCCGGGGCATGGCCCACGCCGGTGCTCCGCAGTTCTTCGCGGGCATGTCCCTGTCGGCCGCGGTGCTGTTCGACAGGGCGCTGAAGCAGACCCGTCGTGCCGCGCTGCGTGAGCAGGGCCTGGTGCCGCGTCCGCTGCCGCAGATCCGTATGGTCCGCTGGCTGCGCGCGCCCCGCGAGACGTACAGCGCGTGGTCGCTGATGCTCCTGGAGAACGTCCGCTCCCTGGACGAGGCCGTGGACGAGGTGCGCGAGGACCGGCGCCAGAAGGAGCAGAACCGACTGCGCCGCCGGAACGAGCAGCGGGTCGAGCGAGCGCACCTCAAGGCGCTCAGCCGTGGTCACCGCGGCTTCGCCGGACGCGGTGGCGCCCGGGAACTGGAGACCGCGACCGTGGAGCGGGCGCCCGCCCAGGCCTCCACGGAGCCTGCCATATCCACCGCGGAGCAGCTGCCCGTGCGATCGCGGCCCTCCCTCACCCCCGTCCGCAAGAACACTGAGCCGATCACCGTCGACCTCACCACGGAGGACGAGACGATGGCCCTGCCGCGGCTCGACTCGCTGGAGCGCAAGCTCAAGGATCTTGAACAGCAGTTCGGCTGAGGCACACTCGACCGACCCCCGGCGACAGCCCGGCCGGAAGCTCCGGCCGGGCCTGGACACGACAATGGCGGCGCGGTGTTCCTACACCGTGCCGCCGTTCAGTTCGAACCACACCGCCTTGCCCACCCCATGTGCCCGTACGCCCCATGCGTCGGCCAGGGACTGGACGAGGACGAGACCTCTGCCATGCGTACCGTCGTCGGCGTTCGGTACGCACAGTCGGGGCCTGCGTGCCACGAAGTCCCGGACCTCCACGCGCAGCCCGCGCGGTCCGATCGTCGCCGTCAGAAGGGCGTCGTCGTCGGTGTGAATCAGTGCGTTCGTGACGAGCTCGCTGGTCAAGAGCTCGGCTATCTCGGACCTTCCCGGTTTCCCCCAGTGCCGTAACAGCTCCCTCAGCGCCTTGCGCGCCTCGGGCACCCCTCGCAGATCCGCCTTGCCCAGCCGGCGCCGGAGCTGCGCGCCGTCCGGTCGGTCGATCGCCCCGTCGGACGCTTCCTCCACTGGATCGGTGGAGAAGGCCCCCCTGGTCATGGGACCACCTCCTGGTGCATGCCGCTTCATGACCCCCGCCTGCGTGCCGATGTCGGTTCCCCTCTGCTCGAACACGTTCACGGGGATCCATGCCCTCTTCGGGAAGGTGACAGTCATGTCGAATCGTCGGCCGGCTGCCGCCCGGTCACGGGTGCGCGCCGCCCGCACGGGGAAGTGAAGGGTTCGACAGAGCCGTCCGAGCACCGAGGAGCCGCCGTGCACGACGACCGTTCGCTGGTGGAGGCGCGCCTGGAACGCGCGCTGCGGCAGTGCCTGCGCCCCGCGCAGTACGCGGACCGGGTGCCGCTCACGCTCTCCGTATGGCACGTGCCGGGCGAGCCGGTACCCGTCGGCCAGGCGCTCCGGGCCTCCTACGAGCCCTTCACGACCGGCACGGTCTGGGGAAAGCCCTGGTCGACGAGTTGGTTCCGCGTCGAGGGCCGGGTACCCGAGGAGTGGGCGGGCCGCCAGGTGGAGGTGGTGATCGACCCCGGGTTCACGGGGGACGGACCCGGATTCCAGGCGGAGGGGCTGCTGTACGACGCGGCGGGCATCCCCCTCAAGGGCATCCACCCGCGCAACCGCCACCTGACGGTCGGGGCACCGGCGGCCGGAGGCGAGGAGGTGCGTCTGCTGCTGGAGGCGGCCGCCAACCCCGCCGTCCTGCACGGTTTCGAGCCCACGCGCCTGGGAGACGTACTGACCGCCGGGGATGGGCCGATCTACCGATTCGCGGCTGCCGACCTCGCCGTACTCGACGAGGACGTGTGGCATCTGGTCCTCGACGTCGAGGTCCTCTCGGAGCTGATGTACGAGCTGGATCCCGAGCGGCCGCGGCGGCACGAGATCCTGCGCGCCCTGGAGAACATGCTCGACGCCCTCGACCTGCACGACGTCTCCGGCACCGCGGCGGCGGCCCGGTCCGAGCTGGCCGAGGCACTGTCACGGCCAGCCTCGGCCAGCGCGCACCGCGTCTCGGCGGCCGGGCACGCGCACATCGACTCGGCCTGGCTGTGGCCGCTGCGCGAGACGGTCCGCAAGGCCTCCCGGACCTTCGCCAACGTCACGGCGCTGGCCCTCGACTACCCGGAGCTTGTCTTCGCCTGCTCGCAGGCCCAGCAGTACGCCTGGGTCAAGGAGCACCAGCCGCACATCTGGGAGCGCATCAAGAAGGCCGTGGAGGAGGGCAATTGGTCTCCGGTGGGTTCGATGTGGGTGGAGTCCGACGCCAACATGCCGGGCGGTGAGGCGCTGGCCCGGCAGATCGTGCACGGCAAGCGGTTCTTCCGGGAGGAACTGGGCGTCGAGACGGAGGAGATCTGGCTGCCGGACTCCTTCGGCTACACGGCGGCCTTCCCGCAGCTCGCGAAGCTCGCCGGAGTCCGCTGGTTCCTCACCCAGAAGCTGAGCTGGAACCAGACCAACAAGATGCCGCACCACACCTTCTGGTGGGAAGGCATCGACGGCACCCGGGTCTTCACCCACTTCCCGCCCGTGGACACCTACAACTCCCAGTTCCACGGCCGCGAACTCGCCCACGCGGAACGCAACTTCGCGGAGAAGGGCCGGGCCACCCGCTCCCTGGTCCCGTTCGGCTGGGGCGACGGCGGGGGCGGCCCGACCCGCGAAATGCTGGAGAAAGCCCGGCGGTTGCGGTCCCTGGAGGGCTCGCCGCAGGTCCGGATCGAGAAGCCGGAGGCGTTCTTCGCCGCCGCGGAGGACGAGTACGGGGTCCACGCGCCGGTCTGGTCGGGCGAGCTGTACCTGGAGCTGCACCGGGCCACCTACACCACGCAGGCCAAGACCAAGCAGGGCAACCGGCGCTCCGAACACGCCCTACGCGAAGCCGAGTTGTGGTGTACGACGGCCGCTGTGCGCGATCCGTCGTACACCTATCCTTACGACGCCCTGGACCGGCTGTGGAAGACGGTCCTGCTGCACCAGTTCCACGACATCCTGCCCGGCTCCTCGATCGCCTGGGTTCACCGGGAGGCACGCGCGACCTACGCGCGGGTGCTCGCGGAACTGGCGGAGATCACCGCGGACGCGGTACGGGCGCTGGGGACCGGCTCCTCGCCGGGGGTGCTGAACGCCTCGCCGTACGAGCGGACCGAAGTGGTCGGCGACGCTCTGGTGACGGTGCCGGGGCTGGGCGCCGCCGAGACGGGGGCCGGTACGGGCCCCACCGTGCGGGCCGAACGGACCGACGGTTCCATCGTGCTGGAGAACGAGCGGCTCCGGGTGCGGATCGACCGTGACGGGCTGCTGACCTCCGTCCGGGATCTCGCGCACGGCCGGGAGGTGCTGTGCGGTCCCGGCAATCTGCTCCAGCTCCACCCGGACCATCCCAACGCCTGGGACGCCTGGGACATCGACCGGCACTACCGGCGCACCCACACCGACCTGACGGCGGCCGAGTCGGTGGAGCTGGTGGAGAGCGGGCCGCTGCGGGCGACCGTGCGCGTCACCCGGGCCTTCGGCTCGTCCCGGATCACCCAGGAGCTCCGGCTGACGGCCGCGAGCCGTCGGCTGGACATCGTGACCGACGTCGACTGGCAGGAGTCGGAGAAGGTTCTCAAGGCCGCCTTCCCGCTCGACGTCCACGCCGAACGGTCCGCCGCCGAGATCCAGTTCGGGCACGTCCACCGCCCCACCCACGCCAACACCGGCTGGGACGCGGCCCGTTTCGAGATCTGCGCCCACCGCTGGCTGCGGGTCGCGGAGGAGTCGTACGGCGTCGCGGTGCTCAACGACTCGACGTACGGCCACGACGTGACCCGTGCCCCGCATGCCCACGGCCTCGGCACCACCGTACGGCTGACCCTGCTGCGCGCCCCGCACAGCCCGGATCCGGAGACGGATCTCGGCACGCACCGGTTCACGTACGCGCTGCTGCCGGGCGCGGAGGTGGGAGACGCCGTCGCGGAGGGGCTCGCACTCAATCTGCCGCTGCGGCAGGCCTCGGTGCCGGCGCTCGAACCGCTGGTGAGCGTCGACGACCCGGCCGTCACCGTCGAGTCGGTCAAGCTCGCGGAGGACCGCGGCGGCGATGTGGTGGTGCGGTTGTACGAGTCCCGGGGCGGGCGGGCCCGCGCGAAGGTGACCGCCGGTTTCCCGGTCTCCCGGGCCGAGGTGACCGACCTGCTGGAGCGGCCGCTGGGCGAAGCCCCCTCGGAGATCGAGCTGCGGCCGTTCCAGATCCTCACCCTGCGGCTGCGGCCCGCCCGTTAGGCCGGTCGGAGCCCCGGGGGCCGGGCCGCTGGTCACGTGCCCGGCCCCCGGTACGGGCGGCCCCCGTCATGGGCGGCCCCTCGCCCTCCGTGGTGCGGGGGCGGCTCCGGCCGCGCCACGAGCATCAGGGGCCCGGAGGTCCGGGCACCCGGAGGTCCGGGCGCAAGGGACAGCGCCCCCGCCGCGACGGTGGAACCGTCCCGGGCCTTCCGCCCCTCTCCTACGGGGGAGTACCTGGGACGCCGTCCTGGGACGTGAAGCGGGGAGAACAGGTGTCATCCCAGGACGACGTGGCGGAATTCGCGGCGCTGCTGCGGCGTCTGAAAGCACGCACGGACCGCAGTTACGCCGCGCTCGCGCGCCGCCTGAACATGAACGCCTCGACTCTGCACCGGTACTGCGCGGGGGAAGCGGTGCCGCTCGGGTTCGGACCTGTGGAGCGGTTCGCCGCGTTGTGCGAGGCCACCCCGGCCGAACGGATCGAGCTGCACCGGCGGTGGATCCTGGCGGTGGCGGCACGACAGCGGTCCCGAACGGCGACCGCGTCCGTACCGGGAGTCTCCGAAGCACTCTCGGCGGGCGGCGAGGACCCCACGGCCGACGGGACGCCTGAGCTCGTCTCCGCGCTGACCGCCGACCCCACTTCCGCCCCTTCTTCCGACCCCTCTTCCGACCTCACTTCCACGACGGCCGCCGACTCCGTGCCCGCGGCAGCCCCCGCACCCTCGCCCGGCCCCCGGGACAACCCCACGGAAGGCCTCCCCGACTCGTCGCGCGAGCAGCACGGCGCGGCGTCGCGCCCCGCCTCGCGAAGGCCCTGGTACAGGCGCCGCCTCACGGTCACCGCTGCTGTCGTGACCGCGTTGGCCGCCACCCTGGGCAGCCTCTCCGTCCTGCCGTCCGGGCACTCCTCGGCCACCGGCGACGACCGGGCCTCCGGCACCAGGACCGCGAGCGCGGCGGACGCGCGGCACGGCTCCCCGACGCCGTCCGCACCCGCCTCCGCCACGCGCGGAGGGGGACCCGGCACGCCGTCCCCGAAGGTGTCCGGCAAGCGGGACGCCTCGCCGGGCCCGTCCGCGCACCCCTCCCCCACGACCGGCTCCGCCGTCCCGCCCATCACCTGGACCGCGAACTCCCATCGCTGGGCGACCGGCTGCTTTCACGACTACGTCATCGACAAGACGCCCGACGAGGTGCCACCGCCCCCGGCCCCGCAGGACGCGTCCCCGTGGGCGCGGACGCAGAACGCGGTGCACGGCGACCAGACCTTTGTCGACATCACCGTGCAGGGGCGGACGGACGCGGCTGTCGTCCTGGAGGCACTGCGGGTCCGCGTCGTCGGACGCTCAGCTCCGGTGAAGGGCAGGGTCTACTCCACGGGCCAGGGCTGCGGCGCCGACCTGCCTCCCCACTCGTTCGCCGTCGATCTGGACAAGGACCGGCCCATCGCCCGCGCGGTCCCGGGCGATGACGCCGGAACGATCACTCCGCCGCTGCAAATGCCCTACCGGGTGTCCGTGACGGACCCCGAGGTGCTGATGGTCGACGCGCGAGCCGAAGGCTGCGACTGCCGCTGGTACCTGGAACTCGACTGGTCCTCGCAGGGCCGCACCGGCACCGAGCGCATCGACGACCACGGTGTCCCGTTCCGCGTCAGCGGCACCAAGGGCCTGCCGCACTACTGGTACGCGCACGAAGGCTGGACCCCGGCGTGAGACGGGGGCGGGCCCCGGATCCGCGCCCGGCCCCGGACGGGCGTGACAGCCGGTACATGCGTTACAGCCGGTACACGCGTTACAGGCGGTACGAGCGTACGGGCGTTACGGGCGTTACGGGCGAGGCACGTTGCGCAGGTTGGAGCGGGCCAGCTGCACCATGCGACCGACGCCGCCGTCCAGCACGATCTTGGACGCCGAGAGCGCGAAGCCCGTCACCATGTCCGCGCTGATCTTCGGCGGGATGGACAGCGCGTTCGGGTCGGTGACGATGTCGACGAGGGCCGGGCCCTTGTGGCGGAAGGCGTCCTTGAGGGAGCCGGCGAGCTGCTTGGGCTTCTCGACCCGGACGCCGTACGCCCCGCACGCGCGGGCCACCGCCGCGAAGTCCGGGTTCTTGTTGGTGGTGCCGTAGGAGGGCAGCCCGGCGACCAGCATCTCCAACTCGACCATCCCGAGGGACGAGTTGTTGAAGAGAACGACCTTCACCGGCAGGTCGTACTGCACGAGGGTGAGGAAGTCGCCCATCAGCATGGAGAATCCGCCGTCGCCGGACATCGACACGACCTGCCGCTTCCGGTCGGTGAACTGGGCGCCGATCGCCATCGGCAGCGCGTTCGCCATCGACCCGTGCGAGAACGAACCGATCACGCGGCGGCTGCCGTTGGGCGAGATGTAACGGGCGGCCCAGACGTTGCACATCCCGGTATCAACAGTGAACACCGCGTCGTCGTCGGCGAGTTCGTCGAGCACGGAGGCGACGTACTCGGGATGGATCGGGACGTGCCTGTCGACCTTGCGGGTGTACGCCTTGACGACCCCTTCGAGGGCGTCCGCGTGTTTCTTCAGCATTTTGTCGAGAAAGCGCCTATTGCCCTTGGGTCGCACCCTCGGGATCACGCAGCGCAGCGTCTCCCGCACATCGCCCCACACCGCCAGGTCCAGCTTCGATCGGCGTCCCAGGTGTTCGGGACGCACGTCGACTTGAACGATCTTGACGTCGTCGGGAAGGAAGGCGTTGTACGGGAAGTCGGTGCCCAGCAGGATGAGGAGGTCGCACTCATGGGTCGCCTCGTAGGCCGCGCCGTAGCCGAGGAGCCCGCTCATCCCGACGTCGAACGGGTTGTCGTACTGAATCCATTCCTTGCCGCGCAGCGCGTGCCCGACCGGGGACTTGATCTTCTCGGCGAACTCCATGACCTCGGCGTGCGCGCCCGCCGTGCCGCTGCCGCAGAACAGCGTGACCTTCTCCGCCTCGTCGATCATCGCGACGAGCTTGTCGATCTCGGTGTCGCCCGGCCGGACGCTGGGCCGGGAGGTGACGAGGGCCGTCTCGACGGTCTTGTCCGGGGCGGGCTCGGAGGCGATGTCGCCGGGCAGCGAGACCACGCTGACACCGGACCGGCCCACCGCGTGCTGAATGGCGGTCTGGAGCAGCCGCGGCATCTGTTTCGGACTGGAGATGAGTTCGCTGTAGTGACTGCACTCGCGGAAGAGCTGGTCGGGATGGGTCTCCTGGAAGTAGCCGAGGCCGATCTCGCTGGAGGGAATCTGCGAGGCGAGGGCCAGTACCGGGGCCATCGAGCGGTGCGCGTCGTACAGGCCGTTGATGAGGTGGAGGTTGCCCGGGCCGCAGGAGCCGGCGCAGGCCGCGAGCTTGCCGGTGATCTGGGCCTCGGCGCCCGCCGCGAAGGCCGCGGTCTCCTCGTGGCGGACCTGGACCCAGTCGATGGCCGCGTTGCGCCGGATCGCGTCCACCACCGGGTTGAGACTGTCGCCCACGACTCCGTACAGCCGTTTGACGCCCGCGCGGACGAGGATGTCGACGAACTGCTCGGCGACGTTCTGCTTGGCCATGCTGCACGCACCTCTTCGTGATTCTCGATGCCCTCGGGTGTCCCGGGTCCCCCTGTTCCTTCGGCTCGTCCCTCGGTTCCATCAATTCACACCCTGCGCGCTTACGCCTCCCACACGGCGGCGGCCGTCCGGTCGTCGGCGTACCCCTTGACCCGCACCAGGCTGTCCGCGAGGAACGCGGCGAGGCCGGGCGGCTCCCCCGCCGACCACCTTGCCGTCAGGTGCTCGGCCAGCTCGGGTTCACCCCGCAGCGGCTCGGCCAGGCCGCCCGTGCACAGCAGGAGCGTGTCACCCGGGCGGGCGACCGAGGCCCGGAACCGGAACGGCGCGCGCGGCGGCCTGGGGGCGGGTTCGTACGGGCTCGGGGGCGTCGTGATGCCCAGGTCCATGGTGAGCCGGTCGCCCTCGGGGGTCTCGTGGGGCAGCGACCCGAACCCGACGACGGCCTCCCCGGCGGTGTCGGCGACCCGCGGTTCGATGTCCTGCCACTCGCCGTCCCGCAGCCTGAACAGACCGCCCGCGCCGACGCCGAAGAAGACGCGGGTACGGCACTCCGGATCGGCGGGCAGCAGCAGACAGCGCAGGCCGGCGGTGTACTCCTCGGGTTCGACGCCCTGCTCCGCCGCGCTCGCCCGCAGTCTGCCGAGGCTGCGGTCGGTGAGCCGGTGCAGCCCGGACTTCAGGTCGCCGCGCCGGGCGGCCCTGATGTCGTCGGCCAGCCGCTCGTGGCTGCGCCCGACGGCCTGCCCGATCCACTGGCACGCCTCCGCCGCGGCCCGGTGCGCGCCCGATGTGGCGCGGGCGCCGGTCGCCATGGCCACCAGGACGAGCGCCTGCTCGCCCGTACCGAACCGGGCGGTGAGCAGCGCGTCCCGGCGGGGCTCGCCCCGGTACCGCGCCGAGTCCCCGCGCACGGACACGGCCCGCAGGGTGCTCGTTCCGTACCGTGCGCCGTCCAGCACGGTGTCGGCGACCAGGTCACCGAGTTCGTCCGGCTCGGCGGGCGGCAGCGCGGTCGGTTCGGGGTCGTAGGTGGGCGGCCCGGAGCCGACGTGACCGACAGGGGCCGGCGGCTGGACGACGGACAGGGCCGTCGCCGGGGGTTCACCCGCGGGCGTCTCCTCGGACGCCGACTCGGGAGGTGGTGTCCGGAAGCCCCCGGTGGTGCTCGGCAGCGCGGGCGCCGGGGGCGCCGCCGCCGGGGACCGGGCAGGAGCCGCCTCGGGTTTCGGCGGCACGTCCGACGGCGCCCTCGACACGGGCACCTGCGCCGCCGGAGGCTCCGGGGACGTGTCACTCCGGGCGTCCCGGGGCGCGTCCGGGTGGGGCTCCTCCGCGGTGAACCCCGGCGGTTTCGGGCCGGGCGGGAAGGGCGGGGGAACGGCCGGGGCCGGGCCGGTGGGCGGGAGCTCCCAGGACGGCGGCTCCCACGCCGTGGGCTCCCAGGGGGTGGGCTCCCAGGACGGCGGCTCCGAAGGGGATCCGCCGCGGCCGGGCGGCCCCGTGTCGGCACCGGGCCCGGGCACCGGGCCGCGCTCCCAGCGGCCGGGCCGGGAGGCCGTCTCGTCGCGCGGGGCCGCGCCCGGTCCGGCGGTGGTGGCCGGAGGGCCACCGGGCTGCCCCGATACGGCGGGAGGCTGCCTCGGCATGGAGGGGGGCTGCTTTCCCGGTCCGGGAGACGACGGCCCCGGGACGGTCGGCGGCAGCTCCGGGCGCGGCGGACCGTCGGGACCGCGTGCGTCGGACCGCCGGGCGGAGCCGCGTCCGCGCGAGGACGGCAAATCCTGCACGGACCTCGCATCCGACGCGGACCTCGGTTCCAACACGGGCCTCGCGTCCGGCGGTTGCGAGGCGGGCCGCGCGTCCGACCCGGATTCCGGACCCGGATCGAGCCCGCTCCCGAGCGTCCCCGACGCCGACGCGAACCGGTCGTCGAGGGAATCGGCCACGGCCGCGGGCCCCGTGTCCTCGGTGGAGTCGTCGTACAACTGCCTCCACCAGTCGTCCTCGTGACCGGTGGGCTTCTCCCCCTGCTGGCTCATGCTCCCGATTGTCCACCGAGAGAGCCGGTTGAAAACGGGGCATCCGGAAAAACCGGCCAAGGTGCGGGCCGTCGAACGGCGTACCGAGTGAATCTTCGAACAGGGATGCGCACCGAAACGCGCGAACACCTGACCGCCGGACGGTCCCGCCCCCACGGGAGAACCGCCCGGCGGCGCCTGGGCGGCCAGGGCCCGACGCCCGTCGGGACAGGCCCGGGTCACGGCCCGGATGGCCGAATCGCCTTTGGCGTCGGCCGGTTCGGCACCGGGTCCAGCACCGGTCCGGCATCGAATGCGACCTGCCTGCCGCCGGGAGCTCGGTGATCGACGGTCGCGGACCGCGAGCCCGTACTGCCGCTTTCACACAGGTCGAGCCCAAGCGGGTTATTACGGACGGTAGTTGATGCCGCGATGACGTGAGCTTGTCAGAGGGGCGGGGGGTGCGGCGATGATGTGCCGGGGCGGGTTCGTGCCGTGGCCGATTTCCGCCACGGCTCCGCCGACCGGCCGGAAACGCATCCACGGGAGGGACTTCGCCGCATGCTGGGAGCGATAGGTCTGGACGAGACCCACGAGGCGGCGTACCGCGCGCTGGTGTCCGTGGGCGCCGCCGAGGTGCCCGATCTCGCGCGTCGGCTCACGCTCGGCGAGTACGAGACGGAGCGCGCGCTGCGCCGCCTGGAACGGCACGGTCTCGCCGCCCAGTCCTCGGCGCGGCCCGGACGCTGGGTCGCCGCGCCGCCGGGAGTCGCCCTCGGCGCGCTGCTCACCCAGCAGCGCCACGAGCTGGAGAAGGCGGAACTGGCGGCCGCGCTGCTGGCCGAGGAGTACCGGGGCGCGGCCGGCGAACCGGCCGTGCACGACCTGGTCGAGGTGGTGATCGGCGCGGCGGCGGTCTCACAGCGCTTCCTCCAGCTCCAGCTGGGCGCAAGCGACGAGGTGTGCGCGCTGGTCACCGGGACCCCGATGGTGGTCTCCGGCGCGGACAACGACGCCGAGGAGCAGGCCGCGGGCCGGGGTGTCGGTTACCGGGTGGTCGTCGAGCGGTCCGTCCTCGGCCAGCCCGGCGGGATCGGCGAACTGTCCGCGGCGCTCGGCCGCGACGAGCAGGTGCGGGTCGTGGACCAGGTGCCCACCAAGCTGGTGATCGCCGACCGGGCGCTCGCGATGGTGCCGCTCACCTCGCACACCTCGGAGCCGGCCGCACTGGTCGTGCACGCGAGCGGGCTCCTGGAGCTGTTGTCGGGGCTGTTCCAGTCGGTGTGGCGGGACGCGCTGCCGCTGCGGCTGGGCAGCCGGGGCGTGCTGGAGCAGGAACCGGACGGCCCGGACTGCACCGACCTGGAGATACTCTCCCTCCTCCTCGCGGGGCTCACCGACGCGAGCGTCGCCAAACAGCTCGACCTGGGCCTCAGGACCGTACAGCGCCGGGTGAAGCGCCTGATGGAGCTGACCGGTGTGACGACCCGGCTGCAACTGGGCTGGCACGCGTACGAGCGCGGCTGGGTGGCGCGGGACTGACCTGCGGTTTCCCGCCCGCTCGGGCAGGCTGGGCAGATGGGAGTGTGGGAACTCCTGCTGGTCGGCGTGGTGATTCTGCTCGGCCTGGCCGGAGTACTGGTGCCCGGTCTGCCGGGGTCGTGGCTCGTATGGGCCGCGGTCCTGTGGTGGGCGCTGAGCTACCCGCAGGCCCTGTCCTGGGGCGTCCTCGTCGGTGCGACCGCGGTCCTGCTGCTCGCTCAGGCCATCCGCTGGATGCTGCCGCCGCGACGGCTGCGCGAGAGCGGCGCCACCACCCGAATGGCGGTGTACGCGGGTGGCGGGGCGATCCTCGGCTTCTTCCTGGTGCCGGTCATCGGCACCGTCCCCGGTTTCGTCGGCGGGATCTACCTCGGCGAGCGGCTGCGCCTCGGCGGGCACGGACAGGCGAAGGCCTCGGTGCGGACCGCGATGCGGGCGGGCGGCTGGAGCGTGCTGACGGAGCTCTTCGCCTGTCTGTTGATCATGGGCGCTTGGCTGGGCGCGGTGATCTGGGGCTGAGCGGGCGGACGGGCACGCGCGTCCGGGCCTCCGCGGGCCTGGGCCGGCGCCCGTACGGCGTCGGCACGAGGGAGCGCAGGTCGATCGCGCCGGCCAGCGCGCGCATGCCGGCGTCGTTGAAGTGCAGGTGGTCGCCGGGGTCGTAGGCCGGGAGGATCCGGCTCGGACGGGCCGGGTCGCGGACGGTGGCGTCGAAGTCCGCGACCTCGTCGAAGATCCGGTGCGTGCGGATGGCGGCGTTGACAGCCTGCCGCACGGCTTCCCGGGCCGGGGTGTACGCGGCATGACCGCCGTACGGGGTGATCGTGGCGCCGATGACCCGGATGCCGCGGGCGTGCGCGCGGCTCACGACGAGCCGGTAGGCGTTCTCCAGGACGCGGGGGTCCTTCTGCTCCGGTGTCCCCTTGATGTCGTTGATGCCCTCCAGGACGATCATCGTGCGGACGCCCGCGCGGGAGAAGACGTCGGTGTCCAGACGCGTCAGCGCGCTCGGGCCCCGGTCGGCGAGCAGGACGCGGTTCCCGGCGATCCCCGCGTTGAGGACACCGGGCCTGCGATACGCGGGAAGGACGCGCAGCCGGTCGGCGAGCCGGTCGGGCCAGCGGTGATTGGCGCCGGCCGAGGAGCCGGAGCCGTCGGTGATCGAGTCGCCGAGCGCGACCACACTGCCCGCGGCAAAGGGGCCGAGCACGTCCACGCCGGTCACGTAGTACCAGCTGGCGACGGTGGTGGTGTAGGCGGCGCCGCTCTCCTCCGCGGTCCGATCGCCCCGGGGCGCGATGAAGTTGGCCTGGAGCGCCGAGCGGTGGTAGGTCGCCGGGCCCGAGTCGGCCGGGGTGTGCACCGAGACCAGGAGATTGGCGTCGGCGGGGACCGGCAGGGCGACGGGGTCGCTGAACACGTCCCGGCCGGCGGGTACGGTGACCGATCCCGCGCCGGCGAAGGTGACCGCGCGTACGGAGCCCTCGACGGCCCCGGGACTCATCGGTTCGCCCGGCCGCTGCAACGCCAGTGTCACGGAGCCGAGTTGGAGTGCTCTCATGCCGAGCCGGTTGGAGATACGGACGCGAGCGGCCCGGCCGCCGACACTGGTGTGCACGACGTTGCGGATCGAGGCACCCGGCAACGCGGGCACGGTACCCGAGGCCGCGGCCTCCCAGGTGCCCGTCCAGGTCCCGGCCGGCCTCGGGGCGCTCCGGCCGGGCGCGGACCGGGCTTCGGTGATCTCGCTCGGGGCGGCGAGGACCAGGGCGGCCACCAAGGGGACGAGCAGACGCCGGAACATGATCGCGCGGGTCATGGGCCATCGCTTCCCCGCCCGTGAGTCCTCGCATCGCACCATCACACGATCGGACGCGCCCGAACGTGACCGGACACGACCATATGGGACCTGATGGGACCCGATGAGACCTGATGGGACCGAAATGCGACCGGACAGGGCCGGACGAGGTCACGCGCGCCGGTCCGCGCGAGGTTCCGCAGGAGATGGGCTCCTCCCCCGGGCCTAGGTCCAGAACCCGATGCGCCGCGCGCTGGGGCGTGTTTGGCTGCGGTCATGACGGAATTCAGTGAAGCCGAGCGCGCGTATCTGAGGTCCCAGCGGCTGGGACGGCTGGCCACCGTCGACCCTCTCGGGCAACCCCAGGCCAACCCCGTCGGCTTCTTCCCGCAGGAGGACGGAACGATCCTGATCGGCGGTTACGCGATGGGCACCACGAAGAAGTGGCGCAACCTTCGGAAGAACCCGAAGGTCGCCCTGGTCGTCGACGACATCGTCAGCCTCGAGCCGTGGAAGGTCCGAGGCATCGACATCCGTGGAGAGGCGGAACTCCTGACAGGCGCACACGACTTGGGACCGCACTTCAGCGAGGAACTGATCCGGATCCATCCGAGGCGGATCCACAGCTGGGGCCTCGTCGACTGACGAGGGGAACACGGCGTCCCCGGAGCCGTGCGACTCAGGAGCGAGCGACCTGCCGGACGTCCGGTGAAACCGCCGCCCGTTCGGGCCGTCGGGCTACAACTCCCCCGCTACTCTGAGGTGTTGGACGGCATACGAGCGCCACGGGCGCCAGGTGTCCGGGGCGTCCGCGCCGGGCGGTGCCACGTCCGGGTCGCCGAGGGCCCGGGTGCGGATGACGGCGGCGGTCCCCTCGTCGATGCCGGGCAGCGCGAGCAGTACCGCCCGCGCTTCTTCGCGGTCGGCGCCCGGGTCGAGACGCAGGGTGCCGTCGGCGAGGGCGGCCGTCAGCGCGCCGAGCGGGCCGTCGGGCTCCGCCTCCGCGAGTACGGCGGCCTCGGGGAAGAGATGCGTGAGCGTGCCGCACGGGGCGTCCAGCGCCTTCCCGTACCGCAGCACCAGCCGCTCGGCCTGCGCCGCCCCGACCAGCGCGCGCACCGCCGGCTCGTCCGGATCGGCGGCGCCCGGCGACCGCAGGCCCGGCCGCGCCGCGACCAGCGGACCCAGCCGGGCGTCGGCTCCCAGGCGCTCGTCGACGGCGTACGGATCGGCGTCGAGGTCGAACAGGCGCCGCAGCCGCTGTACGGCGGTGGTGAGGTCCCTCAGATCGGTGAGGTGCAGACGGGCGTCGAGCCAGCCGCCGAGATGCGCGGCGTCGGCAGGGTCCGCTGTGGGCGCGGTACGGCTCGTCCCGCCGGCCCGGTGACGGCCCGCGCCTGTGCCCGGCCGCTCTTCGACGGCCACGATTCCCGTGCCGTACGGCAGCCGGAGCGTGCGCCGGTACGTACGACTGCCACGGCTCCCGACGACGGCCTCGACACCCGGGACGGCCTCGCCGGCCAGCAGGTCGAAGACGGCGGCGGACTGGTACGGCCCACGGTAGGCGAGACGCAGTGGGACGCCGGCGCCGGGGGTGGCCGCGCTCCGGGCCGCGGGGCCGGTGCGCGGCGCGGCGGCGCGCAGCTCGCTCGGTGTCGACGCGTAGACCGCGCGGATCGTCTCGTTGAACTGGCGCACGCTGGCGAACCCGGCCGCGAACGCGATCTGGGTGACGGGGAGTTCGGTGGTCTGGAGCAGGATCCGCGCGGTGTGCGCCCGCTGGGCCCTGGCGAGCGCGACCGGGCCCGCGCCGACCTCCGCCGTGAGCTGCCGCTGGACCTGGCGGGTGCTGTAGCCGAGGCGCGCGGCGAGGCCTCCGACGCCCTCGCGGTCCACCACCCCGTCACCGATCAGGCGCATGGCCCGGCCTACGACATCGGCCCGTACGTTCCAGGCCGCGGAGCCCGGCACCGCGTCCGGTCGGCATCTGCGGCAGGCCCGGAAGCCCGAGCCCTGCGCGGCGGCGGCCGTCGCGTAGAACCGCACGTTCCGCTGCTTCGGCGTCACCGCGGGGCAGCTGGGCCTGCAGTAGATCCCCGTCGTCCGCACGGCGAAGAAGAACTCTCCGTCGAACCGGGCGTCCCGGCTCCGCACGGCCTCGTACCTGGTTTCCTCGTACCTGGCGTCCTCGTCGTTCACCCTTCCAGTGTGGCCCGGCCCCCACGACGGGGCTGGCGGAAATCGGACACGGCGCTTCCGCCCGGGCGACAGCCCGGGCCCACGCCACGCCGCACCACGCCGAACCACACAACGGTCCGCGGTGCGGACCCGGCCTTCCGGGGTGGAGGGCGCGGCCCGGCGAGGTGGAGGACGCGGTCCGGCGGGGTGGCGGACGCGGGGAATCCGCGCCCTCCACCCCGTCCCGGGCTACCAGCGTCCGCGCTTGACCTCCATGGCGGCGCGGCCCTCCGCGTTCTTGCGCTTCCAGTCCCGGCGGATCTCGGCGCGGGCACGCGCGTCCGTCTTGGCGACGATCCGCTGGTTCTCGCGGAGCAGCTTGCGGTAGCTCTCCAGGCGTCGCTCCGACAGTTCGCCGGAGTCGACGGCCGTCAGCACCGCGCACCCGGGCTCGGCGACATGGGCGCAGTCCTGGAAGCGGCAGTCGGCGGCGAACTCCTCGATCTCGGAGAACACCTGTCCGACCCCGCTCTCGGCGTCCCAGAGTCCGACTCCGCGCAGCCCCGGGGTGTCGATGAGGACACCGCCGCCGGGCAGCGCGAGAAGGTTGCGGGTCGTCGTGGTGTGCCGCCCCTTGCCGTCCATGTCGCGGGTGGCCCGTACGTCCATGACGTCCTCGCCCAGCAACGCGTTGGCCAGGGTCGACTTGCCCGCGCCGGACTGCCCGAGCAGGACGGCCGTACCGCCGGCGAGCACGGCTTCGAGGAGGTCGAGCCCCGACCCCGTCGCGGAGCTGACGGCGAGCACGGGAACCCCCGGCGCGGAGGTCTCCACGTCCTCGACGAGGTGCCCGAGGGTCGCCGCCTCCGGAACCAGGTCGGCCTTGGTGAGGACGACCACGGGCTGTGCGCCGGACTCCCAGGCCAATGCGAGGAAGCGTTCGACACGGCCGAGGTCGAGTTCCACGGCGAGCGAGACGGCGATGACGGCGTGGTCGACGTTGGCCGCGAGGATCTGCCCCTCGGACCGCTTGGAGGAGGTGGAACGCACGAAGGCCGTACGGCGCGGCAGATACGCCCGTACGTAGCGCGGGTTGCCTGACGGTTCGACGGCGACCCAGTCGCCGGTGCACACGACCCGCAGCGGATCGTGCGGCGTCACGAACGCGGTGTCGGCGCGGACGACCCCGTCGGTGGTGGCGACATCGCACTGGCCGCGGTCGACCCGGATCACCCGTCCCGCGACGAGCCCTTCGGAGTCGTAGGGAGCGAACTCTTCCGCCCAGGCGTCGTCCCAGCCGAGGGAAACGAGCGGGGAGAGCCCCAGGGAGGCGGACGAGATCGGGAAAGCGGAGCTGGAAGTCAAGGGAGACCCTTCACAAGGGCGGCCCCGGCGACGCGCACTGCGGCGCGAAGTAAAGAGGAAGGTCAGCCGGCGGCCACGAAGGTGGACTTGATGAACTTCTGGATGCGGGCAGCGCCCATCTCAACGACAGCCATCGGTCACACCTCCCAAACAGTCCACATCGGCACGGCAACCCGAGGTCGCCGCTCGAACGGCTCCGACTCCTCGAACGGCTCCGACTCTAGGGGCACGCGGGCCACGACGCCATCGATTTACGACGCGCCTGGCGGCCGTCCGGACAGCGGCCCGCACGGAGTGCCACAACTGCGGCGGGGCGCGCGGCCGCCGCCCATCGGACCATGTCAGGCAGGCACGCAGACCCGGAGCCCGGCGAGGCACCCGGGAACCTGCCCGGGCCTGTTCGCATCTCCCTGTCGGGGAGGCAGGAGTGGGGGCACCCGGCCCTCGCGGGAACGGCTTCGCCCGGGGGAAGTTCTCATGGCACGGCGGACCGCGGCGGTCATCGGCATCAGTCTGGGCCTGGTTCTGTCTGCCACAGCCTGTGGTGCCGGCGACCACGGGGCCGCACGGCCGACCACCGAACCGTCACGGACAACCGCCTCCGCCTCGGCGGGAGGAAGCCGGGCTGCCGGATGCGGAACCCGGCAGCTGCGGTGGAAACTGACGCGTCTCACCGGGAACCCGAGGAACGCGTCCGCGGCCCTGTTGAGCGCGGCCAACACCGGCACCACGCCGTGCGCCTTCGACGGTTACCCGGATGTGGAGGTCCACGCGGGCAAGGGGCCTTCGGTCTCGTCGAGACCGAAGGCGCCCGCGCCGGTGCGGCACGTGCTGAACCCCGGCCGCAGCATCGAATTCCCGCTCTTCTACGAGACGTCCGCCTCCCCTCACGGGAGCTGCTTCCTGCCGGCCGAAGACGACGCCGGCATCGATGTGCGGCCACCACACCCCGCTCGCAACGACTACGGCGCCTCGATAGAGATGACCGACGCACAGGGCCGACATGTGCGCGCGGCGGTCTGCGGGATCGTCGTCCGGATGGGCTCACCTCGGCTGCCGTAGCACGCGGGGGCGGTGCTCGACATCCGAAGCGGCGGATCGAAGTCCGTGGAAACGAAGACACGGCCTCGCACGTCGCGACGGCCGCCCACCTCACGCACGGACGCCCACCATGCCGTCCGGCGTGTCCGACCTGGAGCAGATGTACTTGCGTTATTCACGAATACGGCTGGGGACCGCCGCCGCGCTGTGCGCCGCGCTACTGCTCGGAAACGCCGCAGTGGCCCAGGCCGCCACACCGGCTCAGGCGCCCACCGGACCCTCGACGGCCGAGCCGGCACCCACCGGCGGGACCGACAACGTACCGAGGCCCTCGACGCCCATCACGCCGTCTCCGACCGGCACCGGCACCGGCACCGGCACCGGGACCGGCACCAACATCAACGCCGACGCCGACGCCGACGCCGACGCCGACAACTGGACGGTTCAGAACGCCCTCCGCTTCTGGACGCCCCGGCGCATGGCCTCGGCGACCGACCCCTCAGGCCGTATCGCCCGGCCACCGGGCTGGACGGCGCCGCGCGGGAAGCGGGCCGTCGCCGCCAGGATCGACGGCGAACACTTCGACGGCGTCAAGTCCGTCGGCGTGCTCTTCAACACGGACAAGGGCATGAAAGCCCACTACTGCACGGCGAGTGTCGTGCGCAGCAAAGGACGCAACCTCATCCTCACCGCCGGCCACTGTGTCGGCGACAAGGCCGTGTTCGTACCCAAGTACGACCACACGAAGTCGGGAGCCGACCAGCCGTACGGGATGTGGCTGGTTCAGGAGTGGTTCCGCGACGCGCGGTACGCCTCGGACAAGAGCCCCGAATCCGACCTGGACTTCGCGTTCGGGAGCCTGAAGGCCGACAACGGCCGCGAGGTCCAGGACGTCGTGGGCGCCAACACCCTCGTCCGCACGCCCGGGTTCGTCAACAAGGTGACCGTCATCGGCTACCCGATGATCGGCCACAACCCGCAGGACCGCGCCTTCCGCTGCCCCGACGTCTCGACGGCTCCGCTGCCGGCCTACTACCAGATGCAGATCGACTGCGGCGGCATGTGGGGCGGGGTTTCCGGTGGACCGTGGTTCTCCTCGCTCGACCCTTCGGGTGACACCGGCCAGATCATCGGCAATGTGGGCGGCTTCCTGAAGGGTGGCCCCGATGTGCCCGCCGACAACCCGCTGTACAACCGGATCACCTACAGCCCGCTGCACGGCGACCGGTTCTTCCAGCTCTACGACGACGCCCAGAACGGCCTCCACACCGACCATGGCGCCTACCACCAGCCGCCCCTGCCCTACTCCATGGGCAATGGCGAGACCTGGAAGCACGCCAGGCTCATGGCCGCGGGCGACTTCAACGGCGCCGGCCACAGCGATCTGATCGTGGTGTGGACGGACGGCGAGGTGACCCTCTACACCGACGACGCCCACGGCCGCTTCGTCTCCGAACGGCGGTTGCTGGCCCCCAACTCCACCTGGACCCACGCGGAGACCATCACCGCGGGCGACTTCACCGGCTCGAACCAGTTCGACCTCATGGTGCGCTGGTCCGACGGTGAGGTCACGCTCTACGGCGACGTCGGCGCCAAAGGGCTCGACTGGACCGGCACCCGGATGACCGGCCCCAATCCGACGTGGCAGCACGCCACCCAGATCGCCGCGGGCCGCTTCAACGCCTCCACCTACGTCACCGACCTGATGGTGCGCTGGTCCGACGGCGAACTCACCCTCTACACCAATGTGAGCGCGGGCAGCTTCGGACAGGAGCACAAGCTCAAGGACCCCAACTCCACCTGGCAGAACGCCACACTGCTCACCAGCGGCGAGTTCTCGGGCAACCAGAAGTGGGACCTGATGGTTCAGTGGAAGGACGGTGAACTCGACAACTACGTCGGCACCTCCGTCTCCGCCCTCGGCACCGAGGCACGCATCCAGAACCCCAACGGGCTCTGGACCCACAACACGGTGATGACCACGGGCAGTTTCACCGGCGATCACCGCACCGACGACCTCGTCGTGCGCTGGTCCGACGGCGAGACGACGATGTACACCGACACCGGTATGGATCACCTCGGCACCGAGGAGAACCTGGTTCCGCACGCCTGAACGCGCCCCGAGCGCGCGGACTCCGCTGTCCGTTCCGTCTTCCTCCGAGCCCCTCCGGGCCGCACCGGGAGACGGCTGGGACGGAGAACACCGATGGGCCCCACCGCGAGCGACGGGGCCCATCGGCGCCCCGCCGGACAAGCACCGGCCGGGAAGTGCCGGCTTGAGAACGGGCGGCGGGTAGTGCCGACTTGAGGACGGGCGGCGAGGTCTCCCGTGCCCGAGTCCGCTCCGGGCAGCGGCTCTGCGGCGATGAGCTGGAGCGCACCCTCGCACGAGAAAACGGGCCCGTTCGGGCCGGTCAGTGAGCGGCCGTACAGCGTCCGCCGTTGAGGGTGAAGGTGTCCGGGGCCGCGTTCGTGCCGTGCCAGGTGCCGAGGAAGCCGACGGCGAAGGACCCGCCCGCGGCGACCGACTTGTTGTAGTCGGCGGCGGTCGCGGTCACGTGGGAGCCGTTCTGGGCGACCGTGCCGTCCCACATCTGCGTGACCTGCTGGCCGTCGCCGAAGGTCCAGGCGATCCGCCAGGAGTCGAGGGCCGCGGCGGACGTCACGGTGACGGTGGCCTGGAAGCCGTCCGTCCACTCGTCGACGATGTGGTACTTCACCTCGCAGGACGCGGGGCTCTTGGCCGAGTCCGAGTCCGCGGGTTTCGTGGGGGCCTTGGAACCCGGAGTACTGCCGCGGGTGTCGGCCGAGGACGAGGACGTCCCCTGGGGTTCGGGGTCGGGGGCGGGCTTCGAGCCCGCGTCGGCGCTGGGGTCCGCGGGTTCGGGAGAGACGAGCGAGCCCTCGGCGCGGGTGGTCGCCGGCGGGGACGACACGTCCGATTCGGCCACCGGCTGACGGTCGGCCGAGTCGCCCCGCGCGGCGGCGCCACCGTCGTTTCCCGCGCCGAAGGGCATAAGGGAGACCGTGAGCGCGAGGCCGGAGACGATGACGGCGGCCACCAGCAGTCCGGTGCGTCCGACCCTGGGCGCGGCCTCCTTGGCCTCGGCGATACCGGTGTCCACCGCCGCGTCCCTGCGCCCGCCCGCCATCCCCGCCTCGGCGGCGCGGCGCCTGCGTTCCAGATAGGCGAGACCGCCCCAGCCGATCACCCCGCCCGCGAGCGCCGCGGGCAGTCCGCCGCCATGCAGCCGCAGACAGCCGGCGGCCTCCGCGCACTCCACACAGCGGGAGAGGTGCTGCGAGAGGTCCTCGGGGGTCTCTGCGCCCGGCGAGCGGGTGACCGCGTCGAGAAGCCGGGCGTAGCTGCGGCAGTTCGCGTCCATCGGCGTGTCGAGGTGATTGCGATGGCACCGGTCCCTGAACAGCGCCCGCACCTGGCCGAGTTCCTCGGCGGCCGCCACCGGGTCGAGACCGAGGCGCCGGGCCACCGCGGGCAACGGGAGCGCCTCCACCTCGACCAGCCACAGCAGTGCCGCGTCGGGTTCCTGGAGATCCCGGAGGCCCCGCAGCGCGATCGGCCGGTGCAACGGAGGTCCGGTGTATCGGGCGGCCTTCTCGGAGTTGAGCCACAGTCTGAGGTCGGGGTCCAGCCGGTGGCCCTGGCCGTGCGCCTCCCAGGCCGTGGCGGTGGTCCGAACCGAGTTCAGCAGCAAGGGAATCCGGGGCAGCCGGGGGGTTCTGCGGCCGGTGTTCTTCGTGCGGGCCATGACCGACCGCGCCTCATGAATGCCATGGGTGAACGCCTCGGTGGCCAACTGTGTGGCCGCGGCGGAGCCGGACGTGCACAGATCGGCGTACGACAGGACCGCGTCCCAGCATTCCGAGAACAGCGCGGCCTCGGCGGCATCCTGGGGGGTCGGCAGGTCTGACATGGGGGGGCTCCTGCATCGATTGCTTCCATGCGCAACTTCGCACAACGCCCAACTCGCCCTGATTCGGCTGGAGTTGGGGACCGTCTCGACAACGGGCCAGAGCCTTTCACGCGTTCGACACAACTGACAAGCGACGCAGTCACATATCGCGGTCACGCGATCACACGGTGGACCGACCGGTTCCGGTGAACTGCCCTACGCGCGCGGACCGTCCGACTCCGGTCGGCTGAGTGTCGTACGGAACGCGGGCCGGCAGGGACCGATTGCTTCAACTTTCACAGAACCCGCCACTCCTCGGGCAGGACAGCTCTCGGTACGGACGCGGTGCGGGCTCAGTATGGGCGCGATACGGGCATAGCACGACGCTTACGGCCCGGACGTACGGATGACGTCCGGGCCGTGCGGGGTGCGCCTCGGGGACGCGGGTCACACCTGGGAGGCGGGCTCCCGCGCGGGCAGGCTGTCCATGAAGGAGCTGACGGAGAAGACCGCTCGGCCGGGACCGGGCTCTCCGTATCCGGGCGGCGACTTGAGCCCGAAGTCGTCCATCGTGGCGCGGTAGGCCTCCAGCAGACGGATGTGGTACTCCAGCGGCGCGCCGTTCGGGTTGGCCTTGCCCAGCGGGGTGGTCGGCTCGGGGCACCAGGTGGTGAAGCGGGGCGTGATGCCGTGCGACATGAAGAAGCGCAGCCCCTCGGTCGTCGACGCGATGGCCTCGTCGACCGTGGTGAAGCCGAAGGGCTCGGCCATCTCCACGCCCGCGACGAAGTTGGGGATCACGTTGCGCGCGCCGAAGATCTCGGCGGAGTCGAGGATGCGCTTGTGCCACTCGTCCCTGCCGACGTAGCGCTCCTTGCCGGGGCAGTACAGCTCGAACAGCCGGCGGTCCCACACCTCGTAGTTGGGGTGGTAGATCTGCACGCCGTAGTCCTTGAACCGCTGCACGTCGTCGCGCGGCAGCGCCTGGGCCACCACCTTGCCGATCCACCGCCCCGGGAACCGCTCCTCGATGGCCTTGGCGTAGTGCCCGTAGAAGTCGGCCTCATCACGCCCGGCGACCGTCTTGGTGATCGCGCCACCCGTGAGGGTGTAGGCAGTCGACGCCTTCGCGGTGTCGTAGCGGTCGATGATCTCCAGCGCTTCGAGGACCTCCTCGACGTCCTTCACACCGGTGTACGGGCGGCCGGCGGCCTTGTGCTGGCGCCAGTTGTGGTTGATGTCGCAGTACTGGCACTCCTCCTTGGCGCCGAAGTACTGGCACACGCGGAAGACGGTGAGGTAGATGAGGTAGCCCCACTGGATGGTCGGGGCCACCTCCATCACGGACTTCCCGTTGGAGAGGGTGTGCCGGTAGTACTCGGGCATCGGCGGCACCCCGACGTCGGAGATCCGCTTCCCGTCGAGGTAGAGCCCGAGGACGCCCTCGTCGTCGGCGGCGACGCGGTACGGCGAGGCGGGATTGACGCGCACGGACACCACGGTGCGGCGCAGGTCGTACGGGCCGCCCGTGAGGATGATCTCCTCGGGCGGGCGCCGCAGCGCGGCCTCACCGAGCTCGGGCAGGGTGCCGTGGTCGAAGGAGAAGATGAAGTACGACTTCGGTTTGACCTCGCCGCTCTCGTTGTCGCTGAGGGCCGAGGCGTCGAAGGCCACGCCCCCGCGGAGCAGGTCCTCCTTGATGACGGCTTCCCGCGGCACGTGTGGGAACCGCTCCATCAGATCCTCGACCAGCGCGGTGCGGCTGCCCATCCCGATCTCCTCGCTCCCGACCAGCTTCGTCTGTCGTGTTCGACTCCTCACGGTATGCCCCCGCCCGGACATCGGCCGTGCCGGGTCCCCTCGCGCCGCGCGACGCCCGCCGCGGGGCCGGATCTCGTTTGCTCCGTCCGGGCGCCGCTGCGAGAGTCGTCGCCATGCCTTCCTTCACCACGTACGACGGGACCGAGCTGGCGTTCGACACCTTCGGGGACGGCTCACCGGTGGTGTGTCTGCCCGGCGGGCCGATGCAGGACTGCGGTTATCTCGGGGACCTGGGCGGGCTGTCCGCGCACCGGCGGCTGATCATGCCGGACCCGCGCGGGACCGGTGGGTCCGCGATCCCGGCGGACCCGGCCTCGTACCGCTGCGACCGGCTCGTCGACGACGTCGAGGCGCTGCGCGAGCACCTCGGCCTCGACCGGATGGACCTGCTCGCGCACTCCGCCGGGACGAATCTGGCGCTGCTCTACGCGCAGCGCCATCCGGAGCGCGTCGCGCGGCTCGCGCTGATCACGCCGAGCGTGCACGCCGTCGGGATCGAGATCGCCCCGGAGGTCAGACGGGCGACCGCGCTGCTGCGCCGGGACGAGCCGTGGTTCCCGGATGCGTTCGCGGCACTGGAGGCGATCGTCTCCGGGAACGGGGACGCCGCCGCGTTCCGGGCCATCGCCCCCTTCTGGTACGGCCGTTGGGACGAGGCCGCGCGGGCGCACCGGGACGCGGAGGACGCGCACAAGAACCACGAGGCCGCGGCCCGCTACGCCGACGGCGCGTTCACCCCGGACGCCACCCGGGCGGCGCTCGCCCGTCTGGCGTCCCCGGTGCTGGTGCTCGCCGGGGAGGTCGACCTGAACTCCCCGCCTCCCGCGATGGCCGGGATCGCCGCGCTGTTCCCGCACGCCGAGCTGGTCGTCCGGCCCGGGGCCGGACACTTTCCGTGGCTCGACGACGCGGAGCGGTTCGTGGCGACGACCGCAGGGTTCTTCGCCCGCCCGGCCGGGCGGCTTCCCACCGACGGCGTACGGCCTGCCGTGTGACGCGTACCGGGCGGGGCACCCCGAGGAGAGGCTCCCCCGGCAGGCGGCCCCCCTGCAAGCACCGCCAGGGGCAGCACAAGCACCCCGCTCAGGCGACCCGCTCCAGGCCCTCCGGGTCGATCCGGAACTCAAGCTCCCCTCCCGACAGGAGGCGTTCGGCCTCGTTCAGCACGGTCAGGCCGAGCCGGGCGACCTCGTTGCCCTGCGAACCCGCCAGGTGGGGGGTGACGAACGCGTTCGGCAGGTCGTGCAGTGGGGAGTCGGCGGGGAGCGGCTCGGGGTCCGTGACGTCGAGGATCGCGCTGATCCGCTCGGCGCGCAGCGCCTCGACCAATGCGTCGTGGTCGACCAGGGAGCCGCGTGCGGTGTTGATGAGAACCGATCCCGTGGGCATCAGCGCGAGTTCGCGGCGGCCGATCAGATGCCGGGTCTCCGGAGTCTGCGGGGCATGGATCGTGACGATCTCGCTGCCGGCGAGCAGGGCGTCGAGCGGCAGCAGGGGGACGCCGAGAGCGGCGGCCCCGGCCTCGTCGACGTAGGGGTCGGCGAGGCTCACCGCCAGGTCGAAGGGCCGGAGCAGTTCGATGACGCGCCTGCCGATGCGGGAGGCGCCCACGATGCCTACGCGGCGGCCGAAGTTGCCGATGCCGGGGAGGATCTGTCCGTAGGGGAAGGTCCGTTCGCTGCGCAGGCGGTCCCGGTGGGCGAAGACGTCCTTGCCCGCGAGCAGGATCATGGCGAGCGTGTACTCGGCGACCGGCAGCGCGTTCGCGGCGGCGGCCGACGACACGACGATCCCGCGCTCCCACACCGCCGGGGTCGCGAAGCCCTTGACGGAGCCGGCGGCGTGCAGCACGGCCCGCAGTTTCGGGGCCGCGTCGAGCGTGCCCGCGTCGAGTACCGGGCACCCCCAGCCGGTGATCAGGATCTCGGTGTCTGCGAGGCGAGCCCGTACCCGCGGATCGGTGAGGTCGCCTGCCGCCAAGGAGGGATCGATGTCCACCAGCTCGCGCAGCCGGGCGAGTGCGTCCGGAGGGAAGATCCGCGTCACGTTCTCGTCGGTCATGGCGAACATCGCCACAGGACGCTCGGGAGGCATCGTCACAGGACGCTCGGGAGGCATCGTCACAGGACGCTCGGGAGGCATCGTCACAGGACGCTCGGGCAAGGAGGTGACCTTCCGGTTCGGGGACGCCGACGACAGCAACCGCTCTCTACCGTAAATCGCGCCACGTGAGAGGGTCAACGGACAGGTCTGCCGGCTCGGCGGACCGGCAAGGTACGTTCCCCGGGTGGTCATCGCGCGGGCCACGTACTGCGACTTCACGGGAAGGGACGACAGGGATGACTCGGACCCTGACCAACTGGGCCGGCAACATCACGTACGCGGCCAAGGAGCTGCACCGGCCGTCCTCGCTCGACGCGCTGCGCGCGCTGGTCACGGAGAGCTCCCGGGTGCGGGTGCTGGGCAGCGGCCACTCCTTCAACGAGATCGCCGAACCGGGCGCCGACGGCGTCCTGCTGTCGCTGACCGCGCTGCCGCCCGGGGTGGAGATCGACACGGCCGCCCGGACGGTACGGGTCTCGGGCGGCGTCCGGTACGCCGAGCTCGCCCGCCTGGTCCACGAGCGCGGGTTCGCGCTGCACAACATGGCCTCCCTCCCGCACATCTCCGTGGCGGGCTCGGTCGCCACCGGCACCCATGGGTCCGGGGTCACGAACGGGTCGCTGGCCTCCGCCGTGCGCGAGGTCGAGCTGATCACGGCGGACGGCTCGGCCCTGACGATCGGCCGCGGTGAGGCGCGCTTCGACGGCGCCGTGACCTCGCTGGGCGCGCTCGGTGTGGTCACCGCGCTCACCCTCGACCTGGAGCCGGACTTCGAGGTGAGCCAGCACGTTTTCACCGAACTCCCTCTGGAGGGACTGGACTTCGAGACGGTCGCGGCGTCGGCGTACAGCGTGAGCCTGTTCACCGACTGGGGGCACCCCGGCTTCCGGCAGGTGTGGCTCAAGCGGCGCACGGACCAGCCGCTGCCCGACTTCCCGTGGGCGGCGCCCGCGACCGTGGCGATGCACCCCGTGCCGGGCATGCCCGCCCGCAACTGCACCGAGCAGTTGGGGGTCCCGGGACCCTGGCACGAGCGACTGCCGCATTTCCGGGCCGAGTTCACCCCGAGCAGCGGGGCCGAGTTGCAGTCCGAGTATCTGCTGGCGCGCTCGGACGCCCTGGCCGCGCTGCACGCCCTGGACGCGATCCGCGGAACGATCGCGCCGCTGCTGCAGATCTGCGAGGTGCGGACCGTGGCGGCCGACGACCAGTGGCTGAGTCCGGCCTACGGCCGGGACACCGTGGCCCTGCACTTCACCTGGGTCGAGGACACCGAGGCCGTGCTGCCGGTGGTACGGCGGGTCGAGCGAGCGCTTGAGCCGTTCGGGCCGCGGCCGCACTGGGGCAAGGTGTTCACCGTGCCGCCGACGGTGCTGCGCGAACGGTACCCGCGGCTGGCCGGGTTCAGGGCGCTGGTCGACGAGCTCGACCCGGCGGGCACGTTCACGAACGCCTTCGTGGGGGACTTCCTCCGCCCCCTTTCCTAACCCCTTGTCGAAAGTCCCCGGCAGGCCATAGCCTTGCGCAGCGCCGGGGCCGACGGGCCTCGTCAGGGCACGGAGGCAACGGGGGAGGCGATCGGCGCCGTGCCGCTCCCGGGCGCGTCCCCGGACCCCGGCGGCCCGAAGATCTGGCCGGCCGATGTACCCGGTGCGCGCCTGCCCTGCTCCGCAGGAGTCCGTTTCTCCCCATCACGGGGGAGGTACCCCCACCCCGGCCCGAAGGCCGGGGTATCCACGGAGGAAGACCGATGAAGCGCGGTACATCACGCGACATCCGCACCGCGAACCGTTACGAGGTGCTGCGCCAGATCATCGCGGAATCCCCCACCTCGCGACAGGAGTTGGCGGCGGCGACCGGGCTCAGCCTGGCCACGGTCGCCACGCTCGTGGGCGAGCTGCTCGACCTCAGGATGCTGACCGAGGTCGGGTTCGAGGACTCCGCGGGCGGCCGGCCGCGTGGGCTGGTGGCGGTGAACGCGGCCGGGGGCGCCCTCATCGGCGTCGACATCGCGGAGACGTACGTCCGTGTCGAACTGTTCGACCTGGCCCTGAACGTGCTGGCCCGCGCCGACGAGGACATGCGCCCCGGCGAGAGCCGCCCGGAGCAGGTCGTCGGGCATGTCGCGGCCGCCGTCGGCTCGGTGGTCGCGCAGGCCGGGGTGGAGGGCGCGCGGGTCCTGGGGGTGGGTGTCAGCGTCCCCGGGCAGGTCGACCGCGACACCGGGATCGCGGAGTACGCGCCCAACTGGGACTGGCACGACGTGCCGTTGCTCGATCTGCTCGCGGAGCACATCGCCTATCCCCTCCACCTCGACAACCCGCTGCGCGCCTGCGCCGTCGCCGAGTTGTGGTTCGGCGCGGCCCGCGGACGCGGTGACGCCGTGGTGGTCAATCTGGGTACGGGCGTCGGCGCCGGTCTCGCGCTCGGCGGCGGACTGCACCGCGGCGTCAGCAACAGCGCCGGCGAGTGGGGCCACACCACCCTCGTGCTGGACGGCCGGCTGTGCCACTGCGGCAACCACGGCTGTGTGGAGACGTACGTGGGGGCGCCCGGGATCATGCTGAATCTGCGGGAGTTGAGCCCAGGAAGCGCCCTGCTGCACCCGGAGGACCAGACCGCCACCATCGACGCCCTCGCGGCGGGCGTCGCCGCGCAGGATCCGGTCGCCCTCAAGGTCGTCCGCGACACCGCCCGCTACCTCGGAGCCGGGATCTCCGACCTGGTCAACCTGCTCAACCCCGAGGTGGTCGTGCTGAGCAGCTGGGTCGCCGCCACGCTCGGCGAACCGCTGCTGCGCGAGGTGCGAGAGGCCGTCGCCCGGCACGCGCTGCGGCGCCCGCTCGCGGCCACCGAGATCGTCCTCTCGCCCATTCCGAGCGATCCCGTCTGCCTCGGTGCCGCGACGTTCGCCCTCGAAGGGGCACTGCAGTCGGTCGGCCAGCGGCCGGTCAAGCGGGCGACCCCGGCGAGGAGCCGCACCGCGCCTCCGGCGTGACGACGGCATCGGAACCACCGGCGAGACCCGTCGCAAGTAGGGCCGCATCGCGGTGAGTTGAGCCGACGCGGCCCGCCATGACCATGGATCGCGACCCGGCGCGTCCGGTATCCCGAACCCCCTACAACGCTTCGCACCGGCTTCGTCCAACCCCTTGCCGAAGCCTTAGCAGAAGGTTAACGTCCCGCACCGCACCGCGAATTCGAGCCGCAGCAGCACTCAGACCGCAGACAAGACAAGGACGTCACCATGTCGGCATTGAGCAGCAACTGGGACCGTCGATCCGTACTCCGGGCCGCCGCCGGCCTCGCCGCCCTCGGGCCGCTGGCCGCGTGTGGCAGCAACAACGGGCGTTCCGGGGGCGGGAGTTCGGGCAAGGAGCTGGTCCAGTACTTCCACGCCTACGGGGAGCCGGGCACCGAGCAGGCCATCAAGAAGTACGCGAAGGCCTACGACAAGGCCCAGGTGAGCACACAGTGGATCACCGGCGCCGACTTCGAGAGCAAGCTGTTCGCCTCGCTGCTCACCAAGAGCGCGCCCGACCTCTTCGAGTTCCACCCGCAGATCCAGCTCGTCAAGAGCGGCCAGGTGGCGGATCTGAGCAGCATCATCGATCCGGTCAAGGACGACTTCAACCCGGCCGACATCGCCTCGCACACGGTCGACGGGAAGATATACGGCGTCCGGATGATCGACGACCCGCAGTTCTTCTTCTACCGGCCCTCCCTGCTGGAGAAGGCCGGGGTCAAGGTGCCGACCACTTTCGACGAACTCGTCGAAGCGGCCGCGAAGTTGACGACCGGCAAGGTCAAGGGCCTGTTCATCGGCAACGACCTGCACGCGGTCATCAACCCGCTCATCTGGTCCGCGGGCGCCGACACCCTCGACGCCAAGAACCAGATCGCTTACCACACCGAGGGGGTCAAGGAGGGTCTGAAGAAGATGCGGGGGCTCTTCACCAGCGGCCATCTGCTCCTCGACGCCCCGGCCGACTACTGGGACCCGTCGGCGATCAACCAGGGCCTGTGCGCCATCCAGTTCTGCGGGATGTGGGCGATGCCGCAGATGCAGCAGGCGCTCGGCGACGACATCGGGGTCTTCGCCTTCCCCAAGGTCACCGACTCCGGCAAGCCCTCCGTCTACAACGGCGGCTGGTCGATGTTCGTCAACGCCAAGGGCAGACACGTCGACCTGGCCAAGGAGTACGTGAAGTGGCTCTGGATCGACCAGAAGAAGTACCAGGAGGACTGGTCGCTGTCGTACGGCTTCCACATCCCGCCGCGCGCCTCGCTCGCCGCGTCCGCCACGAAGCTCAAGTCGGGCCTGCCCGCGGAGGGCGTCAAACTCTTCGGTGAGTACGGGCACTTCGACAACATCGGCTGGACCCAGTCCATGATCACCGCACTTGAGGACGTCTTCGCCAACTGCGTCCGCAAGAACGGAGACCCGGAGGCCGCGCTCGACAAGGCCGACGTGACCGTCAATCGCGAGCTCAAGAAGCTCTTCGGATAGACCGACGGACGGGCTGCGACATGTCGACCACCACCTCACGCGGTGTCTCGCGCCCCGCCGTGGCCGAGGCGACAACGCCCCGGCCACGGCGAGCACTTCGGGGCGGCGCCACCTTCAACTTCTGGCTCTTCACCGGCCCCTTCCTCATCGGCCTGCTGGTCTTCGTGTACGTGCCGATCGGCTGGAGCCTGTGGCTGAGCTTCTTCGAGGCGCGCTTCACGGTCACCCCCGACAAGTTCGTCGGCTTCGACAACTACCGGCAGATGCTGGAGAACAGCAACTTCACCGGATCCCTGGTGACGTTCACCGTCTTCGCCGCGTTCATCGTGCCGCTGACCTGGGCGCTCTCGCTCGGCCTCGCACTGCTGGTGAACCGACTGCGGTTCATGCGCGCGTTCTTCCGGTCGGTGTTCTTCCTGCCGACCGCGTGCAGCTACGTCGCCGCCTCGCTGATCTGGAAGATGTCCATCTTCAGCGGGGTCCGCTTCGGTCTGATGAACACCGTCCTCGGCTGGTTCGGGGTCGAGAACATCGCCTGGCTGGCCGACCCCGATCCACCCTGGTACTGGCTGGTCATCGTGAGTGCCCGGCTGTGGCTCCAGGCCGGCTTCTACATGATCCTCTTCCTGGCGGCCCTGCAGAACATCCCGCCGGAGCTGTACGAGGCCGCCGCGATCGACGGCGCCAGGCCGGGCTGGCAGACCTTCCGCCACATCACCCTGCCGCAGTTGCGGGCCACCTCGACGGCCGTGATCCTGCTGCTCCTCGTGGCCGCCTACCAGGCCTTCGACGAGTTCTTCAACCTGCTGTCCAAGACCACCTGGGGCCGGCCCCCGCTCGTCGAGCTGTACTACACGGCGCTGGGGCAGGCCCAGGACTACGGCGCGGGCAGCGCGGGCGCGGTCATCCTCACCCTGCTGATCTGCATGGTGACCCTGCTCCAAGGCAGGTTCATGGGATTCGGACGCGGGGAGGAAGCCGAGTGACCGCCGTCATGCCGGGCCGCAAGGCCCACGCCGCCGCGCCACAAAAGCGCCGGCGGGACCGGGGCGGAGTCCTCGGCAGCACCGGCCTGTACGTCGCCACCGGTGTCGCCGGTCTGCTGTTCCTCGTCCCCTTCTATCTGCTCGTGCGCAACGCCCTGTCGACCGACGCCGCCATCACCGGCGAGAACTGGCAGTTCTTCCCCACCGACCTCAAGTGGGGCAACATCGGCGAGCTCTTCGACGACCCCACGGTCCCCTTCGCGCGCTCCTTGTGGAACTCCGCCGTCGTCGGAGTGCTCCACACCCTCGGCACCCTGCTGGTCTGCTCGCTCGCCGGCTACGGCCTCGCGCGGATCCCGTACAGACACGCCAACAAGGTCTTCTACGGGGTGCTGGTCACCCTGATGGTCCCCTCCGCCGTGACCTTCGTGCCGAGCTTCGTGCTCGTCTCGTCGCTGGGCTGGGTGGACAGTCTTCGCGGTCTCATCATTCCGGGGCTTTTCAGCGGTTTCACGTGCTTCCTCTTCCGGCAGTACTTCTTGGGGTTCCCGAAGGAACTGGAGGAGGCGGCGCGCATGGACGGGCTCGGCTACTGGGGCGCCTACTGGCGCATCGTCGTGCCGAACTCGCTGAACTTCTTCGCCGCGATCGCGACCATCACGTTCATCAGCGGCTGGAACGCCTTCCTGTGGCCGCTGGTCATCGGCCAGGACCCGGACGCCTGGACGGTCCAGGTCGCCCTGTCCTCGTACATGACGAACCAGACCGTCAACTTCCATCTGATCTTCATGGCCACGGCCATTTCCATCCTGCCCCTGGTGTTCGTGTTCCTCTTCCTCCAGCGCTGGCTGGTCCAGGGAATCGCGCAGACCGGCATCAAGGGCTGACCTAGGAGACGCATGTCTTTCCGCACCTCTCCCGGACAACCGGCCTCTCCCACCACCACCGACTACGTCGAGGACGTCTCCCCCGGCAGCGGCGCCCTGCCGCCACGCTCCTGGTACGCGGCCTCGGACGCCAGGTCCCTGTCTCTGAACGGAAGTTGGAGCTTCAGGCTCTCGCCCACCGCCGACGCCGAGGACGACTCCTTCGCGGCCGAGGGGTACGAGCCAGGGGGCTGGGCCGAGGTCCGGGTCCCCGGCCACTGGGTGCTGCAAGGCCATGGTTCACCGATCTACACCAACCACCTCTATCCGTTCCCGGTCGACCCGCCGCGCGTGCCCACCGAGAACCCGACCGGTGACCACCTGCGCCGTTTCGACCTGCCGCCCGACTGGCCGGGGGACGGCGGTTCGGTGCTGCGCTTCGACGGGGTCGAGTCCTGCGCCCGGGTCTGGCTGAACGGCACGGACCTGGGCGAGTTCAAGGGCTCGCGGCTGGCGCACGAGTTCGCCGTGGGCCAGTTGCTGAAGCCGGGCGGCAACGTGCTCGCGGTCCGGGTGCACCAGTGGTCGGCGGGCTCCTACCTGGAGGACCAGGACCAGTGGTGGCTGCCGGGCATCTTCCGTGACGTCACCCTGCTGCACCGCCCGGCGGGCGGCGCGCTCGACTTCTTCGTGCACGCCTCCTACGACCATCGCCAGGGTCTGGGGACCCTGCGCGTCGACTCCGACGTCGACGGGCGGGTGCTCGTGCCCGCCCTGGACATCGATGTCGTGACCGGCACGCCGGTCATCGTGCCGGTGCTGCCGTGGACGGCCGAGACGCCCCGGCTGTACGACGGCGAACTGGTCACCGAGGGTGAGCGCGTCCCGCTGCGTATCGGCTTCCGTACTGTCGCCCTTGAGGACGGTCTGATCAAGGTCAACGGCACGGCGGTCCTCTTCAAGGGCGTCAACCGGCACGAATGGCACCCGGAGCGGGGCCGCGCCCTCGATCCGGAGACGATGCTCGCGGACGTGCTGCTGATGAAGCGGCACAACATCAACGCCGTGCGCACCTCGCACTACCCGCCGCACCCCGCGTTCCTCGACCTGTGCGACGAGTACGGTCTGTGGGTCATCGACGAGTGCGACCTGGAGACCCACGGTTTCACCGAACAGGGCTGGCGCGACAACCCCGTCGACGACCCGCGCTGGACACCCGCACTGCTCGACCGGGCCGCGCGCATGGTCGAACGCGACAAGAACCATCCCTCGGTCGTCCTCTGGTCCCTCGGCAACGAGGCCGGTACCGGACGGGGACTCACCGCCATGGCAGAGTGGATCCGGGGCCGCGACAGCTCACGGCTCATCCACTACGAGGGCGATCTCGACTGCCGCGACACGGACGTCTACTCACGGATGTACGCCGGCCACGCCGAGGTCGAGCGGATCGGCCGGCGTCTGGACGGCGGCGGCCTGAAGCGGCGTCAGCTGCCTTTCATCCTCTGCGAATACGGACACGCCATGGGCAACGGACCCGGCGGACTCGCGGACTACCAGCACCTCTTCAGCTCGTACGACCGCGTCCAGGGCGGCTTCGTCTGGGAGTGGATCGACCACGGCATCAAGGACGAGCGGTACGGGTTCGCGTACGGCGGGGACTTCGGCGAGGAACTGCACGACGGGAACTTCGTCTGCGACGGACTTCTCTTCCCGGACCGGACGCCGTCCCCCGGGCTCGTCGAGTACAAGAAGGTGATCGAGCCCGTCCGCATCGACGGTGGGGGCTCAGCTCTCGACTCCGAGCGGGGCCGGGAAGCGGTCGCGGCCTCGGACGGCACCGTGCGCGTCACCAACGGGTACGACTTCGCGGACCTTTCCGCGCTGGCCTTCGAGTGGTCGTACCAAGTGGACGGCGAGACCGCCGAGTCGGGCCCGCTCCCGGTGCCCGCGCTGGCACCGGGCGAATCGGCCGACGTCAAGCTGCCGACGCCGCCCGCGGACCCGAGGGGCTCCGAGACCCAGTGGACGGTCCGGGCGGTGCTGGCCGAGGAGACGGCCTGGGGGCCGCGCGGCCATGTCGTCGCCTGGACCCAACTACCCGTCACAGAGCCGGTGTTGACACGATTTTTGCCGTCCGGCGGTCCGGTGCGGGGCGAGCGCGTGATCACCCTGGGGCCGGGCACCTTCGACTCCCGCACCGGTGCGCTGCTGACCATCGGCGGGGTCGAGGTCCGCGGGCCACGCCTCGACGTATGGCGCGCCCCGACCGACAACGACAACGGCGCGCCCTGGCAGCCGGACGCCCGCTTCGGCCCGCTGTGGCGCACTCTGGGCCTGCACCGGATGCGGCACCGGCTGGACGGGGTGGAGCCGGACGACGACGCCCTGACCGTACGCACCCGGGTGGCGCCCGCGGCCCGGGAGGCCGGCCTGCGCACGGTGTACCGGTGGACCTCCGACGGCACGCGGCTGCGGCTGACCGTGTCCGTGGCACCGGAGGGCCAGTGGGAACTCCCGTTGCCGCGGCTCGGCGTCCGGCTCGGGCTCGCGGGCTCCGCCGACCGCGTGACCTGGTTCGGCGGTGGACCCGGCGAGGGATATCCGGACACCAAGTCGGCTTCCATGAAGGGCCGTTGGCACTCGACGGTGGACGCGATGCAGACGCCGTACGTGCGCCCGCAGGAGAACGGCGCCCGGCCCGACGTCCGCTGGGCCGAGATCGGCGGCCTGCGGATCGAGGGCGACCCGGACTTCTGGTTCACCGCACGCCGCTGGACGTCCGAGGAACTGGACGCCGCGGACCATCCGACCGATCTGCGCCCCGGTGACACGGTCTGGGTCAACCTCGACCACGGCCAACAGGGCATCGGGTCGCAGTCGTGCGGTCCCGGCACGCTTCCCCGGTACCAATTGCGGGCGGAGGCAGCGGAGTTCTCGTTCGTCTTCGCGGAGATCCAGGACTGACGTCCGTGTACCGAGCGTGGCCGGACGGCTCTTCCGCCGTCCGGCCACGCGGCAGCACCTGCCCTGTCGGTCGCCGGCCGGCCTCAGTGGTCGGCGCAGCAGGGCGTCGGGTCCGGCACCTCGAACGGGACGAGGGTGCCGCCCGCGGCCGGCATCGCCGCGAGGACGAGGCGACCGTCGCGCCACTCCGGACGGACGTGCTCACGGGTGACCAGCTTCGCCTCCGGATCAGCGCCTCCGGGCGAGCCGAGGACGGCGACCCGGTCCACCGCCGACACCTCCAGCAGCCGCGCGACGGTCACCGCCCCGGTGAGGGCGTCGGCCCCCGGGTAGAGGACGGCGCGGCCGCCCGTGCGCGCCGTGTGCTCCGCGGCGGCATGGGCGGCTCCGGCCGCGAGCTCGTCGGGCCCGTGCAGCTCACCGGCGAAGGCGACGCCCCGGACGACCCCGGGACCGGTGCCGGGACCGGACCCCCTCTCCGTGAGCCGCTGCCGGATCGCGCGAGCCGCACGCTCCGACGGCACGGCGAAGGACAGGGCCGTGTGCGGCCGCCGTCCGTCCCGTACGTGATGGGTGCAGCCCAACACGTCTTCCCGGAGACCGAGTTCGACCGCGAGCGCGAGCAGCAGGTGGTCGGCCTCCCGCAGGGCTCCCGTATGACCGGTGTCGACTCCGACGACGTACCACTCGCTCACGACGGCAGGACCCACACCGGGTTGGAGTAGAACCACAGGTCCGTCCACGGGTCGGCGTCGCCGAGGACGTCCACGGCCGGACCCACCGGGTCGACCGCCGCGCCCCTCAGGCCGACGGCGGAACGGTTGCCGTCGGTGCCGCGCAGACGGACGTACACGGGACGGTCGACGGCGCCGAGGTCGTAGGTGAGGCGGACCGTGCCAGCCGACTTGTTCACCTCGTAGGACTTGGCGACCCGCGCGGTGGGCGCGGTGATCGTGTCCCGGTCCGCGGCCGCGCCCGTCACATCGCCCTGGATGACGTCGACGCGCGCCAGCTTCGGTACGAAGCCCGCCCAGTTGGGGCCGCCGGCCAGTCCCACGTCGACGGTGAGGGTGACCCGGGTGCCCTTGCGCACGTGCAGCGCGCCGCCGAGGGTGGCCCAGCGTCCGCCACCCGAGACCCGGGCGTCGAGACCGCTGAGGAGCTGCCCGTGGTCGACCCACACACGCCCGGCGCGGATGCCGTCCATCACGGCGGAGTACGAGAAACCGTCGGAGCCGACGTGCGTACGGCTGTACTGGCCGGGCCAGTAGTCGCCCTGCGTGAGGTCGATCCTGCCGCCGTAGACCGGGTCGGTGTGCCGGCCGTTGGCGTCGAAGTCACTGTCCGGTCCGCCGCGTACGGCGGTGTCCGTGTAGACCTGGTGGGAGTCGGAGTTGGCGGTGATCCACCAGGGCTTGCCCTCGGCGAGGAGGCTGTCCCACAGGCCGCCGACGGTGGCGGTCATCCAGTCGAAGCCGCCCCAGGTGCGGTAGCTCTCCAGCGGGTACCCGGCGAAGGAGTTGGCGCTCGGGCTGTTGTCGTACAGACCGCGCGCGACACCCATGCCGTACGTCTTCTCGATGCCGCCGCCCTGGTGCCCCGGCGCGCCCTCGAAGCCGACCGCGATCTGGTGGGACGCGGGGGTCGCGTCGCGCCAGGCGCGGATCTCGTGCGGGGAGTCGAGTCCCTTGCGGGCGGGGTGGTTGGCGAGCATCAGGATGTCCTTGACGCGGCGCCGCTGGACCTGGTCGGAAAGGAAGTTGAGGCCCGCGATGGCGAGCGCCTCGTTGGCGGGCGTCGAGTCGGAGGCGTTCTTGACGCTGCCGTCGTAGTCGGTCTCGAACTGCTTGAGGACCGCGACCTCGTTGCGGCCCGGGTGGACGAAGACGGTGCCGTGCTCGGCGGCCGGGATGTTCCACTCCAGCCCCTGGAAGACGAGCGTGTCCTCGTGGGCGTCCCGGGCCTCCCGGATGTCCGGGTTGACCTTGTCCACGCCGATCTTGGCGTGCGTCACGCTGCCGTGGTCGGTGATGACCATCCAGTCCAGGCCGTGCGCGGCACCCTGGCGGACCTGGTCGCCGACGCGGTACTTGCCGTCGCTGCTGTACTGGGTGTGGATGTGGTGGTCGCCGGCCAGCCACAGGAAGCCGTTCTTGCGTCTGCCGCCCGTCGAGGCGTACGCGGGGGCGGCGGCCCCCTGCGCGACGACGCTGCCGGCGGCGAGGCCGGCGCCGAGCAGTCCCGCGCGACGCAGCAGTGAGCGGCGCGACTGCTGCTCGGGGGTGAGGTCCTCGTCGGGCACGGCGGTGTCGAAGGCGGCGGGCAGCGGGGCGCCCGTCTCCTCGTGGTCGTGATGGTGGTGATGCCCGTGCTCGTGTCCGTGCGTGTGCCCCATGACCGCCTCCTGAATTCCGCCCCGCCCCTGCGGGGGCGTCATGAGGAGATTCCGCGCGGCGTATGAACGGCGGGCGGCGCCCTCGTGTTCGCCGGACGACCTGGATCGGTCAACTGCCCTTACCGAAAAGCCTGTTGACGTTCCGGATGCCCGTTGCGTCAGGACTTCCGTGGAGTTGGCGGTCCTCCGGGACTAGGGTTTCGCCTGGGTTCCCTAGGAAACAGTCTGTGGCGAAAAGGTGGTCCTCATGGCTCGTGCCGGGCTCACGACCGAGCGGGTCGTGCTGGCCGCGGCCGATCTCGCGGACGAGATCGGCTTCGAGAACGTCACCGTGGCGGCGCTGGCCCGGCAGTTCGGGGTCAAGGACGCGAGCATGTACGCGCACGTGAAGAACGTACGGGAGCTGCGCGAGCGCATCGCGCTGCTCGCGTCCGGCGAGATGATCGACCGGATCGCCCTCGCCGTGGCCGGACGGGCCGGAAAGGACGCGCTCGTCGCCTTCGCCGACGCCTATCGGGCGTACGCGCTGGAGCGGCCCGGTCGCTACCGGGCCACCCACACCCAGCTCGACCCCGCCCTCGTCGCCGGGACGACGACCTACCACCGCACCGCCGAGGTCACCTACGGCATGCTCCGGGCCTACGGGCTGTCCGAGCCCGATCTGACCGACGCCGTACGCCTGCTGCGCAGCACGTTCCACGGCTACTGCAACCTCGAGGCGATCGGCGGATTCGGCGCCCCGCGCTCCGTGGAGACCTCGTGGCGGCACGCGCTGGACGCGCTGCACGTCGCCCTGGAGAACTGGCCCGGCGCCGAGGACGGGGACCGGGCCTGACCGGCGCCTCTCACTCCGTGCCGGTGGGTCCGAGGGGGCTGGTCACCGGGTTGCTCAGATGCTGGTAGATCACCGAGCTGCGGAAGGTGACGATCTCGCGTCTCTTGCTGAAGCGGTCCAGCAGGAAGGAGTGCAGCTGGTCGACGTCCGGGACGGCGACATGGACGAGGAAGTCCTCGCTGCCCGCGACCACGAAGACCGACAGGACTTCGGGGAGACCGGCGGCGTACCGCTTGAAGCCCTCGATGACCTCGCGGCTGAGCGGCCGCACCTGCACGGACAGCAGGGCCTGGACAGGGCGGTTGAGGGCGCGCAGGTCGACGGCCGCGTGATACCCGGTGATCACGCCGCGATTGCGCAGCGCCCGCACCCGTTCCAGGCAGGTCGACGGGGCGATGCCTAGCTGGCGGGCCAAGTCCCGGTTGGTCTGCCGGGCATCGCGCTGAAGGTGCTCCACGATCGCCGAATCAAGTTCATCCATGACCGCCACTCTTCCCATTCCACCGAATTGAATTCGGCAGATCGTCCGACGATCACACTCCCTGTCTACGTTCGGCCCACGATGCCGAACAGTGAGTGGGGAGCCGTACCGATGAACGTACGAACGCGACGGGGTCGGACGAGCCCCGGACCGGGCTGGGGCCGGCGCCGTCAACGCGTATCTGGCGGGCGGGGCCCGGCTGGGTTCGGCACTCGTGCGGTCCGGGTCGCTCCCCCTGCCGGCGACCTGTGGCGTCCGGGGAAGCCTGGCCCTCCTCGCCGTCGTCTGCGCGGCGGTCCTGCTGATCGCCGCGCGGGGCGTGATCGGCCTCGAGGCGCTGCTCCGGGCGACCTCGGCATGTCTGGCCGCGGTGACGCTGGCCGGGACGACGGCTGCCGTCGTGCTGCTCCCCCGGCGCAGCGCCCTGCGCCGCTGCGCGGTCGCCGGGTGCCTCCTGATGGCGGTGGTCGTGGCCTGCTGCGGGGTGTACCTGGTGGTTCCCGCGGTGCTGGGAATCGCCGCGCCGGGCGCTGAGCGCCTGCACCTGCGCGTAGTCCGGACGGCACGGCGGTCCCGGATTCTCACTGCCCTCGGCCTGCGCGCGAGGAGCAGAGAGGGAAACGAGGACGCCGCACCGATGTCAGTGCCGCCTGATCTACTTTGATCCCAGGACACGGTGAAGGACGGAGGCCGACATGGGTGTGCTGTACGACTACTTCCACGCGACCGACCACACGACGGCCGTGCGTCAGGCCATCGGCCCGGACGACGACCGGCCCGGCGGGACGTCGCTTCCGGAGACGGGCGCGGACCGGTTCGGCACGAAGGGCCTGGACCCGAACGTCGTCCTGGCTCAACTGGTCGCCTACGCCGAGGGCGTCAACTCCACCGATCAGCAGGACCAGCCGGAACTGGTCTGGCCCGACCTGCCGTACCCCAAGGGCGAGCCCACCGATCCCGACTCCCCCTGGAACGCAGGCATCATCCTCCAGCAACTCCCCGACCGCTGGCGGGACATCCTCGCCGACCTTCCCGAGGAGGCCGTACCGATGGTGGCGGCCCAGTGGTACGAGATCGAGGAGGTCGACTTCGCGGACTACCTCGCCGTCAAGGACTCGGTCGACATGTTCACAGTCCTGGCACGCCGGGCCCGGATGGCGGGCGCCCATGTCTACTGCTGCTGCTGCGTGTGAGACCGGCCGCGGGGTGCTGAGCGCCGCGGTGCGGCAACGCCGTACGGCGGCCACCACGATCCCGGGTTCCGGCCCGCGGGACCGCCCCCGCTAGAGCAGCCCCAGATCGCCCAGTTCCTTGTGCAGGTCCGCGCGCGGGTTGCCGGTGTCTGCCTGCGGGGTGCGGCGCGCGGGAGCCCGTCCGTCGCCGTCGGACCGGGAGGGCGGGAGGGGGCGTGGGCCGCGGTCCCGGAAGAGCCACGCCCCGGCCAGACCGCCGATCAGACCACCGAGGTGTCCGAGCCAGCTCACCCCCGGTGTGCCGGGTACGGCGACGGTGAGGAGGTAGGCGAAGGAGGCCGCCATGACGACACCGATCAGGGTGTCGATCAGGTGCCGGTCGAAGATCCCGCGGACCACGACATAGCCGAAGTAACCGAAGATCAGGCCGCTGGCCCCCACCGTGTCCACACCGCCGCGCTCGAAGAACCACACCGCGAGCCCGCTGGTCACCGCCACGAGCAGGCTCAGCCCGAGAAAGCGGACCACGCCTCGGTAGGCGGCGAGGAACCCGAAGACGAACAGCGGTCCGGAGTTGCTCTCGATGTGCTCCCAACTCCAGTGCAGGAAGGGAGCGCTGAGGATGTCGGGCAGTGTGCCGAAGTCTCCGGACACCACCCCGTGGTCCCGGGAGAGGGCGTAGTGGTCCGCGTAGTTGGCCAGTTGCACCAGCCAGACGATCACGAGGAACCCGAACATCACGAAGAACGCCTTCCGCGCCTCCGCGATCATCTGCTCCGCGTCGACCGGGCCACTGCCGCCCTGGCCCCGACCCTGGTCCGACCCACCCATGGCACGCTCCCCCTCCCCCGGCGGATCGCTTTCCGCCTCACCCGAACTCTAGGGAATCCCCGCGGTGCCGTCGCCGCTCAGGGTCCCGTCTCCCACGAGTCGTCGCCGCGCCGTCACCGAGGGCCCCAAGAGCCCCGCCGGCGTACCTTCCCTCCCGGCGGAACCGTCGAGGCCGTCAAACCCGTCGAGGCCGCCGGAACCGTCGAACCGGAAGCCCGCCGTCTCCTCCCGGGTCCAGGTCACCGTCAGGTCGTACGCTCCCGGCCTCCCGTCCGCGGGCGCCGTCACCCGTACGGACACCAGGTCCCTCAGCGGGAGGGGGTCGCGCTCGGCGGTCAGGCGGACCAGGGCCACGAAGAGCGAGGCGTCGTCCCCGGCGACGCCGTACCCCCCTCCCGACAGGCCGTGCACGGGCAGGAGTTCGGCGCGCGCGCCGTCGCGCGCGGCCCAGCCCGTGACCCGTACCGACGTCCCGGGGGCAGCGCCCGACACCAGGTGGGCCCGCACCTCCACAGCACCCCGCGCGACCACGAGGGAGGCGACCTCGACGCCCTCCGAGACGGTGTGCCGGGAGGCCGCCCAGCCCTCCCCGACGCCCAGCGGCTCGATCCCCGTACGGCTCGCGTCGGCACCGACGATCACACTGTTGTCGTACGACGGCGAGGGCTCCGTCACCGTCGAGTAGGCGAGCCGGGTGTAGCAGGGGTCATAGCGGACGTCCTCGCTGCCGTGGTTGTGGAGTCGGACCAGGCCGTCCGAACTCGTCGACTGCAACAGCCAGTTCGGAGGTCCGACCGGGGTGACGGCGTCGGCGCGTTCCGTCGGACCCGGTTCCTCCCTGGCCGTCCAGACCTCGTGCTCCGCGGGCAGCAGCAGACCGACGAAGGCCTTGGCGGCCCAGTACGGCGAGGCGGGGCCGGAGTAGTGCTGCAGGAACGCCTCGTCGGGGCCCCGCCAGCCGAGGGTGAGCAGGCCGCTGTCGTCGACCGCGCCCCGGTCGAGGAAGTAGCGCAGCGCGCCCGAGGCGAGACGGCGGGTCTCACCCGGGGACAGGGGCGTACGGCCGGTGAGCGCGCCGAGCCACAGCGGGGCGGCGGTCGCGAAGCGGTAGGTGAGCGAACGGCCTTGGAGCACCGGCGCGCCATCACCGCCGAACAGGCGGGCGTAGTGCGCGAGATGGGCATCCAGCCGGCCGGCGTACAGGTCGAGCAGCCGGGTGTCGTCCGCCAGCCACGCGTGCAGCACCGGGTACAGGTGCATCGCCCAGCCGTTGTAGTAGTCGAACTTGCGCCCGTGGCCGTCGGTGTACCAGCCGTCGCCGACATACCACTGCTCGATGCGCTCCAGGCCTCGGTCGATCGCGGCGCGGGACGCCTCCGGCTCGTATCCGACCTCCTGGAGGAAACCGCCGACCGTCACCGGGAACAACTCCCAGTTGCAGGGCCAGGGTTCGGCCGTCAGCGCGTCGCCGAGCCACTCGGCGGCCCGCTGCCGTACGGCGTCGTCCAGGCGGTCCCACAGCAACGGCCGGGTCAGCCGCAGCGCGAGCGCGATCGACGCGGCCTCGACGAGCGGCTGACCGCGGTCCTCGACACGGGGCCAGACGCCCGCCGCACCGGCGGCGAGTCCCCGCGCGTACCTCTCCAGGACCTTCTCGTCACGGCGGAAGCCTGCCAGCAGCAGCGTACGGGCGTAGCCCTCCAGGCCGTCGGAGAGCCTGCCGGACGTGCTCGTGTGCTCTCCGGGGAAGTGGTAGAGGGCCCCGTCCTCGGTGGCGTACGGCGCGACCGCGGCGAGCAGGGAATCGGCCGCCGCCTCCCAATGGGCGCGGGTGCAGCCGGTGTACGGGCTGAGGGTGCGGTCCTCGGGCGGGTCTGCGGGCATCACATCGGCCTCCTGTCTGGGCTGTGCCGGACGTCCTCGGCGCAGCCGGGCACCTCGTCACGCCGGAGCGTCAGGACCTCCGGGCACCTCACCGTGCCGGAGCGTCCGGACCCCCGGACGGCACGGCCGGGGTCGATACCTGGGGCGCCCCGGTTCCGGTCGGGACGCCCCAGGGGCTATCCCACCCTCACCAGAGCCCTGGGCACCAGATGCAGGGCGAGGAGTTCGTCACGGACCAGCGCCGCGTACACCGTGGCGCCGTGCACGGAGGTGTGGGTGTTGTCGCGTTTCTCGTTGTAGAGATAAATCGCCTTGGAACCTTCGACGCCGAGTGATTCGACGAGCGCCTTGGTCTTGGCCGTGAGGTCGATGAGCGGCACGCTCTCGGCGGCGGCCACCGAGCGGATGACGGCCGGATGGTCCACGCCCAGACCGTTCACCAGCAGCGCGGTGCCGTTGTTCAGGGTGCCGTCCGCGTTGAACCAGCGGCGGACGATCGGCGTGACGAGCACGGGCTCGCCGCCCCGGGCGCGGACGCCCGCGACCAGTGCCTCCAGGTTCGCCCTGTAGGTCGCCTCGTCGGTCGTCTTGTCGTTGTGGGCGAGCTGGATGAGCACCAGGTCGTGCTCGCGGATCAGCGGCTGGACGGTCGGGAAGAGCGCCGGGTCGGCGAGGTAGGTGACCGTGCTCTCCCCGGAATCGGCGTAGTTGGCGACGGAGAGGCCCTTCCTGAAGTACTGCGGCAGTTGCTGGCCCCAGCCGGAGTAGGGGTCGGCGGGCTGGTCGCAGACGGTCGAGTCGCCGACCAGGAAGATCTGCCGGGTGCGCGTGCGGCCGTCCCCCGGCCGGGCGGAGCCGAGTCCTCGGAGGGCGGCCGGGGTCACCCGGATGTCGGCCGGCGCGGGCGCCGAACCGCCGATGACGAGGTCCAGGCCCGGCGTGCCCTCGGGGCCGGTCGGCTCACCCTCGGGAGTACGGACGTTCACGGTGAAGCCGCGCGCCACGCGTCGACCGGCCTCGGTGGCGGTCTCGGGCAGCAGGGAGCGGCGGGTCTCGCCACTGATCGACGTACTGGCCGAGGTGGCACCGCCGAGCTGCACCCTGACGTCGTACGTGCCCGGCGGGACGTCGAAGTGACAGGCGGTCGCCGTGCAGTTCTCCACGCCCAGGGCGGGCCGCCCCGCGCGGGCCTGGGCCGGGGCGGCCGACAGCGCACCGGCGGCGGCCACCGCCAGCAGCGGGACGGCGATGGTGAGACGTCTCATGTGCGGCTCCTCCAACGGGACGACGGGACGGCAGAGGGAGAAAGACGAAGAGCGACAGGACCTGGCGCCAGGACGGTACCGCTCACGGGCAAGCGCTTTCTAGACTGCGGCCGAATTTCACACAACTGCCAACTTCCATTGAGCGAAAGCCCTTTCGCGATGATGGTTCAACTGTCACTCTGCGAGACAGCCGCACCCCCAGCTCCGCCACCCCCACCTCCACACCCCGCACCTCCACACCCCCGCACCTCCCGAAGGAGGCACCCCCATGTCCGGATCCCTGAACAGGCCGGTCCGACGCCGCGCCTTCGTGCTCGGCGGCGCTGCCGCCGCCGGCACCGCCGCCCTCGCCGGGCCGTTCGCCACCGCCGCGTCCGCCGCGGCCTTCGGCTGGAGCGACGACGGCTCGAACTACGTCGTCGACACCGGCGCGAACCTCGTCTTCAAGGTGAGCAAGACCAACGGAGACCTGACCTCGCTGGTCTACAAGGGCACCGAGTACCAGGGCTACGGCGGCAAGAACTCGCACGTCGAGTCCGGCCTCGGCGCGTCCACCGTGACGATCACGCAGTCCGGTACGACGATCCTGGTCTCCGTCGCCTACGGCACGCTCAAGCACTACTACGCGGCCCGCAGCGGCGAGAACAACGTCTACCTGTGGACCAACAAGGCCGACACCTCCGTCAGCGCCACTCGCTACATCGTGCGCGTCAAGGCGGGCCTGTTCCTCAACGACGAGCCCGATTCCTACACTTACGCGCCGACCGTCATCGAGTCCGCCGACGTGTTCGCGAAGTCGGACGGCCAGACCCGCTCGAAGCACTACGCGAAGCGCCGCGTCATCGACTACTCCGCGATCGGCTGGACCACCGGCAGCGTCGGTCTGTACATCGTCCGCTCCAACCACGAGAAGGCGTCCGGCGGCCCGTTCTACCGTTCCCTGCTGCGCCACCAGAGCACGGACGGCGGCGGCCTGTACGAGATCCTGTACTACGGCGAGAACCAGACCGAGGCCGAACGCTTCGGCCTCCAGGGCCCGTACGTCATCGCCTTCACCGACGGCGGTGCACCCTCCTCCTCGTTGTATCCGGGCACCCTGACCACCACGTGGGCGGACTCGCTCGGCATCTCCGGATACGTCGCGGCGAGCGGCCGGGGCAAGGTCGCGGGCGTCGGCATCTCGGGACGTGACACCGCGTACGCGTACACCGTCGGCCTGGCCAACTCGGCCGCACAGTACTGGGGTTCGGCGCGCTCCTCGGACGGTTACTTCTCGATCGGGGGCGTTCTGCCGGGGACGTACACCCTCACGGTCTTCAAGGGCGAACTCGCCGTCCACACCACCTCGGTGACGGTCACGGCCGGAGCCACGACCACGCTCAACACCATCGCCATCGCGTCCTCGAACGACCCGGCCAACGCGACCGCCATCTGGCGGATCGGCACCTGGGACGGCACGCCCGCCGGGTTCAAGAACGCGGACCTGATGACGTACGCGCACCCGTCCGACGTCCGGGCGGCCGCGTGGACCGGCAACGTGGTCATCGGCAGCGGCAGCGAGACCGCGTCCTTCCCGGCGTACATCTGGAAGGACGTCAACAGCGGTCTGCTGGTCTACTTCAAGCTGACGGCCGCGCAGGCCGCCGCCGCGCACACCCTGCGCATCGGCGTGACCACCGCCTACGCGAACGGCCGGCCGCAGATCACGGTCAACAGCTGGGTGTCGTCGGTCCCTTCACCGCCCACCCAGCCGAGCACCCGTTCCCTGACGGTCGGTTCGTACCGCGGCAACAACAACACGTTCACGTACAGCGTCCCGGCCAGTGCCTGGCTCACCGACACCAGCCGGTACAACGTGCTGAAGATCGACGTGGTGAGCGGTTCGGGAACGACGTCGTATCTCAGCGCCGGCACGTCGATCGACGCGCTGGATCTGTTGTCCTGAAGCCGGTGTCGGTGACGCCTGGGCTCAAGTGCCGCGCGTCCACTGCTGGTTGGTGCCGCTGTTGCAGGTGTACGTGATGAGCGCCGCGGAGTTGGCGGTGGACGCGCCGGACACGTCCAGGCACTCGCCGGACGCCCTGGCCTTCAAAAGCACATAGCTGCCGGAGGCCGTCACGGACCACTGCTGGGTGGTGGCGCCGGCGCAGTTCTCCTGGGTGACGCCGGTGGCGTTCTCGGTCAGACACAGGGAACTGCCCCGGCCCATCAGCTCGTAGTAGCCGCTGCCGAGGGACTTGAACCAGAACTTCTGGTTCGTACCGCCGTTGCAGGTGTACTGGGCGACGGCGACCCCCTGCCACAGCGACTGGTTGGGCACGTCTACGCACTTGGCGGAGTGACGGGCCGTCAAGGTCTCGTAGGTGGCGGACGTTCCGCCGATGGTCCCGGCGGCCGTGTCGACGGTGATCTCCGGGGACCAGGACAGGGACATCGTGGTCGTCGTCGGGAAGGCGAGGGGCAGCCAGACGTACCGGGAGTCGTCGACGGAGCCGCCGAAGGAGTCGCCCCAGCGGTCGCCCATGTAGAGGTACGAGGTGCCCGAAGTCCCTTGCACGGGAAGGACGTACGCGGCCTGCGAGCCGTACGCCGTGGAGTCGCCGATGTCGGTCATCGCGGTCCAGGGGCCGGCGAGCGAGGTGGCGGTGGCGTACTGCTGCTGGTTGGGGGTCCAGCCCGTGGCGGCCGAGGTCAGCATGAAGTAGACGCCGCCCCGCTTGAAAAGCGCGGGTGCCTCGCGGTGTCCGCCGTGCCAGGGGTCGGCGACCAGGGCCGCGATGCCGGTGTAGTCGGCGGTGAGCCGGTAGATCTGGAGGTCGTAGTTCTCCCGGGCGGCGGAGACCATGTAGCCGGTACCGTCGGTGTCGACGAAGGTCGTGATGTCACGGGACATGTACTGGCCGAGCGGCTGGAAGCTGCCCTGGTAGGTGTAGGCACCGTCCACCGTGCCCGACACCGCGACGGCGGCACGCGCCTCGCTGTAGTCGACGCCGTTCTCCTTGTGCATCCACATCACGAACTTGCCGGTGGACGCGTTGTAGATGACCTTGGGCCGCTCGATGTAGGCGGTACCCAGCTCGGCGGCGCTCGACTGGGTCAGGACGTGGTTGCGGAACTCCCAGTTCTTCAGGTCGGTCGAACGATAGGCGTCGACATACCTGAAGGTGTTGTCGGCGTTGCGGTTCTCGCCGAACCAGTAGTAGAAGCTGCCGACCTTGACGACCCCGCCGCCGTGCGCGTGCACCGCGGAGCCCGAAGTGTCGGTGAACTGGGTTCCGTTGGTGATGGTCTGGGCCGCCGCCTGGGCGGGCCCGGCGGCGAGGAGTCCCCCGGCGACCGCGAGACAGAGGGCGACGAGAAGGGCGTACAGGCGTCTCACCTTGCTCGTACCGCTGATGCGGCTCGTACAACTCATGCGGCTCATGCGGCTCATGCGGTGACCGTCCGTCCGGTATGCCGAACATTATCTGCGATTACGAACGTTGCCGCCGAAAAAAGTAAGCGCGTACTATGGCGAGGTCAACGGGGCGGACGGGACCGGTCCTTCACGGTGGGGCCCGCGGGGTGGCCGGGGTGCTGCCCCGAGGCGAGACGACTCGCCTCGGCATAGGCCCGGACCAGCGGACGCCGGTCGTCCGCGCGCCAGGCGAGCGCCAGTCTGCTCGGGGCGATGCCGAGCACCGGGCGGGTCACGACGCCACCCCTGGTGAGCAGCGGCGCGTTCCCCGCGGCGAGCAGGACGACACCCCGGCCGTCCACCAAGGCCTCGTACGTCTCGTCGGCGTTGGCGGCCTCGGCACCGATCCGCGGCGGGCGCCCGGCGCGGTCGTCCAGGGCGAGCCAGTACGCGCGCAGCACACCGGCGGACTCGGGGATGGCGATGAACGGTTCGTCGACGAGGTCCGCGAAGTCGATCTCGGCGCGGTCCGCGAGGGGATGCGTCTCCGGCAGCGCGACATGGCGCGGCTCCTCGGCGACCACCACCCACGCGTAGCGCTCCTCGTCCGGCACCGGCAGCCAGACGAACGCGACATCCACCGAACGGTCCGCGAGTCCGGCGCTGGAGTCCGCCCAGCCCACCTGCCGCAGTTCGATCCTGACGTCCGGACACGCCTCACCGAACCGGGACCGGATGGCCGGCAGCAGGCCGCCCCGCCCCGGGCTCGTACTCATGCCGACGACCAGGGTGGCCAGTTGGTCGGCCTTGGCCCGCTCCAGTGCCTCGGCCGCGACGGCCCACTCGGCGAGCACCCGGCGCGCATGAGGCAGCAGCACAGAACCCAGGGCGGTCAACCGCACTCCCTGGTGGCCCCGTTCGAACAGCTCTGCTCCCAACTGCCGTTCCAGCATGCGGATCTGTTTGCTGAGAGCGGGCTGCGAGACGAAGAGACGCTCGGCGGCGTGTGTGAAGTGCAGTTCCTCGGCGACGGCGACGAAGTAGCGCAGGTCCCGCACATGAACGTCCATGGCCATAACCATGGGTTATCACGAAAGGTCTTGGACGAGCGAGCGGGCGCGGGGCGAGGCTCGACGCATCGGAAGCGACCGCACGGAAGCCGGACGCCGGACGCCGGACGCCGGACGGAAGTCGAACGCCGGACGCCGGACGCCGGACGCCGGACGAAACAAGAATCAGGGAGTCGGACATGAGCAAGGTGTGGCTGGTCACGGGGGCGGGCAGCGGTTTCGGCCGGGCGTTCACCGAGGCGGCGGTCGGGCAGGGCGACGTCGTGGTGGCCACGGCCCGCAAGCCCGAGGCGCTGGCCGATCTGGTGGCGGCTCACCCCGACCAGGTGGAGGCGCTCGCCCTCGACGTGACGGACCCGGCGGGCATCGACGCCGTCGTGGCCGATGTCGTCGAGCGGCACGGGCGGATCGACGTGCTGGTCAACAACGCGGGCCGCACCCACGTCGGCGCGGCCGAGGAGACCACGGACGCGGAACTGCGGTCCCTTTTCGAGCTGCACTTCTTCGGGCCCGCCGCACTGGTACGGGCCGTGCTGCCGCACATGCGGAACCGGCGCTCGGGCGAGATCGTCCAGATGAGCAGCATGGGCGGGCAGATGACGTACCCGGGATTCTCCGCGTACTGCGCCACGAAGTTCGCGCTGGAGGGATACTCCGACGCGCTGGCGGCCGAGGTCGGGCCGCTCGGCATCAAGGTACTGGTCGTGGAACCGGGCGCGTTCCGTACGAACCTCATGAGCGGGGCCGGCACAAGCGAGGAGATCACCGACTACGCGGACACGGTCGGCCCGACCCGGGAGGCCGTGGCCGCCGGTGACGGGGACCAGCCCGGCGACCCCGCGAAGGGTGTGGCCCTGGTGCTGGCCGCCCTCGCCGACGCCCGCACTCCGCTGCGACTGCCGCTCGGCGGCGACGGCGTGGACGCCGTCCTCGGTCACCTGGACGCCCAGCGCGCGGAGATCACCGCCTGGGAGAAGGCCGCGCGGGACACGACGTTCGCGGTGTGAGACGCCGGTGACGGTCGAGGGCGCTGCCGGTGCCTTTTCGCCGGGCCGTGATCAGCTCTCGAAGGAGGCGACCTCGTCGAAAGGTCACGCGGTATCCCCGAAAGCTCACCCCCCGATCCGCCCAAGGGGCACCCCCGGGGGCCAGAGACCGGCCCGGTGCCCTCGCCGGCTCAACTGTGCAGGCCCCAGTGACCCCGGTGGACGACCTCGGCCGCTCCGCGGCGGCGTTCCGCGAAGCGGGAGCCCTGCGGGGGAACGTCGTCCGCCCGGTGGCCGACCGTGATGCCCCCGATCGGCGCGTACTCCTCGGGAACCCCGAACTCGGTGCGGAAGGGCTCCAGCTGCTCGGGCATGATCCCGAAGAAGCAGGCGTCGAGGCCTTCGTCCACCGCGCTGAGCAGCATCATGAGGGCGGCCATCCCCGTGTCGATGTACCAGTACGGGGCGGGCCAGCGGGCCTCGGCGCGGTCCTCCCAGCCCTTGTCGGGCTCGGCGTAGCGCTCCAGATAGGCCGCTTTGTGGGCGAGCGGCACGACGACCAGCGGGGCGTCCTGCATGGTCGGCGTCCGCTCGGTGCGGGTGGGGACGAACGGCCAGAACCGGGCACGGTCGGCGGGGTCGGTGAGCGCCAGGAACGCCCAGCCCTGGGAGAAGCCGGCCGACGGGGCCCGCAGGGCGGAAGCGAGGATTCTCTCCACCGCCTCGGGGGCCAGCGGCTTGTCGGAGTAGTGCCGGATCATGCGACGTCGACGGACCACTTCGGAGAATTCCATGTCGCCTGATCCTGCCAGTGGCCGGACCGACGGTGACCGGGCGCCGTCCGGATCAAGCCTCGCTCACCGACACACCGGAGGACCGACAGACAGACGGATCGGAGGAGGACCGGAGGGCCGGAGCACCGGAGGACATGCGGACCGGAGGACATGCGGACCGGAGGACATGCGGACCGAGGGACAGGCGGACCGGAGGACTTGCGGACCGGAGGACTTGCGGACCGGAGGACTTGCGGACCGGAGGACGAACAGGCGAATCGACAGAGGCAGGCGTGTCTCATTCGGCGAGACAGTCTCCCAGAAAGTGGACGCGGCCGGGCGGCCCGCCCCGGATCGGCTAGCGTCGTGGCATGGCCAGCGACAACGCCCTCACCCTCGCCGCCGCGCTCTCCTCCGGCACGGTCGTGCTCGACGGAGGCATGTCCAACCAGCTCGAATCGGCCGGACACGACCTGAGTGACGAGCTGTGGTCCGCGCGGCTGCTCGCGGACCGGCCCGAGGCGATCGTCGAGGCGCACCTCGCCTACTACGAGGCCGGCGCGGACGTCGCGATCACCTCCAGCTACCAGGCGACATTCGAGGGATTCGCCCGGCGCGGCATCCCGCGCGAGCGGGTGGCCGAAATGCTCCGCCTGAGCGTCGGGTCGGCGCGCGAGGCCGCCCGGCGCGCGCACGCGAAGGGCGTCGCACGGCCGTTGTGGGTCGCCGCGTCGGTGGGCCCGTACGGGGCGATGCTCGCGGACGGTTCGGAGTACCGGGGGCGGTACGGGCTGAGCGTCGCGGAACTGGAACGGTTCCACCGGCCGCGCCTGGAGGTGCTGGCCGCCGCCGCGCCCGATGTGCTGGCCCTGGAGACGGTCCCGGACACGGACGAGGCGCTGGCGCTGCTGCGGGGGGTGCGCGGGCTCGGCGTACCGGCGTGGCTGTCGTACAGCGTGGCCGGTGACCGTACGCGGGCCGGGCAGCCGCTGGAGGAGGCCTTCGCCCTGGCCGCCGAGGCGGACGAGATCGTCGCGGTCGGGGTCAACTGCTGCGCCCCCGAGGATGTCGACGGGGCGGTCGCCACGGCCGCGCGCGTGACCGGAAAGCCGGTCGTGGTCTATCCGAACAGCGGCGAGGCCTGGGATTCCCGGGCCCGCGCCTGGACCGGCAGCTCCACGTTCACGGCCGGGCAGGTCGGCGGGTGGGAGCGGGCGGGGGCCCGGCTGATCGGCGGGTGCTGCCGGGTGGGCCCGGAGGCGATCACCGGGATCACGGCGACACTGCGGGCCGCGTAGGACCGCAGGCCAAGCCGTCAGCTCCCTGAGCCGTCAGGTCCCTGGGCTATGAGGTCCCTGAGCCGTCAGGTCCCTGGGCTATGAGGTCCCTGAGCCGCCAGGTCCCTGGGCTATGAGGTCCCTGAGCCGCCAGGTCCCTGGGCTATGAGGTCCCTGAGCCGCCAGGTCCCTGGGCTGTCAGCAGGTCCCTGAGCCGCCAGGGATCAACGGCCTGGCTCACTGCCGCCCCGCGCCGCCCGAGCGGCGGAAGCGTCGTACGGCCGACAGCGGTGTCGTGATGCGCGCGGAGGCTTCGACGGGCGGGACCGACGTGGGCGGGCCCTCCACCGAGCCGGCCGTATCGTCCGCGGGCTCGCCGGCGGGTTTGTCCGCAGGCTCGGCCGAGGGACTGTGGGCGGGACCCGTCGCGGGACCGGCCGCGACCTTGGCTGCGGCCCTGGCCGATTCGGCTTCCCACAGGGCGAGTTCGCGGTCGCGCGGGCCGTGCGCGGTGTGCGGGTCACCGGCGCCGAAGATCCGGACCGGGCGGGAGGCGTCCCAGACGGCCCACCCCGGGTCTCCGTCGACCGCGAACCGCACCCACGCGCCGTGCATGGCGTCCGCCAGCTCCTGCGGGGCGCCCTCCCCCGCGAGCTTCGCCGACTCCGGGGTGCCGACGGTGTCGAAGACGAAGCCCAGCTCCAGGGCGTGACAGGCACCGAGGTCGGGCACGTTGGACGGCCAGGCGAACTCGTAGACGTGCGCGGAGGCCCGGCCGCCGCCACGGACGTCCGCGTCGAGGGCCGCGGTGGGCCGGCCGCTGCGCGCGTCGGCGAGGCGGTGCAGCGGGACCCGCAGAAGATGGTCGGTGATCATCTGGCCGACGAGATCCGCGGTGCGCCCTTCCGGGTGGATGGCACGGTAGCCGCGGGGCACCTCGTGGCCACAGCGGCAGCGGGCCATCGCACCGGCCAGGGCGACCGGGCCGAGCCGGTCGACGCGCTCCAGGAGCCCGCCCGGTACGAGCCACAGCCGGTACTCGTCCCGGGTCCAGCCGAGCAGGAGACCGACGTCCGGCGCGGCACCCTCGACGAGCGCCTCCAGCGGGTCGCGCGGCACGAGGTCGCCGTCGACGACGATGCCGAAGGCGGGGCCGCCGAGCACCGGGCTGCTGAGTCTGCCCACGTCGGCCTGGGTGCGCAGGAGCAGGTCGCGGTCGACGGCGGCGAACGCCTCCGCCGTGGCCGGGATCTTCAGCCGGGTTGCCATCCTGCGCACCATCCGGCGCACCTTGTCGCGGTCGCTCGCCTCTGGAGGCCCGCTCTGCAGGACCGCACGGTGGAACAGTCCCTGGGCGCGGGGACTGGCGAGCAGCGCGCCGACGCTGATGGCTCCGGCGGACTCGCCGAAGACGGTCACCCGGTCGGGGTCGCCGCCGAACCGCGCCACGGACTCCCGTACCCACTCCAGCGCGGCGAGCTGGTCGCGCAGCCCGGGGTTGGCGGGCGCGTCCGGGAAGAGGCCGTAACCCTCCACGCCCAGACGGTAGTTGACGGACACGAGCACCACGCCGTCGCGGGCGAAGGCGCGCCCGTCGTACACGGGCACGGCCGAGGAACCGCGGGTCAGGGCTCCGCCGTGGATCCACACCATGACGGGGAGCCGGGCGGCGGGGTCCGGCTCCGGAGTCCACACGTTCAGGTTGAGGCAGTCGTCGCCGGGCACGACGGGGTCGGCGAGGAGCCGGGCGAACGCCTCGGAGTACGGCGGCTTCGGCGGCGTCGGCCCGAAGGCGCCGGCGTCCCGGACTCCGTCCCAGGGCTCGGGCGGCACGGGCGGGCGGAAACGGCGGGCGCCGAAGGGCGGGGCGGCGTACGGGATGCCCCGGAAGACCGCGATCCCGTTCTCGTACCGGCCGCGCACCGCCCCGTACGGGGTTGCGACCACCGGGTCCCTCGTCCCCGCCACCGGATCCACCGTGTCCACCGCCATCCGGGACCAGCTCCTCACGTCGCGCGTCGTAGAGATCAGAGCACCACATCGCTTCCGGGTATTCCTGCGGATGTCCCCTGTTCGGCCGATATCGCCGTACGGCCCGGCCCGGCGAGCCGGCCCGTACCTCTGTACGGCGAGCGAGCGTGCCTGATCCGAACCGGCCCGCACCCCTTTGCGGCGTGGGTCAGCGCGTCGGCTCCGGACCGGCCGCCGAGGGCCTCCGCGCCGCCCAGAGGAGGCCGCCGAGCAGATGCCCGCGGAATTCCGGGTCCTCGTACGCCCGCGCGGCATGTCCGAGCGCGGTGTAGAAGACCCGGCCCGCGCCCTGTTCCCGGCACCACACCAGAGGGTGGTCGTCGCCCATTCCCCCGCCCTCGTAGGAGGATTCGTCGGCGGAGGCGAGTACGCGCACCGAACCGCGCGGGTTGGAGCGGAAGTCGTACCACTCGTCCGTGAACTCCCAGACGGGCGGCAGGTGCCGGGTCGCGGGATGTCCGTGGTCCTCGACGAGGACCCTGCCCGGCTGGAGGTCCGGGTGCCGGTCGAAGCGGGCGCCGAGCAGCTCGCCGTAGTGGGGCCACTCGTACTCGGTGCACGCGGCGGCGTGCACCCCGACGAAGCCGCCGCCGCCGTCGACGTAGGCCGCGAGCCGGTCGCGGCCCGTCGGCGTCAGCACCTCGCCGCTCGTGGACAGGAAGACGACCGCCGCGTACGGGGCGAGGGGCGCCTCGAAGACCGCGGGGTCCTCGGTGGCGTCGGCCGCGAAGCCGTGCGCGTCACCGAGGGCGCGGACGGCGGCGACGGCGGCCGGAATGGAGTCGTGCCGGTAGCCGGTCGTACGGGTGTACACGAGAACGCGAAAGGCCATGCCCGGAGCCTAGGACGGGCCCTGTTCCGGGCGGTACGGCGGACCGCTGACGAGGTGGGGCGGGAGGTGTCCGATTCGTTCAAGACCCACGGGCCGCGGCCTGCCTACGGTGACCGTATGACTCCACGATTCGATGTGATCGGCCTGGCGGTCTCCGACATGGCCGCCTCCCTCGCCTTCTACCGCCGGCTCGGGCTCGTCTTCCCCGAAGGTGCCGAGAACGAACCGCACGTCGAGGCCGCCCGCCCGCAGCCGCACCCGCTCGCCCCGCTCCGGTACGACCCGGGCGTCACCGCGAACCACCGCAGATCCTCAGATCCGGCTCACTCCCGCGGGGGGTGCTCCTCGCCGTTCTTGTGGGTGCGAGGGGTGTGATGGGTGTTCTTGGCGTGCGTGCGCAGACGGGACGTCACGTCCTCCGGGGGCAGGAAGCGCGACCAGCGTTCCGGGAACTCGGAGGGCATGTCGGGGTCGTCGGGGTCGGCGTCGTAGGAGCGGTGTGCGGCGACGCGGGCCACGTACTCGGCGGCCTGGGCCTCGCGCAGCCGCTCGTTGGCGGCACGCGCCGCGGCGGTGGCGGCGGCCGGCCAGACCCGGTCGATGGCGGCGTTGACGGCCGCGCCGACCAGGACTGCGAAGGCGGCGACACCGATCCACAGCAGGACGGCCACCGGTGCGGCGAGCGAGCCGTAGATGGTGGGGCCCTCGATGGCGTTGGTCAGGTAGATGCGGAGCAGGAAACTGCCGAGCACCCACATGGCCAGGGCCACCAGGGCGCCCGGCACGTCCTCGACCCACGGGGAACGGACGGGGACGGACACGTGGTAGAGCGTCGTCAGGAAGGCCACCGACAGGACGATGACGACCGGCCAGTACAGGACCTGCACGACGGTCGTCGACCACGGCACGACGTGCACCACGGCGTCCGGGCCCGCCACCATCAGCGGGAGCAGGACCGAGCCGATCAGCAGCGCCACGATGAACAGCAGGAACGACATCACCCGGGTCTTCACGATGCCCCGGGTGCCGTCGAGGCCGTACATCACGGTGATGGTGTCGACGAAGACGTTGACCGCGCGCGAGCCCGACCACAGGGCGAACAGGAAGCCGAGGGAGATGATGTCGGGCCGGCCGCCCTTCATCACGTCGTGCAGGATCGGCTCGGCGATCTGGTGCACGCCCTTCTGCGTCAGCACCCTGCGGGAGGCGTCCAGGATGTTGGACTCCACGCTGGCGATGGTGTCGGCGCCGGTCCAGGCGTCCACGTATCCCAGCAGCCCGACCATGCTCAGCAGCAGCGGCGGCACGGACAGGAGCGTGAAGAAGGCGGCCTCGGCCGCCAGTCCCAGGATCCGGTACTCCATGCACGAGTTGACCGTGTCCTTGATCAGCAGCCAGGCGGTCCTGCGCTTGGAAACGTTCCGATAAAGCGCGCGAGCGCGATGAAAGCGGCCGGAGCGAGGCCGTTCAGAGGTTTCTTTTGCCTGGTGCACGTCCTTACGGTAGCGGTATGGCAGCCAGCACCCACACTGTGACCAACCAGGCTCCGCCCCTGGTCGGATATGACGTATTCGCCGCCGACCGGGCCCTCGTCGAGGCGGTCGACCGGCATCTCGATCCAGAGCTCCTCGATGAGGCGCGCGAGGAACTGTCGGCACTCGGCCGGACGACCGGTTCCGCCCAGGTTCAGGAGTGGGGTGCGCTGGCCAACGAGAATCCGCCGAAGCTGCGCACCCACGACCGCTACGGCAACCGGATCGACGAGGTCGACTTCCACCCGTCCTGGCACCGTCTCCTCGGCAAGGGCGTGTCGGCCGGGCTGACCTCTGCCTGGAGCCGTCCCGGCGGACACCTCCGGCGCGCGGCGGGTTTCGTGATCTGGACGCAGGCCGAGGCGGGCAACGGCTGCCCGCTGTCGATGACCCACGCCGCCGTGCCCGCGCTGCGCACCGACCCGGCGCTCGCCGCCGAGTGGGAGCCGCGGCTGACGTCCACGGTCTACGACCAGGAACTGCGGCCCGCGTCCCAGAAGGCCGGCGCGCTCTTCGGTATGGGCATGACGGAGAAGCAGGGCGGCAGCGACGTACGCGCCAACACGACCGAGGCCCGGCCGCTCGCCGAGGACGGCACGTACGTGCTGACCGGGCACAAATGGTTCTGCTCGGCGCCGATGTCGGACGGTTTCCTCGTGCTGGCGCAGGCCCCTGGCGGCCTGTCCTGCTTCCTGGTGCCGCGCGTGCTGGAGGACGGCACCCGTAACGCCTTCCGGATCCAGCGGCTCAAGGACAAGCTCGGCAACCGGTCCAACGCGTCGAGCGAGGTCGAGTTCGACGGGACCTGGGCGCGCCGGGTGGGCGACGAGGGCCGCGGGGTGCGGACCATCATCGAGATGGTCGCGGCGACCCGGCTGGACTGCGCGCTCGGTTCGGCCTCGCTGATGCGGCAGGCCGTCGCGCAGGCGATCCACCACAGCACCTACCGCGAGGCGTTCGGCGGCCGGCTTCTCGACAAGCCGCTGATGCGCAACGTGCTCGCCGATCTGGCGCTGGAGTCGGAGGCGGCGACGACCCTGGCGATGCGGCTGGCCGCGGCGTACGACGACGGCAGCGAGCAGGAGCGGGCGTTCCTGCGGCTCGCGGTGCCGGCCGCCAAGTACTGGGTGACCAAGCGGTGTACGCCGGTCGCGGTGGAGGCGCTGGAGTGCCTGGGCGGCAACGGCTACGTCGAGGAGTCGGGCATGCCGCGGCTGCTGCGGGAGTCGCCGCTCAACTCCGTCTGGGAGGGCGCCGGCAATGTGCAGGCGCTGGACGTCCTGCGCGCGCTCCAGCGGGAGCCGGGGGCCCTGGACGCGTATCTGCGGGAGGTGGGACGGGCCCGGGGCGCCGACCACCGGCTGGACGGGGCCATCAAGAACCTGCTGACCGAACTCGCCGACCTGGACGGCATCGAGGCCCGTGCGCGCCGTCTGGTCGAGCGGATCGCGCTGGTGCTCCAGGGTTCGCTGCTCGTCCGGTACGCGCCCCCGGAGGTCGCCGACGCGTTCTGCGCCTCACGCCTGGGCGGTGACTGGGGGACGGCCTTCGGGACGCTGCCGCACAGTCTGGATCTGGCCACGGTGGTGGAGCGGGCCCGGCCGGTGTCCTGACGGAGGCGCTGACGCGGGGGTGGTGCTGCGCCGACACGGCACCACCCCCTCGCCGGCCCCGTTCAGGAGCTCGGACACCGCACAGGCGGCATCGCTGTCAGTTTCGAGGAACCTCGTGACCGTTGGCGAGAGTTGCAGACCGTTGCATTCCTTTGTGTACCTTGCGCGAAGGCCCGGCGGACCCGGCCGAGAGCAGGCACGATGTGGGATGACGCGGTGTCGCGGCCCGTACGAGGTCCTGGTTTCGGGAGTGCCCTGTGAAGATCACATCGTTCAACCCCGCCCGTTCCGCCCCGTCGGACGCGTCCGAGACGGCCGGGCACCTCAAGGAGACCTGGGCCGCGTCCGTCAAGGGGGAACGCGGCCCGATCGCCCCGCGTCCGGTGATCGGGCGGTCCTGGCAGAGAGCGAAACGTTTCGGCGTCAATCCCGAACAGGGAACGGGCAGTGTCCTGTTAGCGGCGGACGAACTCGAACACCGCCGGACCTCCACCGCGCTCGCCGAGGTGATGCCGACCCTGCACGGCGGACTCGGGGCGGTCGCGGACGCCTCCCTGCAGATCATGGTGGTCACCGACCCGGAGGGCCGGGTGCTGTGGCGCGAGGGCAACCCGGGGGTGCTCCGCCGGGCGGACGCCATCTGCCTGGAGGAGGGCGCCTCCTGGAGCGAGGACACCACCGGCACCAACGCCATCGGAACCGCCCTGTCGGCGGGCACCCCGGTCCAGGTGCACTCCGCCGAGCACTTCGTGCGCACCCTGCACGACTGGACGTGCGCCGCCGCGCCCGTCCACGACCCGCGGGACGGACGGCTGCTCGGGATCATCGACGTGAGCGGCCCGGACAGCACCTTTCACCCCGCGACGCTCGCCCTGGTCGACTCGGTGTCCAGACTGGCCGAAAGTGAACTGCGCGCCACGCATCTGACAGCCATCGAGCGGCTGCGCGCGGTGGCCGCTCCCCTGCTGTGCCGGCTGGACGGCCCGGCGCTGGTGGTGGACACCCACGGCTGGCTCGCCGCCGTCACCGGTATGCCGCCGGTGGACCGGGTGCCGCTGCCCGACACCTTCGGCGCGGGCCGAAGCTGGCTGCCCTCACTCGGGATGTGTGTCGCCGAGCCGATGCCCGGCGGCTGGCTGCTGCGCCTCATCGGTGCCGGCGACGCGGGGAGCGCCGGCCGGGTGGTCCTCGACCTCGGCGACCCCCGGCGGCCGTACGTCACCGTCTCCGGCACGGCGGGCAGCTGGACCCAGGTTCTGAGCCCGCGCCACGCGGAACTGCTCTACGTCCTCGCCGTGCACCGGCAGGGGCGCAGCGCCGCCCAGCTCGCGGTCGACCTGTTCGGCGACCCGACCCGCACGGTCACGGTCCGCGCCGAGCTGTCCCGCGTACGCCGTCGGCTCATCGGGCTCCTCGACCACCGGCCGTACCGCTTCCGCGAGGAGGTGGGGGTCGAGGTGCTGCTGCCCGGCGACCCCCGGGACCTGCTGCCGCACTCGACGGCGCCCGCGGTGCTCGGAGCGCGCGCATCGGCCGAACCGGCGCCCTCCTGAACGCGGGAAGGGGGGAAGCGAGCGTATTTCGTGAGCGTCTTCCGCGGTCTTTGTCCTGGCCGGGAGGTCTCTGCCGTAGCATCCCCTTCACAGGCCACCCCACCCGTCTCTCCGTCAACGCCCTCGGCGGGGGAGGCAGTTGGCCTACTCGGGAGGACGCATGAAGCAGCGCGGCAGGCACCGCCGTCGCAGGAGGGGACAGGCGCTGCGCGCCACCCTGGCCGGAACCGCGCTCGCGCTCACCGCGGCCGCCACCCTGATCAGCACCTCGCAGGCGACCGGTGCCAACACGCCGGGCGGGCTCACCGCGCTCCGTTCCCCCGCCGCCGCGCAGCCGCTGCGACTCCACGAGAACCTCGCGTCCCGGGACGCGCTCGACACGCTCAGCGGGAACATGGGCGGCAACGTGGGCGTCGAAGGGGTCCTGCGCGACGCCGACCGTTCGATGCGGAACACCGCCGACTGCACGGAGGACGAGCGGGCCTCGCTGCCCGTCGAGCCGACGGCCACGCGCGCGTACTGCTGGGACGGCGCCGACGCGCGGACCGGGCAGTGGCAGCCGCGTTCCGTGACCACGTCCGGTGACGCGGTCGACGACGGCCTGTGGGGCACGCGCGAGGTGATCCTGGCCGGCTGGACGCACCACGACGGGCAGGCGGCCGCGCCGACCCGGGAAGAGGGCCTCGCCAAGGTCGCCGTCGTCGACGCGACCGACCCGGACGCCCTCAGCTACCGCTGGGTCCTGCTGGTCGCCCCGCGCGCCGGCGGCAAGGACTTCACGGCCGTCCACTCGGGTCTCGGCGGCATGGTCTGGTACCAGGACAAGCTGATCGTCACCGCGGAGCACGGCCAGGGCCTGCTCGTCTTCGACCTGCACCGGCTGCTGCGGGCCGACGTGGACAGCGGCGCCGTGGGCCGGGTGGGCCACGGCTACTCGGCCGCGGGCTACCAGTACGTTCTCCCCGCCATCGGCTCGTACGACCCGGAGGGCGGCGCGTGTACGCGCGGCCGTGACAACGCCGTCCCCTGTTTCGGATCCCTCTCCCTCGACCGTACGACCACCCCGCACAGCCTGGTCGCGACGGAGGCCGCGGGCCACCGCCCCGAGCGGACCCGCGTCTGGCGGTACGCGTTCAGCACCGCCGCGTACCGGACGGGGCTGCTCGCCGACGTCCAGGGACACGTGGACGCGGTCGAGGCCTACACGACGAAGGGTTCCGGGGTCTCCGGCGCCCTCTCTCACCGGTCCGACGGCGAGCGCGAGGCCCAGTGGTACATCGGCCGGCCGGCCGACAGCGGCACCCGGCACGGCTCCCTGTGGCGGCAGAGCGGACACGGCGCCCAGGCGGCCACGTGCACCGCGGACCAGTCGCACGCCTGCTGGAGCCTCGGCTCGGGGTCGCTCTCCTACTGGCAGCGGACCGGCGAACTGTGGACGCTCACCGACGCCGCGGACCGGCGGGTGCTCTACGCGGTGCCGCTGTCGTCGGTCGACGGCTCGCTGGGATAGCCACCCGAACCGCGGCCCCGCTCCTACAGCGGCCCGGCCCGCGGACACGCCCGTCGCCCCTGTCCGGGCCCGGCCCGCGGACAAGCCCGCGTCTCCTGTCCGGGCCCGCGGACACGCCCGGACCGGGGCCCGGTCCACGGTTCCCCTCGGACAGCGGCCCGGCCCGCGGACACTTTTGGAACGGCGCCCGCCCCCGTGATTCCCTGGCGGTCATGAGCAACGTCAGTGTGACCACCTGGTCCCTGGAGCAGACGGCCCCGACCGACCTGCTCCCCGCGAGCGCGCCCGACGGGGATCTGCGGATCGTCCGCGCCGAGGTCCCCTCGCCCGAGTTCAGCCGCTTCCTGTACGCCTCGGTCGGCGGGGACATCCGCTGGACGGACCGGCTCGCGTGGACGTACGCGCAGTGGCAGGAGGTCCTGGCGCAGCCGGGCACGGAAACCTGGGTCGCCTACGACCGGGGGACGCCCGCGGGCTATGTGGAGCTCGGCGCGCAGGACGACGGGGTCGTGGAGATCGTCTACTTCGGGCTCGTCCCCGCGTTCCGCGGGCGCCGGATCGGGGGACACCTCCTCTCGTACGGTGTCGAGCGGGCCTGGGACCTGGCCGGGCGCTGGCCGGGGCTGGCCGAGACGAAGCGCGTCTGGCTGCACACCTGCAGCAAGGACGGGGAGCACGCCATGGGCAACTATCTGCGCCGCGGCTTCAAGCTTTTCGACACCAAGGTCGAGGAGGAGTCGGAGGTCGCCACGCCCGGCCCGTGGCCGGGGGCGTACACCGTCTGACCCGCTTCGGACCGCGGCCCCCGGACCCTCGGTTTGGCGCCGCGGGAGGCCCGATCGCGTGATCGACAACACTCTTGTCTCGCGATACGGGACAAGGGTGTCCACATGATGGACGACGGTGGACTGCCCGGAGATCCCCGTGACACGCTTCCGTCATGTCTGGAACTGGAATTGCCTTGGTGAGTCGGCGGCACGTCGACCTCGGCCGCATGTCCAGCGCCATCTGTCCGGCGAGCTGACCAGACCAGCAGCGCCCGACTCCCTCCCTTTTTGGGACCCTTGCGCAGTGCTGCGCCCATTCTTCCGTATGCACCCGTATGCGCAGGTCAGAGCCGCAGTCAGACCTGTCCCGCAGTCTCGAAGGACGTATCAACCATGGCCGCCACCCCCGAGAATCCCGCCGCCGCGCCCCGCCGCAAGGTGAGCCGTCACCGCGGCGAGGGTCAGTGGGCCGTAGGTCACTTCACCCCGCTCAACGGCAACGAGCAGTTCAAGAAGGACGACGACGGTCTCAATGTGCGGACACGCATTGAGACGGTCTACTCCAAGCGGGGCTTCGACTCGATCGACCCCAACGACCTGCGCGGCCGGATGCGCTGGTGGGGTCTCTACACCCAGCGCAAGCCCGGGATCGACGGCGGCAAGACCGCGATCCTGGAGCCGGAGGAGCTGGACGACAAGTTCTTCATGCTGCGCGTCCGGATCGACGGCGGCCGGCTGACCACCGAGCAGCTGCGCGTGATCGGCGAGATCTCGCAGGAGTTCGCGCGCGGCACCGCCGACCTCACGGACCGTCAGAACGTCCAGTACCACTGGATCCGCATCGAGGACGTCCCGGAGATCTGGGACCGCCTGGAGGCCGTCGGCCTGTCCACGACCGAGGCCTGCGGTGACACGCCCCGCGTCATCCTCGGCTCGCCCGTCGCCGGCATCGCCGAGGACGAGATCATCGACGGCACCCCGGCCATCGAGGAGATCCACCGCCGGGTCGTCGGCAACAAGGACTTCTCCAACCTGCCCCGCAAGTTCAAGACCGCGATCTCCGGCTCGCCGCTGCTCGACGTGGCGCACGAGATCAACGACGTCGCCTTCGTCGGTGTGAACCACCCGGAGCACGGCCCCGGTTTCGACCTCTGGGTCGGCGGCGGCCTCTCCACCAACCCGAAGATCGGCCAGCGCCTCGGCGCCTGGGTCCCGCTCGACGAGGTCGCGGACGTCCACATCGGCGTCCTCTCGATCTTCCGCGACTACGGCTACCGGCGGCTGCGCACCCGCGCCCGTCTGAAGTTCCTGGTCGCCGACTGGGGTGTGGAGAAGTTCCGCCAGGTCCTGGAGGACGAGTACCTGAAGCGCAAGCTGGTCGACGGCCCGGCCCCCGACCAGCCGGTCGCCCGCTGGCGCGACCACGTCGGGGTGCACCGGCAGCAGGACGGCCGGTACTACGTCGGCTTCGCCCCGCGCGTCGGCCGCATCGACGGCGCCACCCTGACGAAGATCGCCGAGCTGGCCGAGGCGCACGGCTCGGGCCGGCTGCGCACCACCGTCGAGCAGAAGATGATCGTGCTCGACGTGGACGAGACCCGGATCGACTCGCTCGTCGAGGGCCTGGAGGCGCTCGACCTGACCGCCAGGCCCTCCACCTTCCGGCGCGGCACGATGGCCTGCACCGGCATCGAGTACTGCAAGCTCGCGATCGTCGAGACCAAGGCGCGCGGCGCTTCCCTGATCGACGAACTCGAGCGCCGCATCCCCGAGTTCGAAGAGCCCCTCACCATCAACATCAACGGCTGCCCGAACGCCTGCGCCCGTATCCAGGTCGCGGACATCGGTCTCAAGGGCCAGTTGGTCCTCGACGAGAACGGCGAGCAGGTCGAGGGATACCAGGTGCACCTGGGCGGCGCGCTCGGGCTCGAAGCCGGATTCGGCCGCAAGGTCCGTGGTCTGAAGGTCACTTCGGACGAGCTGCCCGACTACATCGAGCGTGTCCTCAAGCGTTTCCAGGCGGAGCGCGAGGACGGCGAGCGCTTCGCCGCCTGGGCCGCGCGTGCCTCCGAGGAGGCGCTGTCGTGAGCGAGCGTGCCGCGCCGTTCTACTGCCCGTACTGCGGAGACGAAGACCTGCGACCCAGCGAAGAAGGTCACGGCGCGTGGGAATGCGCGGCGTGCAACCGAGCCTTCCAGCTGAAGTTCCTCGGGCTGCTGTCCCGGGGCGTTCGGCAGGAAGACCGTGGAGGGGCGGAGATATGACGGCCATTCAGGAAGAGCGTACGGGCGAGGACTTGAAGACCCTGGCCGAGCGGGCGGGGCGCGACCTGGAGGACGCCTCCGCGCTGGAGATCCTGCGCTGGGCGGTCGACACGTTCGGCACGAGGTTCTGCGTGACCTCCTCCATGGAGGACGCGGTCGTCGCGCATCTCGCCTCGCGCGCCAAGTCCGGCGTGGACGTGGTGTTCCTCGACACCGGCTACCACTTCCCGGAGACCATCGGCACCCGGGACGCGGTCGAGGCGGTGATGGACGTCAACGTCATCACCCTCACCCCGCGGCGGACCGTGGCCGAGCAGGACGCCGAGCACGGGCCGAGGCTGCACGACCGCGACCCGGACCTGTGCTGCGCCCTGCGCAAGGTCAAGCCGCTCGAAGAGGGCCTGACCGCGTACGACGCCTGGGCGACCGGGCTGCGCCGCGACGAGTCCCCGACCCGGGCGAACACCCCGGTCGTCGGCTGGGACGAGAAGCGGCGGAAGGTCAAGATCTCGCCGATCGCCCGCTGGACGCAGGACGACGTGGACGCGTACGTCGCGGAGCACGGGGTCCTCACCAACCCGCTGCTGACGGACGGTTACGCCTCCGTCGGCTGCGCGCCCTGCACCCGCCGGGTGCTGGAGGGCGAGGACGCGCGCGCCGGCCGCTGGGCGGGCCGCTCGAAGACCGAGTGCGGGCTGCACGGATGACGACCACGACGACCGCGCCCGCCGCGGACCCCACGATTTCCCAGGAGCAGCAAGTGACGACCGGAGCCACCGTCTGGCTCACGGGTCTGCCGAGTGCCGGCAAGACCACCATCGCGTACGAACTGGCCGGCCGGCTGCGCGAGGAGGGCCACCGTGTCGAGGTCCTCGACGGCGACGAGATCCGCGAGTTCCTCTCGGCGGGCCTCGGCTTCAGCCGCGCCGACCGGCACACCAACGTGCAGCGTGTCGGCTTCCTCGCCGAACTGCTCGCCCGCAACGGCGTCAAGGCGCTCGTCCCGGTGATCGCGCCCTACGCGGACAGCCGCGAGGCCGTGCGCGGGCGCCACCAGGCCGGGGGCACCCCCTACCTGGAGGTGCACGTGGCGACCCCGGTCGAGGTGTGCTCCGTACGCGATGTGAAGGGGCTGTACGCCAAGCAGGCCGCGGGCGAGATCTCGGGGCTGACCGGTGTCGACGATCCGTACGAGGCTCCCGAGTCGCCCGATCTGCGCATCGAGTCGCACACCCAGACCGTGCAGGAGTCCGCTGCGGCGCTGCATGCGCTGCTCACCGAGAGGGGTCTCGCATGACGACCGTCGCCAGTGTCTCCGAGGAGACGGAGAGCACCCCGTACGCGCTGTCGCACCTGGACGCCCTGGAGTCCGAGGCCGTCCACATCTTCCGCGAGGTGGCGGGTGAGTTCGAGCGGCCGGTGATCCTGTTCTCCGGCGGCAAGGACTCCATCGTCATGCTGCACCTCGCGCTGAAGGCGTTCGCGCCCGCCGCGGTGCCCTTCACGCTGCTGCACGTCGACACCGGGCACAACTTCCCCGAGGTGCTCGACTACCGCGACCGGACGGTGGAGCGGCACGGCCTGCGGCTGCACGTGGCCTCCGTGCAGGACTACATCGACCGCGGTGTGCTGCGCGAGCGTCCCGACGGGACGCGCAACCCGCTGCAGACCCTGCCGCTGACCGAGAAGATCCAGTCCGAGCGCTTCGACGCGGTCTTCGGCGGCGGACGCCGTGACGAGGAGAAGGCCCGCGCCAAGGAGCGGGTGTTCTCGCTGCGGGACGAGTTCTCGCAGTGGGACCCGCGCCGCCAGCGGCCCGAGCTGTGGCAGCTCTACAACGGCCGCCACGCGCCCGGCGAGCACGTCCGCGTGTTCCCGCTGTCGAACTGGACCGAGCTGGACGTGTGGCAGTACATCGCCCGCGAGGGCATCGAACTCCCCGACATCTACTTCGCGCACGAGCGTGAGGTCTTCCAGCGGTCGAACATGTGGCTGACCGCCGGTGAGTGGGGCGGCCCGAAGGACGGCGAGACGGTCGAGAAGCGGCTCGTCCGCTACCGGACCGTGGGTGACATGTCCTGCACCGGCGCCGTCGACTCCGACGCGACCACGCTGGACGCCGTCATCACCGAGATCGCCGCCTCCCGGCTCACCGAGCGCGGCGCCACCCGCGCCGACGACAAGATGTCCGAGGCCGCGATGGAAGACCGCAAGCGCGAGGGGTACTTCTAGACATGACCAGCACCACCGAACCCACCGAGCCCCTGTCGGTCGAACAGCTGTCGGCGACCACCCTGCTGCGTTTCGCGACCGCGGGTTCCGTCGACGACGGCAAGTCCACGCTCGTCGGACGACTGCTGCACGACTCCAAGTCGATCCTCACGGACCAGCTGGAGGCCGTAGAGCGCGCCTCGGCCGGCCGCGGGCAGGACACCCCGGACCTCGCGCTGCTCACCGACGGTCTGCGCGCCGAGCGCGAGCAGGGCATCACCATCGACGTCGCCTACCGCTACTTCGCGACCGCGCGCCGCCGGTTCATCCTCGCCGACACCCCGGGCCACGTTCAGTACACGCGCAACATGGTCACCGGCGCCTCCACCGCCGACCTGGCCGTCGTGCTCGTCGACGCCCGCAACGGTGTCATCGAGCAGACCCGCCGGCACGCCGCCGTCGCCGCCCTGCTGCGCGTCCCGCACGTGGTACTCGCCGTCAACAAGATGGACCTGGTCGAGTACAAGGAGTCCGTCTTCGCGGCGATCGCCGAGGAGTTCACGGCGTACGCCTCCGAACTGGGCGTCCCGGAGATCACCGCCATCCCGATCTCCGCGCTCGCCGGTGACAACGTGGTCGACGCCTCCGCGAACATGGACTGGTACGGCGGCCCGACGGTCCTGGAGCACCTGGAGACGGTGCCGGTCAGCCACGACCTGGCGCACTGCCACGCGCGGCTGCCCGTGCAGTACGTGATCCGCCCGCAGACCGCCGAGCACCCGGACTACCGGGGGTACGCCGGTCAGATCGCGGCCGGTACCTTCCGCGTCGGCGAGAGCATCACGGTGCTGCCGTCCGGGCGCACCACGAAGGTCGCCGGGATCGACCTGCTGGGCAAGCCGGTCGACATCGCGTGGACGCCGCAGTCGGTGACCCTCCTGCTGGAGGACGACATCGACGTCTCGCGCGGTGATCTGCTCGTGCCGAGCAAGGACGCGCCGCCGACCACGCAGGACGTCGAGGCGACCGTCTGCCACGTGGCCGACGAACCGCTCACCGTCGGCCACCGGGTGCTGCTCAAGCACGGCACCCGCACGGTGAAGGCGATCGTCAAGGACATCCCGTCCCGGCTGACGCTGGACGACCTCTCGCTGCACCCGCACCCGGGCCGGCTGGTCGCCAACGACATCGGCCGGGTCAAGATCCGCACCGCCGAGCCGCTCCCGCTCGACGCGTACGCCGACTCCCGGCGCACCGGCGCGTTCATCCTGATCGACCCGGCCGACGGCACCACGCTGACCGCGGGCATGGTCGGCGAGTCCTTCGCCGCGCCGCAGCCGGTCAAGGACGAGTCCGACGACGACGGCTGGGACTTCTGACATGAATCCCATCGACATCTACTCCACGTTCGCGAAGGAGGGCGGCCGCGTCGGCAGCGGCGCCCTCGGCAGCGGGCAGGGCGGGGTCGGGCGATGTGCGCGATGACGTACGCGCACTGCCTGCGCGCCCCGTCCCCCCACAGCCTGAGCGTCCGAAGACCTGCCGACTTCCCGGCCACGACCTGAGAAAGGCGTGACCGCCGGGCCACCGAGAGGAAACCCTCCCGTGCCTGCCATCCGCTCCACGCGCTCCACGCTGCTGACCCGCGGCATAGTCCTCGCCACCGCTCTCCCCCTGCTGGCGCTCGCCGCCTGCAGCTACGGCTCCGACGCGAAGGACGACACCAAGTCGAAGGTCGCCGCCGGGTCGAAGAAGATCGACGGTCTCGACTCCGTGAAGATCGGCTACTTCGGCAACCTGACGCACGCCACCGCGCTGGTCGGCAACCAGAAGGGCTTCTTCCAGAAGGAGCTCGGCGCCACCGCCGCGAAGTACCAGATCTTCAACGCCGGGCCCTCCGAGATCGAGGCGCTCAACTCGGGCTCCATCGACATCGGCTGGATCGGCCCCTCGCCGTCGATCAACGGCTTCACGAAGTCCGAGGGCAAGAACCTGCGGATCATCGGCGGTTCGGCCGCGGGCGGCGTCAAGCTCGTGGTGAACCCCAAGAAGATCAAGTCCCTGAAGGACGTCAAGGGCAAGAAGATCGCGACGCCGCAGCTCGGCAACACGCAGGACGTCGCGTTCCTCAACTGGGCCGCGGAGCAGGGCTACAAGGTCGACCCGCAGAGCGGCAAGGGCGACGTCTCGGTCGTCCGCACCGACAACAAGATCACTCCGGACGCCTACAAGTCCGGCTCCATCGACGGCGCGTGGGTGCCGGAGCCGACCGCGTCCAAGCTGGTCGCCGAGGGCGCCAAGGTACTGCTCGACGAGTCGGACCTGTGGCCCGACAAGAAGTTCGTGATCACGAACATCATCGTGTCGCAGAAGTTCCTCAAGGAGCACCCGAAGGTCGTCGAGGCGGTCCTGAAGGGCTCCGTCGAGACCAACAAGTGGATCAACGCCAACCCGGACGACGCGAAGGCCGCGGCGAACAAGCAGCTGGAGGCCGACTCGGGCAAGGCGTTGAAGGCCGAGGTCCTCGACCCGGCCTGGAAGTCCATCCAGATCACCAACGACCCGCTGGCCTCCACGCTGCACACCGAGGCGGACCACGCGGTGAAGGCCGGTCTCCTGGACAAGCCGAACCTGACCGGCATCTATGACCTCACTCTCCTGAACAAGGTCCTCAAGGCCGCGGGCGAGAGCCCGGTCGACGACGCCGGTCTCGGCGTCAAGTAACCCCGGATCCCGATGAGTTCCCAGGAGGTGACGACCATGGTTACAACGCTCGCCAAGGCCGCCGACGGCGCCGACACGACGGAGTACGCCACCCGCATCGAGCACGTCTCGAAGTCCTTCGCCGGACCCGCGGGTCCCCAGCTCGTCCTCGACGACATCACCCTCGATGTCGCGCCGGGCGAGTTCGTCACCCTCCTGGGGGCCTCGGGGTGCGGCAAGTCCACACTGCTGAACCTGGTGGCGGGGCTCGACAAGCCCTCCGCCGGCACCATCACGACCAACGGGCGCCCCGCTCTGATGTTCCAGGAGCACGCCCTCTTCCCGTGGCTGACCGCGGGCAAGAACATCGAACTCGCCCTGAAACTGAGGGGAGTTCCCAAGGCCGAGCGGCGCGGCAAGGCCGAGGAGCTGCTCGAACTCGTCCGGCTCCAGGGCGCGTACGGCAAGCGGGTGCACGAGCTGTCCGGCGGTATGCGCCAGCGCGTGGCGATGGCGCGGGCGCTCGCGCAGGACAGCCAGATCCTGCTGATGGACGAGCCGTTCGCGGCGCTGGACGCGATCACCCGGGACGTGCTGCACGACGAGCTGACCCGGATCTGGCGCGAGACGGGCCTGTCCGTCCTCTTCGTCACGCACAACGTCCGTGAGGCGGTGCGGCTCGCCCAGCGGGTGGTCCTGCTGTCCTCCCGCCCGGGGCGTGTCGCCCGCCAGTGGACCGTGGACATTCCGCAGCCGCGCCGCATCGAGGACGCTCCCGTGGCGGAACTGTCCATCGAGATCACCGAAGAACTGCGTGGGGAGATCCGCCGCCATGGCCAGCACTGAGACGACGTCCGACGCGGCCGTCAAGGACAACAACGCCGGGCTGGGCGGACTGGAGGCGGGCCTCGACGCGCTGGAGTCCTCCGTCACCGGCCGCGGCTCCTTCGGCACGACGTTCCGGCAGAAGGTGCTGCCGCCGCTCGTCGCGGCCGTGGTGGTCCTGGCGGCCTGGCAGGCGCTGATCACGTTCAAGATCGTCGACGACCCGACCAAACTGCCCTCACCGTCGGCCGTCTGGGCCGAGGTCAAGAACGCCTGGCTCCAGGGCACGCTGCTCGACTACATCTGGACCAGCGTCTCGCGCGGTCTGCTCGGCTTCCTGTTCGCCCTGGTGATCGGGACCCCGCTGGGCCTGGTGGTGGCCCGGGTGAAGTTCGTGCGGGCCGCGATCGGCCCGATCCTGTCGGGCCTGCAGTCGCTGCCGTCGGTGGCGTGGGTGCCGCCGGCCGTGATCTGGCTGGGTCTGGACAACTCGATGATGTACGCGGTGATCCTGCTCGGCGCGGTCCCCTCGATCGCCAACGGGCTGGTGTCGGGCGTGGACCAGGTGCCGCCGCTCTTCCTGCGGGCCGGCCGCACGATGGGCGCGACGGGCCTGCGCGGGACCTGGCACATCGTGATGCCGGCCGCGCTGCCCGGCTACCTGGCCGGTCTGAAGCAGGGCTGGGCGTTCTCCTGGCGCTCCCTGATGGCCGCGGAGATCATCGCCTCCTCCCCCGACCTCGGCGTGGGCCTCGGCCAGTTGCTGGAGAACGGCCGCAACGCCAGCTCCATGCCGATGGTCTTCCTCGCCATCTTCCTCATCCTGTTCGTCGGCATCGCCATCGACCTGCTGATCTTCAGCCCGGTGGAGCGGTGGGTGCTGCGCAGCCGCGGACTCCTGGTGAAGGGCTGACCCCGTCATGAACAGGCCGGAGCGTCCCGTCCTCGTCGTCATCGCCCACGGCAGCCGCGACCCGCGGCACGCCGCGACGGTGCACGCCCTGGTACGAAGGGTGCGCGCCCAGCGCCCCGGCCTGCGCGTGGAGACCGGTTTCCTCGACTTCAACATCCCGTCCGTGCAGGGGGTGCTGAACTCCCTGGCGGCCGAGGGCGTCCGCGAGGTGGTGGCGCTGCCGCTGCTGCTGACCCGCGCCTTCCACGCCAAGTCGGACATCCCGGCGGTGCTGCGTCAGGCACCGTCGCGGCTGCGGATCCGGCAGGCGGAGGTGCTCGGCCCGTCCCCGCTGCTGACCGCCGCGCTCGAACGCCGGCTGTACGAGGCCGGGCTGACGCCCGCCGACAAGTCCCGGGCCGGGGTCGTCCTGGCCTCGGCGGGGTCCACCGACCCGGAGGCGATCGCGGTGATCGCAGAAATCGCGCGGGAGTGGCGGCACACCGGTTGGTGCGCCGTGCGGCCCGCGTTCGCCTCCGCATCCCTTCCCCGCACCGAGGACGCCGTCCGTGAGCTGCGCGCCCTCGGCTGCGAACGCGTCGCCGTCGCGCCGTACGTCCTGGCTCCCGGCTTCCTGCCGGACCGCATCGCCCGGGGTGCCGCCGGGGCGGACGTCCTCGCCGATGTCCTCGGTCCCGCGCCGGAGGTCGCGCGCCTTCTGCTGGACCGCTACGACGAGGCACGGATGCCGTCCTTGGCCGCGGTCGGCGCCTGACCTCGAAGGCGGGGCCCTCTCGGCGCCCTGCGTATGGCGCACCGGAAACCCGGCTGCCGCCCGGTGCCCGTCTGTGGTGCAATTCCCGGAACCGCCGGGCCGGACCGACGGGGGATCCGGCGGGCGATCGGGCGGGGCCCGCCACGGCCCGCACCGCAAACGGGCGAGGAGCGAGAGTTCGTGAAGATCCTGGTGATCGTCGCCGTCTGCATCGCCGGATATCTGGTCGCCGGCCAGTGCGCATGGGTTCTGTACGGCTGGATCAAGGACGGGAAGGCGCTCTGGCTGACCCCCTGGGGTCTGCGGGAGGCCGTGGAGGACCGGATGCCGACGGACGTCTCCGGGCTCCCTCTGGCGCTGCTCCTATGGGTCTTCATGTCCGTCGCATGGCCGTTCCCACTCGGTATCACCGTGTCCGAGGACCTGCGGGAACGGCGGGAACGGCGGGAACGCCTGGAGCAGCGGAAGCGGGAGGCGTGGGAGTTGTGGCGGAGCCGGTCTCGTCTGCCGTCCGCGGCTCCCGTCGACGCGCGGCCGGACACCCCTGACGACTGAGGCTTTCCCGGCGGAACGATCCGCGTGCAGCGGTTGTGAACCACCCCGCGCGCGGCGGCCGGACGGCTCGTACCCGGCTGCGGGCGGACGTGGAGCGGACCGGGGTCTCCTCCACTCCGCCCAGGCTCTTTCCACCGTCCAGCTCCTTGACGATCATCGGGCGATGTCCGCCGGCCGCTGGAGCAGCACGTTGAACGGGGTCTGTGCGCCGTGCGGGCGGGCCAGGAGGGCGATCTCGCCGTTCGGCGGTTGACCTTGCCCCTGGGGCAGACCCGAGGGTCCGGGGCATGGACGTCCATCTGACGCAGAGCGTCTTCAGCGACCCCGGCCGTCCGGGCTTCGGCGAACTGCCCGTCGATCCTCGGCGACTCGCGCTCCTCGTACGGAATCTGATCATCCATCGGCGAGAGGGCGAGCGCTTCGGCCATGTCATCACGGAGCGGCGGCTGCGCGAGGACGCGGAGGCGCGATACGTGTCGGAGATGACCCGGATCCTGCGGGAGCGCTCGGACGCGCCACTGACCCGAGGGCGTGAACCGGGTGAACGGTTCGTCGGGACCTGCCGCGACTTCTCCCTGCTGCTCTGTTCCATGCTGCGGGCGACGGGCACACCCGCCCGGCTGCGCTGCGGATTCGCCACCTACCTCGTCGAGGGCTTCCACGACGACCACTGGGTCACCGAGTACCGTTCGCCGGACGGCGGTTGGCGGCTGGTGGACGCGCAGGTCGCGTACGGCCCCTACGAGGTGGACTTCGATCCGCTGGATGTCCCGAGGGACCGGTTCCTCGTGGCGGGCCAGGCTTGGCGGGAGTGCCGGGCCGGCCGCCGGGACCCCGGCACCTTCGGCGTCGCCGGACTCCGGGGGATCAGGGGCCTGTGGTACGTCCGCGGCAATGTCCTGCGCGACCTGGCCGCCCTCAACGGCGTCGAGGTGCTTCCCTGGGACTGCTGGGGACCCGAGGTTCTCGACGAAGCCGCCCTCACCGAGGACGACCTCGCGCGGACCGACGCCGTCGCCGCGGCCCGCACGGACGACGAGGTCCGACGCCTGTACCGGGACCCGCGCCTGACCGTCCCGGACGAGATCACCTCGTACACGACCTATGCGGGTGTACGAAGGGTCACTCTTCCACGGAGCTGAACGGAGTGCCCTGGTGGAAGTACAGCAGCCACTCGGTGCCGGTGCGGCGCCACAGTGAACTCCGGTGTGCCCGGCGGCCGTTGTCGTCCGTGTCGAACGTCAGATGGACCAGGTCGGTGGCGAGCTGCACGCCCTTCATGCGCGTGGTCGTGCTGCGGCCCCCGGCCTCCGTGTCCGTCTCCGAGGCCAGCATCTCGACCGTCGAGGCGCGGTCCCAGATGTGTCCGGACGCGCCGAACTCGTAGAAGTCGGGGTGCAGCAGCGCGCCGACGAGTTCGGCCGAGCGGCGGACCGCAGGGTCGAGCAGGCGCAGTTCACACTCGATGGCGGCCTCGACGGCGGCGTTGCGCTCAAGCACCGGTCAGCTCCTCCAGTTTGACGACGGTGTTCCAGTTCCGTGTGGTGGCGAGGACGCCCTTGAGCAGTCTGGGCTTCGCCAGGGCCTCCGCCAGCTTGGACCGGCCGAGACCGTCGGGTGCGTACAGGTAGAGGACACGGTCGCCGAGACGGAACTCCTCGGGGAGGAAGGCCGCGGGCTCGACGGAGGCGAATCGCTCGGGGCCGACGTGATCCGAGAAGTACGTGACGTGCAGCTGCTTGGCCTCCAGTTCGGCGGCCGGGAACGGGCACGCCTCCTGCACGGCCTTCAGATAGGCGTGATCACGGACGAGCACGCCGACGCCGAAGCCGAAATGCTTCTCTATGGCCCCGGAGAGCTCCTCGGCGAGGGATTCCTCGTCGCCGCGGCCGCTGCTGAACACCGCGTTCCCGCTCTGGAGATAGGTGCGGACGTCGCCGTGTCCCAGGCCTTCCATCAGGGTGCGCAGCTCGGCCATCGGCACCTTCTTCGCGCCGCCCACATTGATGCCGCGCAACAGCGCCGCGTACGTCGTCGTCATCCGCACACCTTAAAACGGCGGCACTGCCCGGCGCGGGTGGGCACGACGGCCGGGTCCGCCCGAGGGTCGCTCCTCGGGCGGACGGACGGCGCACGCCCCGCCGATCCCTGAGCGGTGTCCCCGAGAAGTGCCTTTACGTGTAAGGGGCTTCCGTCCTCCCCAGTGCGGAGACCCCGGGGTCCGCGGGGAGGAGCCGGAGTGCCGAGGGGTCACCGGACAGCACGACGAGACGCTCTTATCGGGGCCATACCTTCGATACAAAGGTGGCGGCAGGGGGCTGTCACCGTGCACAAAGGGGCTGGCCCGTCATGGGGAACGGAGACACACGGGTGCGGGGCATCGCCGCCCGAGCAGGCGGCTGGAGCGCCCGGCACCGATGGGCGGCCGTCGGAATCTGGGTGCTGTTCGTCGTCCTGGCGATGGGCCTCGGCTCCGCGGCGGGCCGCGTCGACGTCAAGGAGAGCGACCAGCTCCAGGGCGAGACGCACACCGCAGCCAAGATCATCGAGGACGCCGGCATCAAGGAGCCGGCCAGTGAGACGGTCCTGATCCAGGCGAAGGACGCGGGCGCCAAGGCCACGGACGCCGAGTTCAGGAGCGCGGTCGCCGCGGTCGTCAAGGCGGTCGACGCCACCGGCAGGGTCACGGACGTGACCTCGCCGTACGACTCCAGGACGATCTCGAAGGACGGCCGCAGCGCGCTCGTGCAGTTCGACATGCGCGGCGACTCCGAGACGGCGGGCGACCGCGTCGCGCCCGTGCTGAACGCCGTCCAGAGCGTGCAGAAGGACCATGCCGGGCTGCGGATCGAGGAGATCGGCGGCGCCAGTATGAAGAAGCAGTACGACGACGCGTTCGGCGACGACTTCCAGAAAGCCGAGCTCTCGGCCGTGCCCGTGGCGCTCGGCATCCTGCTGATCGCCTTCGGCGCGCTGGTGGCGGCGCTGCTCCCGGTGGCGCTCGCGGTCACCGCCATCATGGCGACGATGGGCCTGATGGGCGTAGTCAGCCACCTGATGCCGATGAGCGACACGGCCAACTCCGTGATGCTGCTGGTGGGTCTGGCCGTCGGCGTCGACTACTGCCTGTTCTATCTGCGGCGTGAGCGCGAGGAGCGCGAGGCGGGTCGCGACGCCGGCACGGCGCTGCGGATCGCCGCCGCGACCAGTGGCCGCGCCATCATCGTCTCCGGTGTCACCGTGTGCGTGGCGATGGCGGGCATGCTCTTCACCGGGCTCGCAGAGTTCGAGGCGATGGGCCTGGCCTCTCTGATGGTCGTCGCCGTCGCCATGGTCGGCTCGGTCACCGTGCTGCCCGCCCTGCTCTCCCTGCTCGGCGAGCGCGTCGAGAAGGGCCGCATCCCGTTCCTGCACCGGGCCAAGCGACGCGCCGCGAACGGCGCCCGGGGCAACCGCCGTCCGGCCGACGAGGGCAGCCGGTTCTGGGGCGCCGTCCTGCGCGTGGTGCTCGCCAGGCCCGCGGTCTCCCTGGTCGTCGCGACCGGCGTGCTGCTCGCCATCGCCGCTCCGGCACTCGGCATGAAGACCCAACAGCTCACCCTGGACAAGGAGTTCGGTAACTCGCTGTCGATCGTGGGCACGTACAACCGGGTCAACGAAGCGTTCCCCGGCGGCTCCGAGCCGGCCGAGGTGGTCGTCAGGGCGCGGGACATCAACGCCGCCGACGTGAAGGCCGCGCTCGCCGACTTCCGTGCGAAGGCGGTCAGTTCGGGCGCCTCGCGCGGTCCGGTCGACATCAAGGTGCACGCGGAGCACAACGTCGCCTTCGTCTTCGTCCCGCTGGTCGGCGGCTCCGACCAGGACAAGGCGGAGAAGAGCCTGCAACTGCTGCGCGACACGGTACGGCCGCAGACGCTCGGCAAGGTCGACGGCCTGCAGGCGCCGATCACCGGACAGGTCGCGGGATCGCACGACTTCAACGACCAGTTGATCGGCTCGGTGACCCCGGTCTTCGCCTTCGTGGTCGTCTTCGCCTTCCTCCTGATGCTGCTCTCGTTCCGCTCGCTGACGATCGCGATCACCTCGATCGCGCTCAACCTCCTCTCGGTGGCGGCCGCCTACGGCATCCTGGTCGCGGTCTTCCAGCACGGCTGGGGCGCGTCCCTGGTGGGAGCGGCGGGCGTCGGCGCGATCGTCGCCTGGCTGCCGCTGTTCCTCTTCGTGATCCTCTTCGGGCTCTCGATGGACTACCACGTGTTCGTGGTCTCCCGGATCCGTGAGGCACGGCTGCGGGGCCGCAGCACCAAGGACGCGATCCGGCACGGGGTGGTCACCACGGCCGGTGTCGTCACCAGCGCCGCCGTCATCATGGTCGCCGTCTTCGCGATCTTCGGGACGCTGTCCATGCAGTCCATGAAGCAGATGGGTGTGGGCCTGGCGGCAGCGGTGCTCATCGACGCGACGATCATCCGGGGTGTCCTGCTCCCCGCGGTGATGGCGCTGCTCGGCGAGCGCAACTGGTACCTGCCGAAGTGGCTGAACCGGATGCCCGACCTCACCCACGACGAGGCACCCGAGGCCGTCGCGCCGCCGGTGCCGCGGGGCGAGCGGGCCGGGGTGTAGCCGGCCACGACCGGCCACCGCGACGGCCGGCTCGGACCACCGGACCCACCGGACCCACCGGCCTGAACGAGCGGCGCGGACCACTGGCTCGAACCACCGGCCCGAACCACCGCGCACTTTTCAGGGCCTGCCGGCCCCCTCCGCCCGGAGGGGGCCGGCAGGCCCTTCCCGCAGGTGGCCACGGCCCTTCCCGCAGGTGGTCAAGCGTCCACCCGCGAGATCCTGCCGGGCCGGACCGGGGCAGGCGCTCAGCGCTGATAGCGGGCCAGCACCAGGTTTCCGTCCTTCACCAGCCGTCGGCGCAGCTCGCCGAGGTCGATCGCCCCGCTGTAGTAGTCCTGGAACGCCGGGGTCGCGATCTTGTCCTTCCACTCCGGGTAGCCGCGGACGGACTGGGCGGGCGCCGAGCGCAGGTGGGCCGCCAGCGCGGTACCGGTGGCCCAGTCGTCCTTGGTGGTGTGCAGGGCAGGGTTATTTAGCGCCTCCGTGCCGGTGGGCAGCATCCAGTCGCCGAGGGCGAGCCGGACCATGTTCCCCGGCCTCAGCAGGAAGTCGAGGAACGCGGCCGCCTCCTTCTTGTGCGGGCTGTCCTCGGCGATCGAGAGCGTCTGCGGGCTGACCCCCTGGGCGAGGCCGTCCGCTCCGGCCGGCGCGGGCAGTACCTGCCAGTCGAAGCCCTTCGGCGCCTGCTGCACGATCTGCTGACGGTAGGAGAAGCCGAGCGGGACCATCGCGTACTTGCCGCCGAAGAACCCGGGCAGCGTGTCGGAGCCGCCCATACCGAGCGTGGCGCTCGACGCGCTGCGGTCCTCGTTCACCTCGTCGCGCACGGTCCGCGGCACCACGGCGTCCGCCGCGTCGAAGCGCACCGTCACCTTGCCGTCCGCACCCCGGTGGAACAGCCGGCCGCCCGCGGAGAGGGACAGGTTGAGCGTCGCCGAGACGGGTTCCTTGAGCGGCCACGCGACGCCGTACCTGCCCCCGCCGCTCAGTCGCTCGGCGATCGTACGGAACTCGCTCCAGCTCCAGGGTTTTTCGGGAGTCGGTATGCGGACACCCGACGCCTTCAGCCACCGCGCGTTGGCGATCAGAACACGCGGCTCCTGAAGGAAGGGCACGCCGTAGACCCCGCCTTTGAAGGTGGCCGTCTCCCAGCTCTGTTGCGGGATGTCCGACTTCAGCCGCGTCGACAGCAGTTCGCTCAGGTCGGCGAGATAGCCGCCGTACGCGAAGTCCGCGAGGTCGTCCGAGGCGTCGTGGATGATGTCGGGCGCCTCACCGCCCTCGAAGGAGGTGAGCAGCTGGTCGTGAACGCTGTCCCAACTCCCCTGTACGTAATCGACCTTGACGTCGGAGTGGCTCGCGTTCCACTCCTGCACGAGTTCCTTGTTGGCGGTGACGGAGTCCTGCTGCCAGGCCAGCGACTGGAATCGCAGGGTGATCACGCCTCGCGCCCCGCCGTCGCCGTCCGCGCAGCCGGTGAGCAGCAGGCCGAGCACGGCCAGGACGGTCAGCAGTCGGGTCCTCATCAGCTCTTCACCGCCCCGGCGAGCATACCGCCCGTGATCCGCTTCTGGATGACCGCGAAGACGACCAGCGAGGGCAGCGTCGCCAGGAACGCCGCCGCGGCCAGCGGCCCGAGGTCCGCGGCGCCCTCCGCCCCGATGAAGTGCGTGAGGACGACCGGCAGGGTCTGCTTCTCCGGGCTCTTGAGCAGGACCAGGGCGAAGAAGAACTCGTTCCACGCGCTGATGAACGCGAAGAGCGCCGTCGCCACGATCCCGGGCGCCAGCAGCGGCGCCGTGACGGAGATCAGCGTGCGCGCCCGGCCCGCCCCGTCGACCGCGGCCGCCTCCTCCAGCTCGGCCGGCACGGCCCGTACGTACCCCACCAGCATCCACAGCGCGAACGGCAGCGCCCACACCACGTACACCATGATCAGTCCGGGCATCGAGTCGATCAGCCGCAGGTTCTTCAGCACGAGGAACAGCGGGATGATGACCAGCACGAAGGGGAAGGCCTGGCTGACCACGACCCACCCGGTGGCGGCCCTCGCGAGCGGCGTGCGGTGCCGCGCCATGACATACGCCATCGGCGTCGCGATCAGTACGGCGATCAGCGCCGCGCCGAGCGCCGCGATCAGGGAGTTGAGCCCGGCGCGCAGCAGCGGCTGCTCGTCGAGGGCCTGCCGGAAATTGGCGAGCGTCGGGTCCCGGGGAATCCAGGTGGGATGCAGACTGGCCAGCTCCCGCGCCGGTTTGAAGGCGGTGGAGAGCAGCCAGAGGAAGGGGAAGGCCAGGAAGACGAGGTAGCCGAGCAGTGCCGCGTACTGGCCCACGCGGGCGCTCTTGCGCGTCCTCACGCGTCCTCGCCTCCCCTCAGGCGGCCGGCGAGATATCCGGCGAGGATCACCGAGATCACCGCGACCATCACACAGCCCATCGCCGCCGCGTAGCCGAACTGTCCGTAGCGGAAGGCCTCTTCGTAGGAGAAGAGCATCGGCAGCCGGGTACGTCCGCCCGGCCCCCCGTTGGTCAGCACATACACCAGCGCGAACGAGTTGAAGTTCCAGATGAAGTTGAGCGCCGTGATGGCGAGCGCCACCGGTCTCAGGGCGGGCCAGGTGACCGTCAGGAAGCGGCGCCAGGCACCCGCGCCGTCCATCGCGGCTGCCTCGTGGAGTTCGCGCGGGGTGTTCTGCAGTCCGGCGAGCAGGGCGACCGTGGTCTGCGGCATGCCCGCCCAGACGCCGACGACGACAACCGCGGGCAACGCGGTGCCGATTCCGCTCAGCCAGTCACGACCCCCGCCGAGACCGAGGTCGCGCAGGCTTTCGTTGAGGATGCCCGCGTCGGGGTTGTAGACCAGCCGCCACATGATGCCGACGACGACCTCGGGCATGGCCCAGGGAATGATCGCGAGGGCGCGGGCGAGCGGGCGCAGCCGCAGATCCTGGTCGAGCAGCAGGGCGAGCCCGAGCGCGAGGAGGAACTGCGGCACGGTCACACCGGCCGCCCACACCAGACCGATCCGGAACGAGTCCCAGAACAGGGTGTCGTGCAGCAGGTCCTGGAAGTTCAGGCCGCCGACCCACTGGGTGGGCGACGTCCGCCCCGACTGGGAGTCGGTGAACGCCAGCCCGATCCCGTACAGCAGCGGTCCGGCGCTGAGCACCAGGATGGGGATCAGCGCGGGCAGCACCAGGAACCAGGCGCCGTGGTCGAGGGGGCGGCCTTCCCGGCCCACGGGACGCGGCGCGCGCTTCGGTGACCGCCCGGTCGCGGCCGTCACGGTCATGGCGTCAGCTCCTTCGGGCGGCGCGCGGTGGTCCGGCCGTCCCTGCCGTCCCGGCGGCCCCCGTCATGGTCGTGAAGTCTGTGTGGGTCGTCAAGGCATCGCGCACCCGGTCCGACCTGTGGGAATGCGACACTGGCCGACGGATGGCGTGAACCCGACGCCGTCGGACACGAGGGCCGCGCGGGCGGCGCGCGAGGACACGGAGGCGGGCGATGGACGAGGCACGGGCGCGGGACGTACTGGCCGCGGCGAAGGTACTGCCGGGGCCGGTGCGGGACGCATCTCTCCTCGCCCTCGGCGAGAACGCGGTGTTCGCCGCCGCCGACCTGGTCGTCAAGGTGGGGCGCGATGCCGAACTCCTCGACCGCGCCCGCCGGGAGCTGGACATCGCCGCATGGCTCGCCGAGTCGGGCGTCCCCGCGGTGCGGGCCGCCGAGCCCGAGCCGCTGCTGGTCGAAGGACACCCCGTGACCGTGTGGCACCGGCTGCCCGATCCCGTCCGCCCGGCCGAGCCGCGCGATCTGGCCGAACTTCTGCGCGTGGTGCACGCGCTGCCCTCACCCGCCTTCGCCCTGCCGCCCCGCGAACTCCTCGGCGGCGTGGAGCGTTGGCTGCGGCTGGCGGGCGACGCGATCGACCCCGTGGACGCGGCGTATCTGCGGGAGCGGCGCGACGGCTTCGCGACGGCCGCCGCCTCGCTCACCCCGCACCTGCCGCCGGGCCCGATCCACGGCGACGCGCTGCCCCGCAACGTCCATGTCGGCCCGGACGGCCCGGTCCTGGTCGACCTGGAGACCTTCTCCGCCGATCTGCGCGAGCACGACCTCGTGGTCATGGCGCTCTCCCGTGACCGCTACGGCCTTCCCGCCGAGGCGTACGACTCCTTCACCGCGGCCTACGGCTGGGACGTCCGCGCGTGGGAGGGCTGCTCCGTCCTCCGGAGCGCCCGCGAGACCGCCAGCTGCGCCTGGGTCGCCCAGCACGCACCGACGAACCCCAAGGCGCTGGCCGAGTTCGAACGCAGGGTGGCGTCACTGCGGGACGGCGACGAGACGGTGCGCTGGTACCCGTTCTGACCTGACCTCCGGTATCTGCCTCGACCCGGCGTCACCCGGCGCCCTGGCCACGCTGAACGGGCCCCGTCACGGTGACCGGACCCGTCGGCAAGTCCGGGCCCCTCCCGGTTGCCGGACCCCGTCGGCGCGTCCGGACCCGCTGGCGCGTCCGGACCCCGTCACCCTGGCCGAATCGCATCCCGGGGCCTCACCCCTTAGCCGGACCTCGTCATCGCGGCCGGGCCCTATGACCGTGCCCGGTGGCGGGGTGCGCGTGAACGGCCCGTCACCACGTCCGGACCTCGTCACCTGGCCGGCGGCCGGGTGCGCGCGGACGGTCCCCGGGATCGGGTCAGACCCGTTCGTCCGCCAGGTCCCGCAGCGGCCAGGTCCCGTCCACCACGGCGTCCGTCTCGCCCTTGCGGCGCAGGAAGGACTGGAAGTCCGCAGCCCATTCCGCGTACCACTCGATCTGGCGGCGGTGCAGCTCGACGGGGCCGAGAGCGGCCACCTTGGGGTGGCGGCCGGCTATCGCGCAGGCGAGCCGACCCGCGGCCAGGGCGTCGGCCGAGGCGTCGTGGGCGGAGTCCAGGACCACCCCGTACTCGGTGCAGACCGCTTCGAGGTTCCGCTTGCCCCGACGGTAGCGGTCGACGGAGCGGTCGATCGTGTACGGGTCGATGACCGGAGCCGGATCGATGCCGCCGAGCCGCTCGCGCAGCGACGGCAGTCCGTACCGCCGCAGCTCGGCGGAGAGCAGTGTCAGATCGAAGGCCGCGTTGTACGCGACGACCGGAACGCCGGTCCGCCAGTAGGTGACGAGGACGCCCGCGATGGCGTCGGCCACCTCGTCGGCGGGACGGCCCTCGGTTGTCGCCCGCTCATTGGTGATCCCGTGCACCGCCACCGCGTCGGCCGGGATCTCCACCCCCGGATCGGCCAGCCACTCGCGGCGCCCCAGCGGTTCTCCGCCCTTGACCTCTATCACTGCCCCCGTGACGATCCGCGACTCGCGCGGATCGGTCCCGGTCGTCTCCAGGTCGAAGCCGATCAGCAGCTCCCGGTGCCAGCCCATGGGTGGCCCCCCTTCTTCGTGGTGCTTTCCCCCAGTGGTCTCCACGATCCCATGGGCCACTGACAATCCGAGGAGCGCGTTCCACTCGGCCGCGAGGAACGGCCTTTCAGGACACCGGCCGCGAATCGGCCCAAGCCACCTCGAACTCCTCGCGATAGGTCGGGAAAAGTCCTTCTTCGTTACTTTCGTCCTGTTTGAGCAGTCGGCTTCCGCCGCGCAGCACCAGGACCGGGGCCTCCATGCCACGGGTGCGGCGCAGATACGACTGCACGACCGCGACACCGTCGGAGCCGTCCCCGTCCACGAGGTAGGCGGTGAAGCGGGGCGTCTCGTCGTAGACCTGGATCTCGAAGGCGTCCGGGTCGCGCAGCCGGGACCTCACCCGCCGCATGTGCAGGATGTTCATCTCGACCGCCCGGCTCAACTCGCCGCGTTTGATGCCGAGTTCACGCTCACGGCGCTTGACCGCGCTGGACGCGGGGTTCAGGAACAGCAGCCGCGTCCGGCAACCGGACTCTGCGAGACGGACCAGCCTGCGCCCGGAGAAGTTCTGCACCAGCAGGTTCAGGCCGATGCCGATCGCGTCGAGCCGGCGGGCCCCGCCGAAGAGGTCCTCGGCGGGGAACTGGCGCAGCAGCCGGACCCGGTCCGAGTGCACACCGACGACGTCCGCGTAGCGGTCGCCCACGAGGTTCTCGACGGCGTCCACGGGCAGCCGCCGTGCGGAGGGCACGTCACTCCCGGCGCCGAGGATCTCCAGGAGCTTCGCGGCGGCCCGCTCGGCCTGGCCCAGCACGGCCTCGGACAGAGCCCGGTTGCGCGACACGACGTTCCGGGTCACTTCCAGCTCGTCCAGGGCGAGTTCGACATCCCTGCGCTCGTCGAAGTAGGGCTCGAAGCACGGCCAGTGCTGCACCATCAGCTCGCGCAGCTGGGGCAGCGTGAGGAAGCTGAGCACGTTGTCGTCGGCCGGGTCGAGCAAGTACCCCTTGCGGCGGCTGACTTCGCGCACGGCGACGGCGCGCTGCACCCACTCCTGGCCGGCCGGTCCCGCGGCGGCGACCACCCAGTCGTCGCCGTGGACGGGTTCGTAGATGGGCCGGAGAACAGCGGCCACGACCGCGCGCAGCCGCTGTTCGACCAGGTTCAGCCAGATGTAGGCGCGCCCGGCCCGCTGGGCGCGCGTACGCACCTCGCGCCAGGCGTCGGCGCCCCAGTCCAGTTCCGGTCCGATGGATCCCATTTCCATCGGCCGCGCCAGGGACACCGCGCCGGGTGGGACATCTGTGGAGTTCCCCTCGTGACCCTCGTCACCAGGAGGCAGCTCCAGCCCTCCCGAGCCCACCCGCGCACCGCCTTCCGCTCCCCCGAGCACTCCCCAGGGGCCAGGCCCCAATCAACGATCAAGGAAGGGTACTCCGGGAGCGGCGAGCGGTGCAGCCCGATGCACAGGTCGTTTCCCAACTACCTTGGTTCGACATGCCCGTTCTGGTTCGCCAGCTCCGGCGGAGTGAGCGGATTCATAGCGGTGACGTCACGCGGGGCGATGGAGAAACCCTGCCAGTGGACCGGCATCGGCTGCTGGTCCTCGTCCCGGGCGATGTGGTGGAAACCCACGTTGACCCAGACCACGGGGTGGGTGAGCGTCTGCCCGTCGACCCACTTGTCGACGGATGTGCCGTGTCCGGCACCGCAGTTGCGCAGGTTGTCGCTGGCGAACTGCTCGCACTTGTTGTACTCGGTGAAGTAGACGTCGTGCTTGGTGAAGGAACGGCCGAGGTACTTGGTGGTCGCGCCCGGGACGATCTCGTAACTGCGTGCGTGATTGTCCTTGTTCTTGCCGGAGTTGCTGACGATGCGCCACCAGCGCATGTTCTTGGCGTCGCCGGCGAGTTCCTTGGTGACCTTGGTGACCGTGGTCCTGTTGCTCGGCGCCTGGGCGCCGCGCGCGGGCGGGCTGACCGTGGAGTCGTACTGCTCGACCCTGCCCTTGGACGAGCCGTCCAGGCCGAAGTCGAGTCGCCAGAAGACGTTGTGGCTGTGGCTGGTGGCGTAGTCCTTCGCACCCTTGCCGAGCGGCCAGCCGCGGCCGTCGCCCGCGTCGTAGTCACCGGGCGAGAGGCTGCCGGTGGCGCCGATGTTCATGTTGAGGGTGCCGTCGTCCTGGAACCGCCACTCGGTGATGTACTCGTACCAGCCGACCTTGTTGACGGTGTAGACGAGCAGATCCTTGCCCTGCTTCTGGAAGACCTTGTTCCCGGTGTCGGCCTCCATCCGGTAGGCGTGGCCGCGTGAACGGGTCGTGGTGCACAGACCCTTGACGTTCGCGTGCTGCGGGTCCCAGGCGTCGGGGACCTTGACCGTCTTGATGGCCCCGCCGGGGCATTCGGCGGGGACCATGTCGACCAGGCCCTGGCCGAAGCCGGCGCCCGTCAGGTCGCTGTACTCGACCGAGCCGTCGTCGTAGGGCACGTCGATCTGGGCGAGCTTGGCGCTGTTGAGGACCTTGATCGGGTGCGCCTCGCCGGGGGGCTGGTAGGAGATGTTCTCCAGGACGAGCCCGGCCTCGCTCTCGTAGTGCCAGCACATCCGCCAGGTGGTGCCGGTGGCGAGCTTCTGTTCGATGCGATAGGCCGCGCTGCAGTCGGCGGGCGGGGCGGGAGCGGCCTTGGGCCGGGCGGCGGCTGCCGGACCCGCGGCGGTCGTCGCGCCGGCGGCCAGGGCGAGCACCGAAAGGCCCACCGCCGCCCGGCTGCGGGCACGGCTGTTTCTGTTGACGCGCATGAAGAGGTGACTCCTTGCGGAAAGCTGAAAGGGTGGGAAGGAGAGAAGGGCGGCGCTCAGCCGAGCTTGCCGACCCTGCGGGCACTCAGGTCGATCACCAGGTCACGGCTGTCGATCCAGGGCCCGTTCTTGACCTTCGGGAAGAGCCGTACGCACCGGTGCTCGCCGCAGGCGTCGAGGACGGCCGGCTGGGCGCCGGGCGTCGCGCGGTAGACCATGCTGTTGAGCACCAGCTGGCCGGGCGAGGTGAGTTCCTTGCCGGTGGCGTCCTTGAAGTCGGCCCTCAGGCCGGCGCCGAGCGGGTCGGCGATCAGCAGCTTGGCGGCCTCGGTCATCTCGTCGCGGCTGATCGGCGGCTGCACGCCGTGCTGGACACCCGTGTGCTCGACCTTCCCGGTGTCGAGGTCGACGGTCTTGGTGACGAGCGTGTCGTCCTTGTAGTCGTAGAACGTGACGTCGGCGCGGCGCGGCGCGTTCGGGTCGTCCAGTTCGGCCGTCTCGGGCTCGGCGAGGCCGACACCGATGCGCTGCGGTCCGCGAGCCCCCTCGACGTTCTGGCTGGAATCGAGGAGCTGCCGGTTCACCGCGAGCTGCTCGACGCGCTTCATCTCGTCGTCGGTCAGCGGGTCACGGCCCTTGCCCTTCTCCCCCTCGGCGGGCGCCCGCTCCACGACGCCGGGCCGTACCGCGCCGCCCTGCCCGTCCTGCGCCGCCTGCTGCGCGGTTCCGCCGGCCCCGAGGCCCCCGCCCGATTCGTCGGCCCCCGCCGACCCCGGAAGGGTGATACCGATCATCACGGCCGTCCCGGCGACCGCGATGGCCGCACCCGCCACCACCTTGCCCAGATGGCGGTGCACTATCTTGCGCACATTTCCCCCTACTCCCCCTATGTCATCAGGAGTCGCTTGAGTCCCACTGGTTCGGCATACGAGATATGCCTGGTCGCGGGGTAAGAGGGATGTAAGTCATAGGAGGTTCCATCACTTTCGGGGAGACTCGGCACGGACTCGCCCCCAGGGGCACGGCACTACTGGAAGAGTCATATCCATGCAGGTCTGGCCTGGCGAGGCGTATCCACTCGGTGCCACGTACGACGGCGCCGGTACCAATTTCGCGGTCTTCTCGGAGGCCGCCGACCGTATTGAGCTGTGTCTTCTGCACGACGACGGCTCGGAGACGGCCGTGGAACTGCGCGAGACCGACGCGTTCGTCCGGCACGCGTACCTGCCCGGCATCATGCCCGGACAGCGGTACGGCTTCCGGGTGCACGGGCGGTACGCGCCCGAGCGGGGGCAGCGCGCCAATTCCGCGAAGCTGCTGCTCGATCCGTACGCGAAGGCGATCTCCGGCGCCATCAAGTGGGGCGAGGAGGTGTACAGCTATCCGTTCGGGTCGCCCGACAAGCGCAACGACCTGGACTCGGCGCCGCACATGATGTCGTCCGTCGTGGTGAATCCGTACTTCGACTGGGGCGACGACCGGCGCCCCCGTACGGAGTACCACCACACCGTGCTCTACGAGGCCCACGTCAAGGGCCTCACGATGCGCCATCCGGCGCTTCCCGACGAACTGCGCGGCACGTACGCGGCGCTCGCCCACCCGGCAATCATCGAACACCTGACCGAACTGGGCGTCACGGCACTGGAACTGATGCCCGTACACCAGTTCGTCAACGACCACCGGCTGGTCGACATGGGCCTCAACAACTACTGGGGCTACAACACGATCGGCTTCTTCGCCCCGCACAACGCGTACGCCTCCTGGGGCGACCGGGGCCAGCAGGTCCTGGAGTTCAAGTCGGCCGTCCGGGCGCTGCACGAGGCGGGCATCGAGGTCATCCTCGACGTGGTCTACAACCACACGGCCGAAGGCAACCACCTGGGCCCGACGCTCTCCTTCAGGGGCCTCGACAACGCCTCGTACTACCGCCTGGCGGACGACCCCCGCTACTACATGGACACCACGGGGACCGGCAACTCGCTCCTGATGCGCTCCCCGCACGTGCTCCAGCTGATCATGGACTCGCTGCGCTACTGGGTCACCGAGATGCACGTGGACGGCTTCCGCTTCGACCTCGCGGCCACGCTGGCCCGGCAGTTCCACGAGGTGGACCGGCTGTCGTCGTTCTTCGACCTCGTCCAGCAGGACCCGGTGGTCTCCCAGGTGAAGCTGATCGCCGAGCCCTGGGACGTCGGCGAGGGCGGCTATCAGGTGGGCAACTTCCCGCCCCTGTGGACCGAGTGGAACGGCAAGTACCGCGACACGGTCCGCGACATGTGGCGCGGTGAGCCGCGCACGCTGGCCGAGTTCGCGTCCCGGCTGACCGGCTCGTCCGACCTGTACCAGGACGACGGACGCCGTCCGCTCGCCTCCATCAACTTCGTGACCTGCCACGACGGCTTCACGCTGCACGACCTCGTGTCGTACAACAACAAGCACAACCAGGCCAACGGCGAGGACAACCGCGACGGCGAGAGCCACAACCGTTCCTGGAACTGCGGCGCCGAGGGCGAGACGGACGACGAGGGTGTGCTGGCACTGCGGGGCCGGCAGCAGCGCAACTTCATCGCCACGCTGATGCTCTCCCAGGGCGTGCCCATGCTCAGCCACGGCGACGAGTTCGCGCGCTCCCAGGGCGGCAACAACAACGCGTACTGCCAGGACAGCGAGCTGGCCTGGGTGCCGTGGCCGGAGGACGGCTCCGAACTCCTCGACTTCACGCGCGCGATGGTGTGGCTGCGCAGGGACCATCCCGTGTTCCGGCGGCGGCGCTTCTTCCACGGACGGCCCGTCCAGGGCACCCACGACGAGCTCTCCGACATCGCGTGGTTCACCCCGGAGGGCCAGGAGATGACCCAGCGCGACTGGGGGTCCGCGCAGGCCAGGGCGCTGTCCGTCTTCCTCAACGGCAACGCGATCTCCGAGCCGGGCGCCCGCGGGGAGCGCATCGCCGACGACTCCTTCCTGCTGCTGTTCAACGCCTCCCCGAAGTCCCTGGACTTCGTCGTACCGGTCGACCACGGCCGCCAGTGGCAGGTCGTCGTCGACACGTCCCTCCCGGAGGGAATCGCCCCGGGTACGGGCGCGAAGGTCGAGGCCGGTGACCGGCTGACCCTGGTCGACCGGAGCATGACGGTGCTTCAGCGGCCCGCCTAGGGCGGTCCCTCTCCCGGACCCTCTCCCGCCGGTCACGCGCGTGGGCTTCCTCCGTGGGGCCCACGCGCGCGGGGCGTGGATCTCGTCGGCCGTGTCCTCCGCCGCGCCCGGCCGTCGGGCGCCCCGCCCGCGGGGCGGGGAAGGGCCGGTGCGGGGGCGGAGGAACGTTTCCGGTCCGGTTCGCGGCGGCGGGAGCGCCGTCGTCGGGCGCGCCCGCTCGGGCGTCAAGAGCCCGTCGTGCCACCGGAACGGCACGCGTGCGGACCCTGCCGTGGGCCCCCGCGCGCGGCCGGGGCGGAGGTGACTTTCCGCTCCGGTGCACGTCGTCGGGCGCGCCGTCGGCGGGACGCCCGCGCCGGCGCCGAAGCCGGCCGTACCGCCGGGACGGAACGCGTGCGGGCCAATCCGCGGGCACCGATGACAGGAAATCCCGCGGGGCGGGTACGTAGATGCGCATGACACCTGAGCGTCCCGAACCGGCGATCGCGCACTCGGTCGTACCCGGCCCGGTTGTTCCCGTCGTGCCGACCTCCACCTACCGGCTCCAGCTCCAGCCGCAGTTCCCCTTCCGGAGTGCCGAGGCGGCCGTGCCGTACCTGGCCTCGCTCGGCGTCTCCCACCTGCACCTGTCCCCTGTCCTGGAGGCCGTCCCCGGCTCGACGCACGGCTACGACGTGGTGGACCACGCGCGCGTGCGGGCCGAACTGGGCGGCGAGGAGGGTCTGCGCTCCCTGGCGCGCACCGCGCGGGCGCACGGCCTCGGCCTCGTCGTGGACATCGTGCCGAACCACATGGCCATGGCCCCGCGCCACAACCACGCCCTGTGGGAGGTGCTGCGCGAGGGCCCCGGGTCGCCGTACGCACGCTGGTTCGACATCGACTGGGACGCCCAGGGCGGCCGGATCCTGCTGCCGGTGCTCGGGGACCGCCTCGGCGCCGAGATCGGGCATCTGAAGGTCGACGGCGACATACTGCGCTACTACGACCATGTGTTCCCGCTGCGCGAGGGCACCGAGAAGCTGCCGCTGCCCCGGCTCCTCGACGCCCAGTGGTACCGCCCGGCGTGGTGGCGGCTGGCCCGCACCGAGCTCAACTACCGGCGCTTCTTCAGCATCTCGGAGCTCATCGGGGTGCGTGTCGAGGACCCGGAGGTGTTCGCGGCGACCCACGCGAAGATCCTGGAGCTCCTCCACGACGGGGTGATCGAGGGACTGCGTGTCGACCACCCGGACGGGCTGGCCGACCCGGACGCGTATCTGCGCCGGCTGCACGAGGCGACCGGAGGCCGCTGGACGGTGGTCGAGAAGATCCTCGCGGACGGCGAGCCGCTCCCGCCCGCGTGGCCCGTGGCGGGCACGACCGGCTACGACGCGCTGCGGCACGTCGACGGCCTCTTCACGGACGCGGCGGGCGCGAGCCGGCTGCTCGGCCGCTACCGGCGGTTCGCGGGGCCACAGGCCGACCGGGGCGGCCACTGGGAGAGCACGGTGCGCCGGGCGGCGTACAAGGTGGTCACCCACGAACTGGCCACGGAGGTCGAGCGCCTCACCCGCGAGGTGAGCGCGCTGTGCGCCGCGTCGCCCGACCCCGCCCTGCGCGACCACGCCCCCTGGGCCCTGGGCGCCGCGCTGCGGGAGCTCCTGGTCCGGCTGGAGGTGTACCGGCCCTATCCGTCCACGGACGCGTCCCAGGTGGTCACCGAGCGGGCCACGGCCGAGGCCAGGACGTCGTTCCGGGTGCCCGAGGAGGCGCATGCCGTGGACGTCGTACGGGACCTGGTGCTCGGGCGGGACGGGGACGCGGGCGGGCCCGGGGCGGCCGGGTTCCGGGCCCGGTTCGCGCAGACCTCGTCGGCGCTGCGGGCCAAGTCCGTGGAGGACACGGCGTTCTACCGCTATGTGCCGCTGCTGTCCGCGAACGAGGTGGGCGGCGATCCGGGGAGCCCCGCGGTGTCCCCGGAGGACTTCCACGCGTACTGCGCGCTCGTGCAGCGCGACCGGCCCGCCACCGGGACCGTCCTGTCGACCCACGACACGAAACGCAGCGCGGACGTGCGCGCCGCCGTGTCGGTGCTCACCCAGTGCCCGGAAGCCTGGTCCGACGTCCTGGCGGAGGTGACCCACGAGACGGGCGGGACGCCCGACCCGCAGGTGGCGTGGGCCGCGTGGCAGACGGTGTTCGGCCTCGGCCCGGCCACCGGGGAGGGCGGGGGCGCGGCCGGGCCGGGGGGCGAGCCGGAGGACGGGGGCGAGGCCTACGCGGAGCGGGTCCGGGACGCCCTGCTGAAGCACATCAGGGAGGCCGGGACACGCACCGCCTGGACCGAGCGGGATCCCTCGTACGAGGACGCGGTGGCGGCGTTCGTCACCGACGGGCCGTGCGGGCCTCCTGGGCGGCGTGTGGCCGCCCTGCGGGCCTCCCTGGCGCCGCATGTGCGGGCGAACGTCCTGGGGGCCGCCCTGGTCCATCTGACGATGCCCGGGGTGCCGGACGTGTACCAGGGCACCGAGGACGAGTACCGGGCACTGGTGGACCCGGACAACCGGGGTTCGTTCGCGCCGCGCGAGATGTCCGCGGAGAAGGTGACGCTCACGGCGGCCGCGCTGCGACTGCGCGCCCGGCGGCCCGACGTCTTCGGCGACGCGGCGACGTACGCGCCGCTGGCGGCCGAGGGTCCGGGCGCCGAGCACTGTGTGGCGTTCGTGCGGTCGGAAGAGGTGATCACGGCCGTCACCCGGCTGTCGCTGGGGCTGGCCGAGACGGGCGGGTGGCGCGACACCCGTCTCGCGCTCCCCGACGGGCGGTGGGCCGATGTGCTCTTCCCGGACTCGCCGGAGCGGGAGTTCACGGGCCACGCGCGCGTGGCGGACCTCTTCGGGAGGTCGCCCGTCGTGCTGCTGGAGCGCGTCAGCGCGGACACACCGGCAGGGTCCGGGGGGACCGGCTGATCAGACCCTCCGCGCGCGGGCGGGGTCCTGGGGCCCTGCGGAGGCCCGGCAGGACGGTCAGCAGGGCGCGCAACCCGCCCTCCGCCGTCAGCCGGGCCAGCGGCGCGCCGAGGCAGACGTGCCGTCCCGAGCCGTACGCGAGCTCGCCCGGGTCGGCGCGGAAGGCGTCGTAGCGGTCCGGGTCCGCGAACCGCGCCGGGTCGCGGCCCGCGGACCCGAGCAGACACGCCACGGTGGCGCCCTCGGGGATCGGTCCGATCGGTTCGAGCGCCCGGCGCGGCACGATCTGCAGCGGCGGATCGTGGCGCAGCGACTCGGCCCAGGCGACGCCCGTCAGCTCGGGGCGGGCACGGACCAGCTCCAACTGGCGGGGATGGTCGAGCAGGTTGGCGAGGAACGACGCCAGCGCGCGTGCGGTCGTCTCGCCGGCCGCTCCCAGCACCGTCCCGGCCAGGTCCGTCACGGCCTCGTCCGGCAGGGGGCGTCCGCCGGGCCGGGCGGCGCACAGCGCGGACAGCAGATCGTCACCGGGGTGGGCGCGGCGGCGGACGATGTGGGGGCGCAGATAGGCGGCGAGTGCGGGGCGGTGACCGCCGAGGTGGTCGAGTCCCGTGCGGCACCAGGCGTGCACGCGCGCGGTGTCCTCGTACGGCAGTCCGAGCGCGGCGACGACCGCGGCGGTGGGCAGCCACTGACAGAACTCGGCCACGAGGTCGGCCTCCTGACGGGACGCCAGGCGGCGGGCGAGGACGTGCGCGGTGCGTTCGACGCCCGCCGCCAGGGCGGCCGACGCGCGCTCCCCGAGCACCGAGGACACGAGGGTCCGGTACGCACCGCGCGTGCCGTCCTCCCGGCGGGCGAGTGCGGGTCCGGGCGATGGCGCGGCCAGCCGCGGATCCGCGAGCGCGGCACGCACATCGGCGTATCTGCTGATCAGCCAGGCGCCGAACGGCGCGTCGTACACCAGGGGGAGGTTTCCGCGAAGGGTGCGGTACAGCGGGTGGGGATCGCGCTCGGTGCCCGGATCGAGCAGGCTCGGCGGAGCGGTCACGCGCGCGTACGGCACAGGCGACGGCGCGTACGCCACGTCCGCCCCGGGACACGGCGGCACCGGCGGGCTCACCCGCGCGGGACACCCCGGTACGGGGGTCGGAGCCGGGCTCGCGAGGAGTGGGTACGGCGCGCCCCGGCCGGGCGGGGACGGCTCGTCCGAGGCGGGCGGCGACGTCCATGGGCCCGTGGCGGGTGGGGGTGGCTGCGGGACCACGACCGGTGGGCCCGGCCGTGTCGCCGCCGGGCCGCCTTCGCCGGGAAGGCCGTGAGGACACAGCACCGCGGGCCACCACCTCGGGTCTGCGCGCCGGACCCGCGCGCGGTTGTTCCGAGTCGACCACCGACCGCCCTGGACCGCAGCGCCCGTACACCCGTACGGGTGAATCGTGTATATCGCCCAGGCGCGCCCGCCCGTGACGCGCGCGTACGCCAAGTCACCCACTTCCGGGCGCCCGTTCCAAGGCCCCCGTCAGGATTCTCCGCAGGCCTGCGGCACGCGGTCCGATCCGGACGGGCCGGCTCGCGCACCCGCCACCGCCCGTTGCCAGGGGAAAGCGCCACCCGGCGCCCCTCGCAGCCGCTCCGTCGCGTCCTTGACAGTTCCCCGAGACCGTGGAGTACTGCCAAAAGCGACGCAGGGCGGACAAGTCGGGGGTGAGTCACCTGCCGGAGTTGCGCTACCCCAGTGTGACCGAAATCGTCTCGTCCGCCTGGGCGTTGGCGGCCCACCGACCCGACCTGTGTGTCCTCAGACAAGTCGGCGCCTCCCGCGCGGGCAGGCCCCTCCACCTGCTGTCCCTCGGCCACGCCCGGCGCGCGGTCCTTGTCGTGGCCGGGGCCCACGCCAACGAGCCGACGGGCGGTTCGACGCTGCTGTCCTTGGCCGAACGCGTTCTGCGTCAGCGGGAGTTGCGCCGGGACACCTCCTGGCACTTTCTGCTCTGCGCGGACCCCGACGGGGCGAGCCTTCATGTGACGCCCGCGCCGCGGACCCTGCTCGAGTACCACCTGGGTTTCTTCCGTCCGGCCGGACCCGAGCAGCCGGAGTGGTCGCCCTCCGTCCTGCCGCCCGACCGGCTGCCGCCGGAGACCCGCGCGCTGACCCGGGTCATCGACGAAGTGCGGCCCTACCTCCAGGTGACGCTGCACGGGACCGATCTCGGCGGCAGCTGGGTGCAGTTGACCAAGGACATCCCGGGCCTCGCGGAGCCGTTCGCCAAGTCCGCGGCGGAGCTGCGCATCCCGGTCGAGACGGCCGCGTCGGACGCCGCGGGCTGGCCCGCCTCCGGGCCCGGGGTGCATGTGATGCCGGCCCCCGGCTCGGACACGGCGTACCCGAGCATGCCGGACGACGCCCGGCACAGCACCTGGTACCACGCCCACCGGTACGGCGGTCTGACCGCTGTCGTGGAAGTGCCGATGTGGGCCAGCGAGTTGGTGGACGATCCGGCGCCGCACCCCGACCCCGCGGCGGCGATGCGGGGCCTGGCACACCGGCTGCTGGCGGACGCGTACCAGGTGGAGGCGGTGCTCGGACGGGCCCTGCCCCGGCTGCGGGGACCCGACGGGCCCCTTCTACGGGCCGCGAAATGGGCGCTGGCGCTGGTTCCGGGGCTCGCCGCGGACTGGTCGCAGTCGCCCCCCGTGGACACGACGATCGCGTACGTGGGCAGTGTCGACGCGTTCGGCAGGCGGATCCCGCTGCGCGCCGCCTCGATGCTGCTGCGGGTGCTCCGCGAGGCCGACGACCGCGAGGCGCCCCAACTCGAACAGCTGGTCGCCGGCTGGAGCGACGCCTTCGCCGAACGCTTCCGCGCACGCTGGGTGCCGCTGGAGAACCAGGTCGAGCACCAGGCCCGTACGGTCGTGGCGGCCGCCCGTCACGCGCGCGACGACGCCGCCTGAGTCAGCCCGACAGGTCGAACACCGCACCCGTCTCGGCGTCCATCACGCAGGAGTTCGAGAAAGCGTGCGTGTAGTCGACCCGGCGGCCGTCCCATTCGCCGTAGGCCGACGCGGTCACCGGTGCGTAGAGCATCGGGCAGACGGCGCCGGACCGGCGCGGGATACGGCCGATGTCGCCCCCGGCGGAGGCGAGTTGACGGCAGGCCCGCGCCGCGTGGGCATGGCCCCGGGGCGGGTCGCAGAACAGCAGGACGCCTTGGGTGTCGCCGGAACGGGCATCGCCCCGGGTGACGGCGAGACGGAGCCAGTTGCCGGGCAGGACGTGCCGGGGTGCCGCGTGGGCCGCCGGAGCGGCGCCCGCCAGCAGGAGCGCGAGCGGGAGGAGCAGTCCGGCGCGGATCGCTTGGAGCGTTTTCGTCATTCCTGGTGTATCGGCACCGTGGCCTGCGCGGTCCAGCCGGAGTCACTCGAACGGGAGCGCGTGCTCGCGCCGCGCCCGGCGAGTTCGAACGCGGCGAGCACCACGCGCGCCTGGTATTCGACCTGGCGTGCGACCGGTATCCAGCGCGCCCCGCACCCGTCGCGGTAGTCGGCGCACCACGCGTCGATCAGCCGGTCGAGCTCGGGCAGCACGTCGCACGGGTCGTGCCCGGAGCCGGTGACCAGTTGGTGCAGCAGTCCGGCCGTGCGCAGCGCGACCCGTCGCCCGGCGAGGCGCAGGGCTGTCAGCCGGGCGGTGTCCAACGGCGGCAGGGCGCGCGTCCCGGCGTCCCGCACGTCGGGGTCCCAGGAGTCGGCGAGTCCGGGGCCGACCAGTAAATAGTCGTCGACGGGCGCGAGCAGACGGGTCACGTCGGGCGAGCTGCCGAGGCCGGGCCGGACCCGGGCCAGGATGTCCGCCAGGACCCCCGTGTCGTGCCGCAGAGTGCGGCTGACGGAACGCAGCACCGCGTCGGGATCGGCGGGGCGCGCCGGGTCCTCGACGGCGCCGACACCCCACATGGGTGCCTCGACGATCGCGGTGACCGTGCCGTACGGCTGCGGGTGGAACCAGGTGGAATCGACCGCGGCCTCCGTGATGGCGGCGGCCAGGTCTCCTGCGCGCGGCGGCGGGACCCGGTAGACGGCGGGCCCGAGCTTCGGCCAGTACAGGGTGTCGTACGGGCCGAGTTCGCGCGGGATGCCGAGGCGGGCCGCGCTGTGCGCGACGCGCTGGGCGAGGCCGGGCAGGTCGCGGGTCAGCTCGACGAAGGCGCCGCCCACGTCGACGCCGTGCAGGGAGCACTGGAGGAACGGCCTCAGTTCGTCCTGGAGGCCGAGCAGGACGCGGGTCTCCGGCAGGACGGCGGCGTCCGCGCCCTCGGGCAGCCATTCGGGCTGTTCCAGGAAGCCGGGCCGGAAGAAGTTCCGGAAGTAGTGGCCTAGCGTGTACGGGCCGCGGAGCCAGCCCTCGTTGCGGCGGGAGCCGTCGGGGTCGAGGCAGAGCAGCAGGTTCCACGTGGCGTCCGCGCCCTCGGTCAGCCGGGGGTCGGCGAGCGCCCGTTCGGCCAGCCGCAGGACCGTGGCACCGCCCACCGGTTCGTTGGCGTGCGGTCCGGCGACGACGAGGACCTGACGGCTGCCGTGTCCGACGGTCAGGAGCAGCAGGGGTGTGCCGGCCCGGGAGGTGCCCACGCGGCGCAGCCGGGCGCTGTCGGGACTCCGGGCGACGAGCGCGGCGGCACGGACGCCGAGTTCGTCCACGGTCGCGTAGCGGCGGAGGGGCGGCAGAGCACACCTCCACTCGGACGGCACCGTCGGTTCACCTGATGTGCATGACGTACGCACAGTCAGTCACGGTCGAGGGGGTACGTCAACACCGCGGGACGCGGAGGATGTTGCGGGGACCGACGGGCGAACCCGGGACCGGCCGCGGTCAGCGGGGCGGCCGGGACTCCTCGGCCGTGCCCGGGACCGGCCACCGGGACACCGGTTCTCCTCGGCCGTGCCGCGTCGCGCCGCGGCTCAGTCCGAGGCGAGGCGGAACATCATCCGGCCGAAGCCGATCTGGTCGCCGTCCTTCACGACGGACGCGCCGATGACGCGCCGTCCGTTGACGGTCGTGCCGTTGGTCGAGCCGAGGTCGCGCAGCACCCACACGCCGCCCTGCCGGCGCAGTTCGGCGTGCACCCGGGACACCGTCTCGTGGTTGAGGCGCAGTCCGCTGGCCGGGTCGCGGCCGATGCGCAGCGGGTGGAGGCTGCCGACGTCGGGCAGCTGCAGCTTGGGCAGCCGCTCGGCCTGCCAGGCCCTGCGCAGCCGCACCGTGAAGCCGGAGACGGCCTCCACGGTGCCGAACACCGCTTTCGACCAGCGGGGCCCGGCGGGCTCGTCGCCGGTGGGCAGGTCGGCGGTGAGCACGGCGAGTTCCTCGGACCGGCGGGCCGACAGCGCCAGCTCCATGCGGCGGATGAACGTGTCGTGCGAGAGACGGCCGAGGGCGGCGCCGTCGCGGAGGGACTTGAGCGCCCGGTCGCGCTCCGCGTCGGACAGCCGCGCGGGGTACGGGTGGAACTCGAAGGACGACGTCACGCTCGTGATTGTCGGCCAGTAATTACGGGGTGTCCAGAAGACCCTGAAACGGCTGGTGGGGCCGAGTGCGGCCGTTCGCGCGACCGAAGCGCGACGAACACGCGGCAAAAGGGTGGATCCCGAAGCGAATTGATCTCCTGTGGAGCACCATGGACGGGCTATGTCACGGCGAGCTGACGAGGGGGAACCGGCTGTGCGATTCGAGTTGTGGGCACCGCGGGCGGAGCGGGCGACACTCCATTGCGCTGGTGTCACCAGTGCGTTGGACCGCGATCCCGAGCGTGCCGGATGGTGGACGGGCGAGGTGGACGCGCCGGACGGCACGCGGTACGGGTTCGCGGTGGACGACGGTCCCGTCCTGCCCGATCCGCGCTCGCGCCGACAGCCCGACGGCCCCGACGGACCGAGCGCCGTGGTCGACCAGGGGCGGTACACGTGGCGCGCCGACTGGCCCGGACGCGCTCTGCCGGGCGCGGTCCTCTACGAGCTCCACGTGGGTACGTACACGCCCGAGGGCACACTGGACGCGGCGGCGGACCGGCTCGGGCATCTGGCCGAACTGGGCGTCACGCACGTCGAGTTGATGCCGCTATGCCCGTTCCCCGGCCGGCACGGCTGGGGGTACGAGGGTGTCTCCCCGTGGGCCGTGCACGAGCCGTACGGCGGTCCCGAGGCGCTGAAGCGTTTTGTCGACCGGGCGCACGGACTCGGCCTGGGAGTGGTCCTCGACGTCGTGCACAACCACCTGGGCCCGTCCGGCAATCATCTGCCCGCGTTCGGGCCCTACTTCACGGACACCCATCAGACGCCCTGGGGCTCGGCGGTGAACCTCGACGCGCCCGGCTCGGACGAGGTGCGCGCGTACCTCGTCGGCAGCGCGCTGGCGTGGCTGCGCGACTACCGGATCGACGGACTGCGCCTGGACGCGGTGCACGCGCTGCGGGACACCCGTGCCCTGCACTTCCTGGAGGAGTTGTCGACGGCCGTGGACGCGCTCGCCGCCGATCTGGACCGGCCGCTCTTCCTGATCGCCGAGTCGGATCTCAACGACCCCCGGCTCATCACCTCCCGCGAGGAGGGCGGTCTCGGGCTGCACGCCCAGTGGAACGACGACTTCCACCACGCGCTGCACACCACGCTGACCGGCGAGGCGCAGGGCTACTACGCGGACTTCGCGCAGGCCCCGCTCACGGCGCTGAGCAAGACGCTGACGTCGGGCTACTTCCACAACGGCACGTACTCCAGCTTCCGCGGGCGGCACCACGGCCGCCCGCTCGACCGTGCGCGGGTCTCGGCGCAGCGGCTGCTCGGCTACACGCAGACCCACGACCAGATCGGCAACCGCGCCCAGGGCGACCGGCTCTCGGCCTCCCTCTCCCCCGGTCTGCTGGCCTGCGCCGCCGCGCTGACGCTCACCGCGCCGTTCACGCCGATGCTCTTCATGGGCGAGGAGTGGGGTGCCGGGACGCCCTGGCAGTTCTTCACCGACCACACCGACCCCGAGCTCGCGGAGGCCGTACGGCGTGGCAGGCGGCGGGAGTTCGCGGCGCACGGCTGGGCCGAGGAGGACGTGCCCGACCCGCAGGACCCGGCGACCCGGGACCGCTCCTGCCTCGACTGGTCGGAGCCCGGAGCGGCCCCGCACGCGCGCGTGCTGGCCTGGTACCGCGAACTGATCGCCCTGCGCCACCGCCAGGCCGACCTCTCGGACCCCGATCTCGCGGCGGTCAGGGTCGTCCACGATGCCGGGGCCCGCTGGCTCGCGCTCCGGCGCGGGGACGTCCGGGTCGCCGTGAACCTCTCCGAGGACCCGGCGGCGATTCCCCTGGGCATCCGCCGCGCGCGCGTCCTCGCGGCCTGGGATCCGGTCGAGGCGCCGGGCCCGGACGGGGTGCTGAACGTACCGGGCGAGTCGTGCGTGGTGCTGACCCAGGCGTGAGGTCCTGGCCGGTACGCGGAGGACGCTCACCGGGGGACGGAGGGCGATCGCCGGGAACGGGGGGCGATCGGCCTCGGTCGGGGGCGACCGGCCGCACGCGGAAGGCGCCGACCGGTCCGCGGCCGGCCGTCCGCCGCACGCCGGGGACGGCCGGCCGCGCGCCTACGGTGCCTCGTCCGGTCCGTCCCGCAGGTCCGTGACCCGCTCCAGCAGGATCGACTCCCAGGCGTGCGCCAACCGTGTTTCCAGGAGCGAGAGTTCACCTTCGTCACGGCCACGCCGGTGTTCGGCGAGCCGGATGACGGTGTCGCAGCGGGCGAGCCACAGACCGCGCAGGCAGGGGCGGGCGCCGTATCCGGCGAGGGTGGCGGCGCGTACGGCCGCGGGGGCGCCGACGGCGACGGCGAGCCCGGCGATGTCCTCGGCCGGATCGCCGGTCACCGCGTCGGTCCAGCCGAGAACGCCCCGCACCCGCCCGTCGGGGCTGACCACGAGGTGATCACCCAAGAGGTTGTGGTGCACGAGCACCGCGGCTCCGGTCGTCGCGCCGAGCTGGACGGCGGCGGGCGCGGCGAGCTGGTCGAACCGCGCGGGGTCGAACTCCTCGGCGGGGAGCCGCTCCGCGGCCCGTACGGCGGCGGCCCGCAGAGCCTCCAGGGACCGCGGCGGGGTGCGCGGCACCCCGAGTGTCTCGGCCTGGCGTACGGGGACCTCGCGCAGCCCGGTCAGCAGCCCCGCCAGGTCGGCCTCACCGAGCGCCGAGACGGCCTGCTCCTCGCCGGAGACGCCGGGCACCTTGGTGTCCAGCGTGTAGTTCAGTCCGCTCGCCCACTCGCCCCGCGCGACACTCACGGGGACGGCGACCCCGACGTGCGGGCGGATCAGATCGCGCAGCCGCAGCTCACGGCGCTGCCGCAGGGATGCCTCGCCGTCCCGGGCGAGCCGCAGCACATGGCGCCGGCCCACCCACCAGGTGGAGCGCCCGCCCCCCTCGGCGACGGGCCGCACATCGGGCCCCGGGCCCGGTGCGGCGTCGTCGGCGAGCAGGGAGAGGACCAGCCGGCGGACGGTCTCCGGGGTCGGTGTCGGTGGCTCGTTCATGGTCGCGCCCTTGTCGTCCGGGTGCCGGGGCGAAGCGGTTGCCGCGCGGTCGGTGGGCGCGCGTCAGTCGACGATCACCATCTCGCGGGTCGTGGTGTTGAGCCGGCGCCCGCCGTCCTCGGTCACCGTGACGATGTCCTCGATGCGGACGCCGAAGCGGCCGGGCAGATAGATGCCCGGCTCCACGGAGAAGCACATGCCGGGGACCAGGGGCTGCTCCTCGCCCTCGACCATGTAGGGCGGTTCGTGGGTGGTGACGCCGATGCCGTGCCCGGTGCGGTGGATGAAGTACTCGCCGTACCCGGAGTCCTTGATGACGGCTCGCGCGGCGCGGTCGATGTCCTGGCAGGCGACCCCGGGGCGCACGGCACGGAAGCCGGCCTCCTGGGCCTCGCGCACGATGTCGTGCACCTTGCGTTCCTCCTCGTCCGGCTCGCCGACGTGGACCGTGCGGGAGGTGTCGGAGCCGTAGCCGTCCTTGAGACCGCCGAAGTCCAGGACCACCATGTCGCCCTGCTCGATGACGCGTTCGTCGGCCTCGTGGTGCGGGTTGGCTCCGTTGGGGCCCGAGGCGACGATGGTGAAATCGACCTGGGAGTGCCCGAACCGGCGCAGCAGATCGGCGAGTTCACGGGAGACCTCCGACTCCCTGCGGTCCGCGAAACGGACCTTCCGGATCTCCTCGAACGCCTCGTCCGCCGCGGCTCCGGCGGCCGCGAGCCGCTCCAGTTCGGCCGCGTCCTTGACGGCCCTGAGCATCGGCAGGGCGTCGGTGAGCGCGGTGTAGCGGCTGTCGGGAAGCCGCTTCTGGAGGCCGAGCAGGTGCAGGGCCCAGCCGTTGTCGCTGATGCCGAAGTGGCCGGCGCGGTCCAGGAGGGGCGCGGCCGCCGCGTAGGGGTCGGTGCCGTCGGTCCAGTCGTGGAGGGTCAGCGCGGGCGCGCCGGCCGACTTGGCCGCGTCGGGCGCCTCCAGGGTGGGCACGACGAGGGCCGGGTCCTGTCCTGGCCGCAGCACCAGCAGGGTGAGCCGCTCGGTCTCCACCGGGCGGTACCCGGTCAGCCACACCAGGTCGGGCCCCGGCGCCACCAGGACGCCGTCGAGCCCGGCCTCGGCCGCGGCCTCGGCGGCGCGCCGCATACGGGCCTCGTAGTCGTCGGCGGTGAAGGGCGCGGGTGTGGCGGCGGTCATCCTTGCCTCCGTGTGTCCGGAGTTCCCCAGGGGGCTACGGCAGCATCCTGCCCGTCCGGTCGGGCGCGCGCGAGCCGGTCACGGCCGCCGCAGGTCAGCCCTCCAGTGCCAGACGGGCTCCGAGGAGCAGCAGAACCCCTCCGGAGACCTGTTCCAGACGCCGACGGACGCCCGCCCGGGACAGGACGGTCCTCATCCGGCCGACGAACCACACGTAGAGGCCGTAGTAGCCCACCTCGTAGAGCGCCCAGATCGCGGCGAGGCCGAGCATGGCGGGCAGGTGCGGGGCGCCCGCGGGCACGAACTGCGGCAGGAAGGACATCGCGAAGACGGCCGCCTTCGGGTTGGCGAGGTTGAGCAGCAGCCCGCCGCGGTAGGACGCCCAGTCGCTCTTCTCGGCGCCCTCCCAGCCGCCGTCACCGGCCCCCTTCGGGTGACGCGCCTGCCACAGGGTCTGGACGCCGAAGCCGACGAGCACGACGGCACCGGCGATCCGCATCACGCCGTACGCCATCTCGGAGGCGGCGAGCAGCGCGGTGAGTCCGAACGCGGCGACGGCGCCCCACAGGAAGACGCCCGTCTCGTTGCCGAGCACGGTCAGGAAGCCGGACCGCCTGCTGCCCAGGGACCGTTTGATGATCAGCACGGTGCTCGGTCCGGGTGAGGCCGCGATCAGGGTGCAGGCGCCGAGGAAGGCGACGAGGGTGCTCAGCATGCGGCCATCGTGACGGGCCGGGGCTCGGTTGACCAGCCCCTTTTCCCCGCGCCCGGCAGAACCGGGAGGCGCGCCCCGGCGCGGCCGGGCACGCGAACGGGGTGAGCGGTCGGGTCGCCTCAGGTCACGACGCCCGGGATCGCGGACAGGTGCCGGCGGCTGCCGTTCGCGTGACGTACGCGAAGGGTGACCTCCCTGCCCGGCCGCGCGGCCGCCACGGCGCGCGCGAGGTCGGCGGCCGAGGTGACGCCGGTCCCGTCGACGGCGAGCAGGACGTCTCCGCGTACCAGGCCCGCGGTGCGGCCGGGACCGGGGATGTGCACGGCGACGATCAGCGCGCCCGCGCCGTCCGGGGCGTCGACGGCCTCGACCCCGAGGGTCCCGCGTACGGCTTGCCGTTCGGACGCCCCCGACAGGATCGGGCTGCCGGTGCCGGACTCCGTCGTGGAGCCTCCGGACGACGACGCCAGGGAACCGTCGGGCCGCGGCACCGACGAGCCACCTGGCCGCGGCGCTCCGGAGCCGTCGGAGGGCCGGTGTGCGTACCCGGCCGCACCGTCCCGCTTCTGAAGGTCCGCCAGTCTGCTCAGGCCGATCACGCTCGCGCCCACCGTGCCGAGCCCCACCCCGGACAGGACGAGGACCGACCCGACGAACAGCCCGAACAGCAGGTTGACCAGCCGCCTGCCGCGGCGCCGCGAGGCGTGCGGGCGCCGGGTTCCGCAGGACGGACCGGTGCCGTCGGACGGGCGGTCACCGTCGGACGGACGCGCGCCGCCGCCCGGACGGTCGCCGCCGCTGCCCGGGTTCTGACCGGGCATCGGCTTGGGACGCAACGCGGTCTGTTCCATGAGTCGCCTCCGGCAGATGTTCTACGGACCGCCTTCGGCTCCTGCTTTACCCCGCGCTCCGGCGCGCGACGATTCCCGAACGAGTGAGACTGTCATCCTCGTTCGAGAACCCGGTCCGCCAGGGCCGCCGCCGCTCCGCGCGGCGATCCGCCGTGCACGAGCTCCGTACGGTGCACGAGCCGGGGCGCGACGAGCGGCACGGCGACCCCTCCGGGCACGCCGGTGGCGGCGGTGCGCGGCAGCAGGGTGAGGCCGTGGCCGGCGGCGGCCAGGGCGGTCAGGGTACGGAGGTCGGTGCCCTCGTACCGCAGGGCAGGACGGAATCCGCCACCACCGCTCGCGGCCCAGAGCTGGTCCAGCGGCAGGCCCGCGCCGGGCTCGCTCGCCCAGTCGGTGATCGGCTCCGAGCGGACCGTCGAGCGCTACTTCTGCTCCTACGGGCCGTCGCGCCGCCTCGACACGCTGCACGCCCACGGGCTCCGCTTCAGCGGGCACGACGAGGACGGTCACGTCAGGATCGCGGAACTCCCCGGCCATCCGTTCTTCCTGGCCACCCTGTTCCAGCCGGAGCTGTCCGGGGACGGCTCACGCCCGCACCCGGTCCTGCGGGCGCTGGCACGCGCCGCGGTCGCCCACGCCGGACTCGCGCCGTCGGGCGGACCGGCCTGAGCCGCCCGGAGGCCGGCGAACCACGGCTCGCCGCCGTGCCCGTGGGACCGCGCGGTCCGGCGGAGGAGGCCCGCGAGGTCACGGAGGCCGCCACGGCGCTCCTTTCGGAACTCTCCGGGGCGGGCCGCCGCCGGGTCCGGCGGTGACTCTGACTCCGGCTCACGCTTCCGCTCCCGCCGAAGGCGTGCGCGGTGTGCGGACGGCGGAAGCGGGGGCCGACCGGCCCGCGCGTGGACGGGACCGCGGTTCCCGCAGAGCGAAACGGTCTGCGGGAACCGCGGGACTACCGGTCCTCCGGCGTCCGGACCTCGTCACGATCCGTCGCGGTTCCTCGCGATCCGTCGCGGTTCGTTTACGGTTCGCCGCGGTTCGTCAGAGCGAGACGGGATCCGCCCGCCAGGCGAACGGCAGCGCCGACGCCTGGTCCGGTACGAAGCCGTGGGCGCGCCGGGCCAGGTCGGCCGCGCCGTAACGGCGGCAGTCCTGGTGCCACTTCAGGATTCCGGACAGCCAGTTCTGCAGCTCCACCACATAGCCCCGCATGATCCCGCGCGCCTCTTCGGAGAGCTTGAAGTCCTCGTACAGGATGGGCAGTTCATGGTCGGCGACATGCTGGAACTGCTCCATGCGCTGGGTCATCAGGTCATGGATGACGCCGAGCGCGGTCGGATAGTCGCAGCCGAAGAAGTTCTGCACGACGAGGATGCCGTTGTGGACCTCTCCTTCGTACTCGATCTCCTTCTGGTACGAGAAGACGTCGTTCAGCAGCATCGCGTAGTCCATGGCCGCGTTCTCCAGCGACCGGACGGGGCCGCTGCGGTAGACCTCCGGCGGGACCTCGGGGCCATGGCCGAGGCGGCACAGGTTCATGGTGAGCTCGGAGCCGAAGGTGGCCCGGCGCATCTCCAGGTAGTCGACCGGGTCCGGGACGCGGTTCTGGATCTGGTTGGACAGCTCCCACAGCCAGCTCTCCGTCATCACGTCCACGGCCGCGCGCAGGGTGCTCCGGGCGTCCGGGGTCATCTCCGCGGTGGTGCGCCGCCACAGCTCGATCAGTCCGCGTTCCATGCCGTTGGCCGGGACGGGGACCTCCTCGCCGTCGAGGGGCATGCAGGCGGAGAGGCGCGCGGTGGTCAGCTTGGCGGCGGCGAGGTCGCGGCGGTTGCCGAAGAGCAGCGGGTAGTAGTCGTCGCCGTAGGTGCCCCAGGCCAGCCACTGCGAGCTGAGGTCGAGGGCCTCCGGAGTCGCGTCGGGATGGATGCCGGCGGCGCACAGCGGCAGGTCGTAGGCGATGAGTTTGTCCTCGTCCCAGACGCCCTCCTGGAGCATGCCCGTGGCGTGCATCCAGGTGACGAGCCGGTCCCGGGCGCCCGCGAGGTGCGGGCTGAGGGTGACCTCGAACGGCATGTGGAAGTCGGGGAGCACGGAGGGTCCGACCTTCTGGAACGGGACGTGGGTGTACGCGCGCAGCCGCTCCGCTCCGGCCGCGGAGAGCAGCGCCCCGACGTCCGCGGCGGACGTCCCGAACCCGCCCGTGCCGAGCGGGCGCGGCTCCTCGGCGGCGCCCTTGTTCATGTAGCGGCTGGAGCGCATGTGCCACTCGTGGCCGCCGGACTGCCAGTCCTGGAGTCCCTGCGTGTACGCGGCGACGGCGCCGACCTCGGCGGGGGTGAGCCCCTTCTCCACAGCCAGTGCGGGCACCTCGGTGAGCGCCGTGTGCTCGAACTGGTGGAGCCGTGAGGTGAGGATGTCGTTGACGGTCTCGGCGGCCTCCTGTGTCGTGCAGCCGAAGAACGTCTCCAGGACGAGGACGCCGTTGCTGAGTTCGCCCTCCTCCTCGACCTCGCGCTGGTAGGAGAAGAGGTCGTTGCGCAGGTGGACGCCGTCGGAGAACGTCTCCATCAGGACGCGCAGCGGCCTCGACCCGGCGACGGACGCGGGCACTTCGGCGGTCGCGTACTCGACGAGCCCCGCCGACCACGGGGCGCCGCCCACCTTGCGGCGCATCTCGATGTACTCGACGGGGTTGGAGATCCGCCCCTCGTTGATGTTGGACAGCTCCCACATCGACTCGTTGAGCAGATGCTCGGTGGAGACGGCGAACCGCTTGCGCCACTCGGTGGACATCGAGGGCACCGTGCGCGCCCACAGGTCGGCGAGTCCCGCCTCGACGGGATTCTCCGGCTCGGGTACGGGAGTCGACAGGTCGAGCGGCATGAAGAGGGGGAGCCGGTCCAGGTAGGCCTTGCCGCCGGCGCGGTCCTGGGTGCGTTTGAAGGTCTCCAGGAAGTGGTCGTCGAAGAAGAACACCCACACGTACCAGTCGGTGATGAGGGAGAGGGCCGGTCCGTCGCAGTCGGGGTGGGTGTACGCGCACAACAGGCCGTAGTCGTGGGCGTCGAGGTCGGACTGCTCCCAGATGCCCGATCCTTCGAGCATGCCCATTCCGCGGGCCCACTCGACCGAGTGGGCCCGCGCCTCGTCCAGGTGCGGGTTCAGCCGGGCGGTGTACGGCATGTAGAAGTGCGGGAGTTCGAACGGCTGCGTCATGGCCGGGCCCTACCCATGGCCCCGCGGGGACATCCGCAGGCCAGGACATGATCACACCATCGCGTGAACCGGTGCGAAAGCCGCGCACGGCGGCGCCTCGGTCCGATCGTGGGCCGCCGTGATCCGCGATCCCACCCCGCGGCCCGGCCGCAGGCGCCCGAGGCGCCGGTCCGTCAGCGCCTCGCCTGGATCAGCGCGTGGGTGCCGCCGGTACGCCAGCGGTCGCCCTCGGCGGCGTCGAGGGCCGCCTCGACGGTGGAGGTCAGTCCGACGACCACGTCGGACTTGAGGGTCCGCAGCGCCGCCACCGAACCGGGGAAATGGGCGGTGGCGTCCGCGAAGGGGGTGGTGGCGGGGTAGAGCCGGTCGCCGATGAGACGGCGGTAGTTCAGGTCGCCCTTCAGCAGGGTCACGTCGGCCGCGGCGAACTCCTGCCGCAGGTCGTCGGGCAGATCGGCGTACGGCAGCGGGGCACAGGCGAAGGGGTGGGCCCGGACGGTGAGACGGCCCTCGGACAGCGCGGCCCAGAGGCGGTTCCCGGCCTCGCCCGCCGCTCCCTTCGCGGCGGTCAGACGGCGAAGGGCGTCGAGCACGTCCGCCGCCGTGGCGTCGGACACGTAGTACGGGTACGGCTTCACGTGCAGGGCGGTCCGCCCGACCCGGCGGTGGCGGAGCAGGTGGTCGGCGAGGAGCAGGTCGGGGATGAGCTCCCGGCCCGCGTTGTCCGCGACGAGACAGAGAGTGCCGCCGGCCAGGAGCGATCGCAGCAATTCTCCGTCGTTCGCCACGAGCTGGGACTCGGCCGCCGCCCCGCCCTCGGCGCGGGCCAGCCTGAACCCGAGGTCCGCGCGGTTGCCCCACAGGGAGCCGCGCAGCAGCGCCTCCTCCTGCTCCTCGACCGGCCGCCGCGCGAGGCCGTCCAGCGCGGCGAGTTCCTCGTCGGCCTCCGGGGTGTCCAGTTCGGCGAGCTTGAAGGGGCGGAAGGGGTCGATGCCCTGCCACGGCCCGGGTGCGAAGTAGCCGACGGCTTCGAGGAGTCGGCGGTAGAAGTAGCTCTCGGACCAGAGGAAGGGCACGTCGAACCAGGACCGGCCGTAGTACTCCCGGCCGCCCCAGGCGTCCCACTGTCCACGGTCCGCGGCCGGCGCCGGGAGCGGTTCGAGCACCCCCTCGGCGCAGTTCCGGAGCAGGACGTCGAGCGCGTGCCGCTGTTCGGGACCGTACGGGAAGGCGTCCCGCACCTTCTCGATGAGCGCGGGATGCCGCTGGGCCAGCACGCTCCAGGGGAAGGAGCCCCGAACCGAGCTCACGACCACCGGAGCGTCGTCGGGACCGGCGGCGGAGCGGGCGGCTGCGGCGGGATCGGGCATGCGGCTCACCGTACCGGCCGAACAGAAGGGGCCGTCCGACGCGGTGCGCGCCGGGCGGCCCCTCCCCCCGTAGAGCCCAGCGGTCGGCCTAGGTCGGTCGGCTTCGAGCTGTCGACCGCCTCGGTGTCCTGCGCGGCCCTGTCGTGGACACGGTGTGCGCAGCGGGCGTCGGCGGTCGCGCTGAACGATAGGCAGGCCGTCAGGGGGAGGGATAGCGGGAAAACCCTCGACCGGCCGCCGATCGGCCCTTGCCCGCCCGCGGTTCGGTGAGGTGGTCCGGTTTCGCGGGGATTGCGGATCTGAACATCCGGCGCTCCGGCCCCGTATCTCACAGTGCCCCGTGCGAGGAGTGCGTCCCGGCCGCGCGCGGTGGCACGCCGCTTCGCCCACGCTTCGAGGAGACCCTCCGGATGACCGCCTACCGCACCGCCACCGCGGCCGCTGTCGCCCTGGCGGCTCCGCTGCTGCTCACGACGTGGGCCGCGGGGACCGCATCGGCGCACGGCGCGCCGACGTCCCCGGTCAGCCGCGTGGTCGCGTGCTCGCCCGAGGGCGGCAGTCTGATCCGGACGTCGGCCTGCAAGGCGGCGATCGCCGCGAACGGCGCGCCGTTCACCGCGTGGGACAACCTGCGGGTGGGCGGCGTCAACGGCCGGGACCGCTCGGTGATCCCGGACGGAAAGCTGTGCAGCGGGGGCCTCCCCGCGTACAAGGGGCTCGATCTGGCCCGCGCCGACTTTCCGTCGACGCGTCTGACTCCCGGCGCCGCCCTCACCCTCACGTACGGCTCGACGATCCCGCACACGGGTACCTTCAAGCTCTATCTGTCCAAGCAGGGTTACAGCGCCACGCGACCGCTGAAGTGGTCCGACCTGCCGGAGAAGCCGTTCGCCACGGCCACCGACCCGGCGATGGTCGACGGCGCCTACCGCATCAAGGCCACACTGCCGTCCGACCGAACCGGCCGCCAGATGCTGTTCACGATCTGGCAGAACTCCAGTACGACGGACACGTACTACTCGTGCTCGGACGTGGTGTTCCCCGGCGCGAGCGGCGCGTCGAAGCCGGCGCGGAGCGCCGGGACCTCGGGGAGCACCGGGAGCACCGCCGGTGGCAAGAACACGGGGGGCAGCCCCTCCCCGTCGACCAAGCTGGAGACCGTGCCGCCCAGCCGCACGCCGGCGAACCCGGCCGCCGACTCGCCTTCCCCGGCGGTCGGTTCGTCCGCCGGGAAGGCGGGCGCCGATCATCTGACGCCCGCCGCCGACAGCACCTCGGGCGGCGGCCCCGCCCTCCCCCTGGTCGCCGGAGGAGCGGCGGCGACGCTGCTGCTCACCGCCGGCGCCGCCTTCGCGCTGCGACGCCGGGGGTGAACTCGCGCCCGGTGAGCGTCAGTTGACGTAGACCACCGGGCTGTCCGGCTGGCTGGTGTCGGTCACGGGGGCGTACTTCGCGGTGAAGTAGCCACTGCTGAAGCAGAGGGACGAGCCGGAGAACTTGGTGAACTGCTGGTTGGCGAAGGCGATGCTGTTGTCGGTGTTGCTCGCCGTGCCGGACAGGCTCGCCGCGCGGTAGACACAGGTCAGCGTGCCCAGCAGGGAGCGCAGCTTGACCGTGGTCTGGATGGTTGAGCCGGCGGCCGGAGTGACCGTGACGGTTCCGTCGGAGCCCACCGCGGTGCTGTACGGGAGGTTGTCGACCGTGATGCTCGTGACACCGAGGACGCCGACGACGTTGCTGCTGCACGAGCTGCTGGCGAAGGTGTGCCCGGTGAGCGATTCGGTGGCCGTGCCGGGGGACGCCGGGTTGTCGGCGGCGGTCGCGGTGAAGGTCGACGCGGAACACGAGACACCGCTCGTGCCGGTGGCGCTGGAGTAGAGCGTGGCCGTGGTGCCGGTCGCCAGCGAGGCGGCGAGTACGTCGCCGACGGCCACGGGGGTTCCTCCGGCGCTCCCGGTGGTGAGCACCGGGACGTCGTCCGCGGAGGCGGGAAGGACCGCGGACGCCGACAGGGCCGCGACGGCGCCGACGACGGCGAGCAGGGATCGAGTACGCATGGGGGGTGCCTCTTCTCCGATGGGGGTGTGGGTGCCTGACCGCGCCGGGGCGCGGGGGTGCGGGTCGAGAAGGTGGCGCGGGGGTGCGGGGTGGAACGGGCCATGCGCGAAGGCGGGTCGAGACGCCTGAGCGCGTGTGCGGGAGTGGTGCGAGGAGAGACCGCTGCCGGTCCGTGACGCCTTCTCCGTACGTCACGGGCCGGCAGCGACAGCCGGGCGACCGGTACGGCCCTCGGGGGGAAGGTGACCGCGCCGGTGCCACGGGAACGGGGAATGGCCCAGGGGGGCGCGCCGTTTCGGCGTACGCGCACAGGGCCGCTCCGGAACACGCCATGACCGCCCCGCGCAGAACGGGGTCCGGGAGGTGACGGGCGGTTCGACCTACGGATCCGGCGCCACGGATCCGGGGAAACAGGGAGAGTTGTAGACCTGATGGATGGTCAACGTCAAGACGTAGCAAGGAAGTTGAAGGTCAGCGACGCCCTTCCGGCGACGCGTGTTCACAGGTGGGGCACAACTCGACACGGATTTCCCACACGCGCCTTGACCCATACATGTAACCCCCGGTAACTTCCTCGACGGCTACTGCTGCGTAACGAGAAAGCCCTTGCAACCGCCGGGAGGCGCGAGGAGGCGTGCGCCGCAGCCGCTGTCCGCGCCAGGACAACGCGCCACTGGAGCCCAACCCGCATCGAGACCCGCATCGAACGTGCCCAGGGAGCAGACATGGCCTCGTCCCCGGACGCCACGGCGTCCAACGGTTCCACGCCCGAGACCCCGGAAAGCGGTTCAGCCGCCCAGGGGCAGGACAGACGCGGGCGGGTCCGTCTGCGTCGCGCCGCCGTGATGGCGGTGCCGGCCACCGCGGTCGCCGCGGGGTTGATGATCCTCACGGCCCAGGGCGCCCTCGGCGTCCAGTTCGCCATCTCCGGCATGCCGTTCACGGTCACCGCGACCGAGCTGAACGGCACGGGCTTCGAGCAGTTCGGCGGCCTCGACAACATGGCGGAGGACAGTCCGAACGCCGGCGACACCGGCGGCCAGGTCCTCATCGTCACCTCGGCGATCAGGAACGCGACCCTCGACCACCTGTGCCAGAGCGTCGACCTCGGCGGCACGAACCTGCTCATCACGGCGGGCAGCGGGGCGAACAAGGTACAGGCCAGCCACCTGACCACGGACTCCACGGAACTCTCCGGTGACGCCTCCTTCGACAACATCGAGATCGGCAACGACGCCAGCACCCTCGACAAGGCCGGGGTCCAGGGACCCAAGGGCGTGTTCAGCCAGCAGGCCGACACCGTGCGCATCGCGAACCTGCGCCAGACCAACTACGCGACGACGGCGGCGGTGTTCAAGCTGCCCGGCCTCAAACTCCGCTTCAGCGACCAGGGTTGCTGATGAGCCCCGACGCACCGACGGACGACTCCCGGGACCTGAGGGAGGCGTTCCGGCAGTGGCGCGCGCACCGGCCCTTCTGGGGCGGGCTGCTGCTCACCCTGGCGGGGGCGGAGATCCTCCTCACCGAGAAGGCGTCGCTGAAGGTGGTCCTGCACATCGGGATGCAGGGCCTGGCCGGCTACCTGCTCCCCACCGTGATGCTGCTGTGCGGGCTGCTGATCCTCTTCAACCCGGCCCAGCGGCTGTTCTACTCCCTGCTGGGCATCCTGCTGTCCCTGGGCACCTGGCTCACGTCCAACCTCGGCGGATTCTTCGTCGGCCTGCTCCTCGGGGCCGTCGGCAGCTGCCTCACCTTCGGCTGGCTCCCCGACCAGAAGCCGCGCAGGCGGCTGCTGCGTCGCGAGCCGGTCTGAGGCGGGCGGCACCGCACGGAACCGGGCCCCTGGCCGACTTGTCCGTACGCGCGGCAGGCCCGGACTTCCCCGCACGCGCGGGGAAATCCGGCTTGCCCGCACGCGCGAGGAAGTCGTCGTCCTCTCCCAGCTCGGCGGCCCCGAGGGGACCGTGATCTTCCAAGGGCGAGGCGATCCTCGCGGCGTACGCCGCCTCCGGGCGTGATGCCGGGGAGGTCCGCATCTCCCGGAGTCCGCATCTCCCGGAGTCCGAGGCCGGGTCACTCCCCGCGCCACCAGGCCACCGACCGCGCCCAGCCGCTCCTCGGGCGGTCGGGCGCGGGATCCAAGGGTTCCGCCTTGGGCCCCGCGGTGGGCGCCGCGGTGGGCGCCTGGACATGCTCGGCCCGCGTCTGCCGCGCGTCCTCGGGGCGTCCGTCGCCGGACCGTCCGGCCTCGGACCGGCCGACGGTCGCGGCGGGCGGGAAGCTCACGGGCAGTGCGGCGAGCGCGCGGTGGAACGGGCCGGGACGCCACCTCAGCTGTTCGACGGGCACCATCAGTTCGATGTCGGGGATCCGGTCGAGGAGTTTCTCGACCGCGACGGCCGCGATCAGCCGCGCCGGACCCTGGGCAGGACAGGTGTGCGGGCCCGCACTCCACGCCAAGTGGGCCCGGTTACCGGTTCGCTGACCGTCCATCAGCACGGGATCCGTGTTCGCGGCGGCGAGGCTCACCACCAGTGGATCACCCGCGCGCAGCAGCGTGCCCTCGTGGACGACGTCGTGCCGCGGGTAGTGCACGGCGTAGTTGGCGATCGGCGGATCGGTCCAGAGCACCTCGTCGAGGGCGTCCTCCACCGGCAGGGTGCCGCCGGACAGGTCGCCCGCGAAGCGGTCGTCGGACAGCAGCAGACGCAGGCTGTTCGCGATCAGGTTCTGCTGCGGTTCGGTGCCGGCGCCCATCAGCACGGCGAGGGTGTGGATCATCTCCTCGTCGGTCAGCGCGGCCGGGTGCTCCATCAGCCAGGACGTCATGTCCGACGCGGGCCGCCGCCGCTTCAGCCCGACCAGGTCGAGCAGAGTCGTGGTGAGCAGCTCGTTCGCCTTCTCGGCGTCCACCCCGTCGAAGATGCCGGACATGCCCTCGACCAGCCGGACTCCGTGGCCGGCCGGGCAGCCGAAGAGGTGGTTGAAGACGAGCAGCGGCAGCACCTGGGCGTACTCGCCGAGCAGATCCGCCGTGCCCAGCGGCGCGAACCGGTCGATGAGCGTGTCGGCGCTGCGCTCGGCACAGCCGCGCAGGGCGCTCGACTCGACTCGGGCGAGCGTGTCGGTGATGGCGCCCCGCAACCGGCTGTGCTCCTCGCCGTCGGTGAACAGGGCGTTGGGCCGGTACATCATCATCGGGACGACCGGGCTGTCCATCGGGACGGTGCCGTCGGCGAGGTCCTGCCAGCGCCGCGGGTCCTTGGAGAAGGTCTCCGGGCTGCGCAGGACGTGCAGGGCGGCGTCGTACCCGGTGACCAGGGTGGCCCGGACGCCGGGCGCGAGTTCGACGCGCGCGGTCGGTCCGGCCTCCCGCAGCCGCCGGTAGACGGTGGCGGGATCGGCGGCGAACTCCGGTCCGTACAGGGCCTGGTGGGCCGGGCAGCCGGGTGGCGGTACGGCGTTCACGCGTGCTCCAGTTCGCCGGTGCGAGCCAGCAGATGGGCGACGAGGGCGATCAGCGTCTCGGTCGCGGAGACCCTGTCGCGGGCGTCGCAGCGCAGCAGCGGGGTGGAGGGCAGCAGGTCGAGGGCCTCGCGCACCTCGTCGAGGCCGTGCTCCGGCCCGTCGTCGAAGCCGTTCAGGGCGACTGCGTACGGAAGCCCCAACTCCTCCAGTAGGCCCATGACTTCGAACGACTGGTCCAGGCGCCGGGTGTCGGCGAGAACGAGTGCGCCGAGCGCTCCGCGCGTCAGGTCCTGCCAGAGCCCGGTGAATCGCCGCTGCCCCGGGGCGCCGAACAGGTAGAGGACCAGGGTGTCGTCGAGGGTGACGCGGCCGAAGTCGAGGGCGACCGTGGTGGTGGTCTTGTCCCGGGTGTCCACCAAGTCGTCGACGAGCGCGCCGGCTCGGGTCATGACCTCCTCGGTGCGCAGCGGCCGTATCTCGGACAGCGCGCCGACGAACGTGGTCTTGCCGACCGCGAAGTGGCCCACGACCAGCAGCTTCACGGCGGTCCGCACCCCCTCGGGCAGGTACATGACTTCAGAGACGGGAGCGGAGTCCATCGAGCACCTCCTGGAGGACGCGGGTGCCGGACGGGGGCCCGGCGGAGGGGATCGGCGTGCGGGTGACGAGGTGACCGCTGTCCATCAGGTCGGCGACCAGCACCTTCGTGACACTGACGGGCAGCTCCAGATGGCCGGCCACCTCTGCCAGCGACAGCGCCCCGGGCCGGCACAGCTCCATCAGCCGCCGCTTCTCGGGACCGAGTCCGGCGAGCGGCCGACCGAGGGCCGCGATCAGCAGCGTGACGAGGTCGAGGGTGTTGCGCGACGGATGGGAGCGGCCGTCCGTGACGACGTACGACCGCACCAGCCGCTCCCCGGGACGACGTCCGGACGGCGTCATGCCGGACTGCCGGTGTCTTTCCGGGCCGGGCTGGTCAGCTCCTTGCCGAGCCGGTCGACCATCTTGTGCATGCGGTAGGTGACCGCCTCCATGTCGACGTCCTCGGTCGTGGACACCGCGAGATGGGTGCCCTCGCCCGCGGCGACGAGAAAGACGTACCCGTGCGCGAACTCGATCAGGGTCTGCCGCCACGGTGTGTCCGGGCTGCCGCAGAACTCGGCGGTGCTGCGGCTGATCGACTGCACGCCGGACAGGCCCGCGGCCATCCGTTCGGCGTCGTCCCGGCCGATGTCCGCCGAGTGGGCGCGGAGCATGCCGTCGGCGGACAGCAGGATCGCGTGCCGCGCCTGCGGCACCTTCAGCACCTCGTCGAGCATCCACCCCAGCTCGTTGGTCATGGGCGCGGTCATCCCTGTGTGCTCCCTTCGATCCGGTGGGGTGTCTCGTACGACGTCACGGGGGCGCCCATGGGCCGCACAGGGGTCTGCGCACGCGGCACAGGGGCATCCGTGGACGTCACCGGGGCTTGCGTCGGCGCGAGGGCTTCCGTGCTGCCGGGAGCGTCGGGCGGTCGCCGGGCGGGCGGTCGCGGGGCGGGCGGCGTTCCGGTGGTGTCCCGCTCCGCGCGGCCGAAGCGGGTGCCGCGGGCGAACGCGCCCATGCGCCGGGCGTTCTCCTCGGCCGACCGCGCGCTGACGTCCTCGGCGGGCGCGGCAGCGGGCTGTTCGCCGGGGGTGGCCTGCTGCGGGCCACGGCGCCGCCGCTTCGGCAGGCCACCTGCCGTCGTCGTCTCGACGGGCTCGGCCGTCCTGCGCGTGGGACACGCCGGCGCCACGGCTGCCGCCCCCGGACCCTGCGGACGGCCGTCCGTCCGCCGGAGCTCGGCCCGGGGCGGCACCTTCACCACCGGGACCAGATGAGTGAGCAGCGCCGACGGGAGGAACACCACGGCGCGGACACCGCCGTACGGGGAGCGCGTGTCCACCGAGACGCTGAATCCGTACCGTGCGGCGAGCACGCCGATGACGGCGAAGCCGAACTGCGGCGGATCGTCGAGCCGGGTCACGTCCACCGGGTCGCGGCCGGTCAGCAGCGCGGCGGCCCGCTCGGTCGACTGGCCGTCCATACCGACACCGGCGTCGTCGATGACCACGCAGGCGCCGTTGTGCGCCGGCTGGACGGTGACCTCGACGTTCGTGCCGGGCTGCGAGTGGCGTGCCGCGTTGTCCAGCAGTTCGGCCAAGGCGAGGACCACCGGTTCGACCGCGCGGCTCTCGACGGCGATGTCGACCTGTCCGTTGACGCGGACGCGCCGGTAGTCGCGGACGCGGGAGGTCGCGCCACGCACCACGTCGATCAGCGCGGAGGTGCTGCGCTGCCGTCCGGGCCAGGAGCCGCACAGGACGGCGATCGCCTGGGCACGACGGCCGAACTGGGCATTGGTGTGGTCGATTTCGAGAAGGTCGCGCAGGACGTCGGGACGGTCGTGGCGGTCCTGCATCTGCCCGATGGACACCTGCTGCTCATTGGCGAGAGCCTGGATCGAACGCATCGACGCCTTGAGCGCGGACTTCGCGGACTGGTCGGCGCGCGCCTGCGCGTGCCCCACCGCTTCCGAGAAGCGTTCGAGGACGCTTTCGAGGTACTTCGCGAAGTCCGTTCCGGCCAGCCGGACGTCGAGCGGGCCCGCGGCGCGGACGCCGTTGGGAACGTGCTGGTGGGGGGCGTCCTCCAGTGCGGGCAGGCGGACCTCGGCCAGGTGGCGCAGCTCCTCGTCGCGCACCCGCAGGTCCTCCGTGAGTGCGGCGGTCCGCCGGCGCTGCCGCGTGCTGATCCCGCGCTGGCGCAGCAGCAGCACGGTGACGGCGAGCAGGCCGACGGCCAGGCACCAGGACGCGGCCTCCGGTATCCGTTCGGTCATGGTCCTCAAGTCCTCTTGTGCAGAGACGTGTTGCCTGGACTGAAGCAAGAAAAGTGAGGGGTGTGCCGCGAGTTGGCGCGGGCGCATGACGGTAGCCGCGCGGCGGCGTCCGCGCTTGCCCCGGCGCGCAAGGAAGTTGCCCTCATGCGCACCGGCTGTGTGCACTAGGCTGACTCCGCGTGACTACCCTCACCCACACGGGAGTCGATGGTGTCGTTGCCTGCGGCGAACTACCTGGTGGAGACCCGCTCGACGGATGCGGTCGAACCGCGGGAGCGGACCGACTTCTGGACCGAGCACGTCGGGTCGTACCAGTCCAGGATGGGTTACCGGTACGGCCGAACCGACGACTTCCGCGGTGAGACGGTGCGTCAGCGCACGGCGGCGTACCAGCTCGTCAGGTTCCGGTCGGACGAGATCGAGTACAGCAGGACCGCGCGGCAGGTCCGCGAGGACCCCGACGGGGACTACCGGTTACTGCTGCCGCTGAGCGGGGAGATCATCCTGCGCCAGGACGGTCACGAGGCCCTGCTGACCCCCGGGACGGGCACACTCGTCTCCTTCGCGTCGCCCTTCCAGTGCCTCCAGGACGCCTCCGCCCAGGCTTTCGTCCTGACGATCCCGGCGCGCGAGGTGGACGGCCCGCTGAACCGCAAGTCGCCGCTGGCCACCGCCCTGGACCTGAGCCGGGGCCTCGGCCGCGTCGTCCGCTCGATGCTCGACGGTCTGTACGCCGAGCGCGAGGATCTCACCGACTCCCAGTTCAACGCCGTGTCCGACCGGGTGGTGGAGCTGGTGTGCATGCTCGCCACCGGCGACGACCGGCCCGACGGCGCCCGCCACCTGACCGACGTGGAGACGGTGGTCCGCCGCCACGTCCGCGAGAACGCCGCCGACCCCGGCCTCACCGGTACGTCCATGGCCCGCGCCCTCGGCTGGTCGCTGCGGCAGATCCAACTGACCCTGCAGCACGCGGGCACCACCCCCCGCGACCTGATCCGCGAGGAGCGCCTGCGCCTGGTCCGCGAACGCCTCCGGCGCGGCGACTGCGAGCACCTGACCATCACCGATCTGGCCTACGCCTCGGGGTTCTCGTCGGCGAGCGCCCTGAGCACGGCGTTCCGGCAGCGCTTCGGGGTGAGCCCACGGGAGATGCGCAAGGGCGTCCGCGGGACGTGACCGTCCACTCCCGGCCCTCCGTCGCCGGTACGTCCGCCTGTCCACCGCCGGACCGCCGTCCCCGTACTCGGCAGGCCCACCGTCCCCGTACTCGGCAGGCCCACCGTCCACGCGTCCCCCGTCGGCCCACCGTCCGCGTGCCCCGTAGGCCACCGTCGGCCTGTCCCCTGTCGGCACCTCGCCGGAACCCCCTCCGACGCCCACGGCCTGGGACAATCGACGGAGGACGGGATCTCGGTCGGAGACGGGCTGCTGCTTCGGGAGTGGAGATGGATCTGCGGCAGATGGAGGTCGTGGTCGCGGTGGCCGAGGAGGGCGGTTTCACCGCGGCGGCCCAGCGGCTGCGCGTGGTGCAGTCCGCCGTGTCGAGCACGGTCCTCGCGCTGGAACGGGAGCTGGGCACCCCCCTGTTCGACCGCACCACGCACCGGGTGTTCCTGACCCCGGCGGGCGAGGTCTTCGTCCCGGCGGCGCGCGCCGCGCTGCGGGCGGCGGAACAGGCGCGGGCGACCGTCGACCTGGTCCGGGGACAGCTGCGGGGCAGGATAACGATCGGCACGACGCACGGGGTCTGGGCCGACCTCCACCGGCCGCTGGCCGCGCTGCGCGCCGAGCATCCGGGCGTGGTGGTGCGTTTGCGGCAGGCGTCCGTGACCGACGTCCGGCACGCGCTGCGCGAGGGCACCGTCGACCTGGCCGTGGTCGCCCTCGACCGGCAGCGGCAGCGCGGTCTGGTGACCCGGCTGCTGTCGTACGAGGAGATGGTGCTGGTGTCCGCCCCGCGGCGGGCGCTCAAGGGAACCGGTCCGGACGGCACGGTCACGCTCGCCGAGACCGCCCGGCTGCCGCTGGTGGACTTCACACCGGGCTGGGCGATCCGCCTCTGCGTGGACCGGGCCTTCCGTGCCGCCGCCGTGGAACGGGAGACGACCTTCGAGGTCAACGACATCGTCGCCGCGGCCGAGCTCGTCCGGGGCGACCTGGGTGTCTGTGTCATGCCCACCTCGATCGCCGAACGGTTCCCCGACCTCAGCACCCACGCCTTCGACCGGCACGCGCCCCACTGGAAGATCATGCTGGTCCACCCACGCGGCGACACCCCGCCGGCGGTCACCGCACTGCTGCGGCACATGCCCTGAGTACCTGCGCCATCGCTTCGGCGGGGGCGAGGTGCCGGTCGGGCGGATCCGGCGGGGGGTGAGGTCGGACGGGGGTGAGGTCGGGCGGGGGGTGGGATCAGGCGGGGCCGGGGGCCGGCTGGGGGGTCAGGCGGTGCAGGCCCTTGCGGTCGTAGTAGCGGGTCATCGCGAAGCCGAAGAGGAGGGCCAGCAGGGCACCGACGCCGATCATGAGCCAGGCGCGGGCGAGACCGGCGTCGGCCCGCGCGTCGAAGAAGAGGATGGCGCGCACCCCGTCGCTGAGCTGGCGCATGGGCTCGAAGACGGACAGGAAGCGGTAGAAGCCGGGGACTGCCTGCAGCGGCACGGTGGCACCCGAGGACGGCAGGCCCAGCACGATGAAGACGAACATGGACACGAGCTGCCCGATCCCGCCGAAGGCCGCGTTGATCGCCTGGACGCCCAGTCCGACGGCGAGGCTCGCGCAGTAGGAGTAGATCCACAGCAACGGCAGGTGGGTGGCGTCCATGCCGAGGATCGCGACGGTGGCCAGCATGACCAGGGAGACCGTGAGCACGGTGATCCCCGCGGTCATGACCATTTTCAGGAGCAGGGTCTGGGTCCGGCTGATCGGCACGGTCGGACGGCGGGTGTGCCAGGGGCCGATCTCGTTGTCGGCGTAGCCGAGAGCCGTGTCGACGCCGGTACTGATGAGGTTGCCGCCGAGGAACCCGGCCAGCACCAGGAGCAGGGTGTAGTAAAACGCGCTCAGCCCGAGACCGCTGTGCGGGCCGATGGGGTGCCCGATCCGGGTGACGATGTCGACGGGGTCGGCGAGGAGCAGCCGCGTGGTGGAGTCCGCCTTCGCGGTCGCGGGCGACGCCGTGAGTTCCCTGCCGATGGATGCGGAGGCCTGCTGCGCGGCCGCCGTGGTGATCCGACTGGCCAGCGACGAACCGAGGCTGCCCATACCGGGGTTGGTCAGCACCGTCATGGTGGGCCGGACCCTGGCGTTCGCGGTGGTCAGCGCGGTCAGGGAGTCGGTGAAGTCCCTGGGGACGACGAGGGCGCCGTAGATCTTGCCGGAGGAGAGTTCGTCCTGGGCCTGCGCGCCGGTGAGCCTGCGCCAGTCGGCAGTGCCGGAGGTGTCGCTCGCGACGACGGCCGCGGTGACCTGGGTGCCCACGTTCTGCCGCTGCCCCGGAGGCGGTTTGCCGGTGTCCTCGTTGACCAGGCCGATCGGCAGGTCGTGCAGATGCCGGTTCGGGCTGACGATGCCGCCCATGTAGAGCAACGACAGCAGCAGCGCGAGCAGTCCCGTCAGCACGGTGGGCACCAGCCACAGCTTCGGGCGGCGCAGGAGCGCGGCGGCATGCGCCTGGGCGGGGGCGGCGACATGGTCACCCCGGCCGGGGTCCGAACCGCCACGGCCGCCGCTGCGCGTGGCGTCACCGCCGCCCGTGCCCGTGGCGTCCTCGTCGCCGTCGTCCGCGGAGTGATTGCTGTCGGCGTCCATGGTTCTCCGTAGGTTCCGGGGCGGCACGGGAGCGGCGTGGGAGCGCGCCCCCGGCCGGGGAGTCCGGGGCCGCGCGTCACGTCAGGATCGGCTGTGCGCGGGCGTCACGGACGGCGACTCGCCGTGTCCCCGGCGGCGGCCCGCGGTGTCGGTTTCTCCCTCGGGCTGCCGCTGTCGTGGGCGCAGGCGGTGTTCGCGCTGTTGATCGCCAGTACCGCCGTCGGTGCCGTGCCCGCGCCGGGCGGTATCGGCCCGGTGGACGCGGCCCTGGTGTTCACCATGGTCGCCCTGGGTGCCCCGATGGGCCCGTCGACGGCCACCGTCATCGGCTACCGCGTCCTGACGGTATGGATCCCGCTGCTCCCGGGCACCCTCGCCCTCTCCGCCCTGGTCCACCGCAAGGTGCTGTGAATCCCTGCGGCAAGGAACTCACCCGCCGTCTGAGGCAGGCCTCATGAACCCCGGCGGGCCGAACCGGCCGCGATCGCCGACTCCGTGGACCATCAGCCCGTCGTGAGCGATCTCGTTGCGAAATGGCTCAGCCCTCGTTCGGCGCCAACCGCAACGAGATCGAGTTGATGCAGTACCGCTGATCCGTCGGCGTCGCATACCCCTCACCCTCGAACACATGCCCGAGGTGCGATCCGCAGCGGGCGCAGCGCACCTCGGTGCGTGTCATGCCGTGCGAGCGGTCCTGGATCAGCTCGACGGCGTCGGAGTCCTTCGGGTCGTAGAAGGACGGCCAGCCGCAGTGCGACTCGAACTTCTCCGTGGAGGTGAAGAGTTCGGCGCCGCAGGCGCGGCAGGAGTAGACGCCGGTCGTCTTGGTGTCGGTGTACTCGCCGGTGAAGGCGGGCTCGGTGCCCGCCTTGCGCAGCACCGTGTACTCGGCCGGGGTCAGCTCCGCGCGCCACTGCTCGTCCGGCTTTTCGATGTCGTACGACATGAAGCTCAACCCCTCACGCTCAAGGAGGCCCGCTGAGGGCCACGGTCACTCGGACAGCCGGGCGAGGATCTCCGGTCCGAGATCCGTCACGTCGCCCGCGCCCATGGTGAGAACGAGATCACCGGGCTTCGTCATTCCCGCGACGACGGAGGGCACCTCGGCCTTGTCGTGGACCGGGGTCACCTCGGCGCCCGCGGCCCGCGCGGCCCGGAGGATCAGCTCGCTGGTGACACCCGGGATCGGGTCCTCGCGGGCCGGGTAGATGTCCAGGACGACAGAGGCGTCCGCCAGCGCCAGGGCCTCGCCCATCTCCTTGCCCAGCTCCTGGGTGCGGGAGAACAGGTGCGGCTGGAAGACCACGAGGATGCGGCCCGAGGCGCCGGCCCGCATGGCCTCCAGGTCGGCGGTCATCTCGGTCGGGTGGTGCGCGTAGGAGTCGACGACCTGGACGCCGGCCGCCTCGCCCTTCAGCTGGAGGCGGCGCTTCACGCCGGTGTACGAAGCGAGCGCGGGGGCCAGCTCGGCGGCCGGGATGCCCAGGGCCACACCCGCGGCCAGCGCCGCCACCGCGTTGTGCGCGTAGTGGCGGCCGGGGACGGAGACCGCGAAGGTCAGCTCGGCGCCGTCCAGCAGGACCGTCACCTCGCTCTTCAGACCGTGCGGGACCACGGAGAGCACCCGGACGTCCGCGTCGGCGGCATCGCCGTACGTCACCACGCGCACGTCACGGCCCGTGAGCCGGCGGGTCAGCTCGCGGGCGCCCTCGTGGTCCGCGGAGATCACCAGCGTGCCGCCCTCGGTGACGCGGTCCACGAAGGTCTCGAAGGACTCGTAGATCTCTTCCATGGACGCGTAGTTGGCGTGGTGGTCGAGCTCGACGTTGAGGATGATCGCGACCTCGGGCGCGTACTTGTGGAAGCTGCGGTCCGACTCGTCGGCCTCGGCGACGAAGATCTCGCCCTCGCCGTGCAGGGCGTTCGAACCGGGGGCGTCGAGGTCGCCGCCGATGGCGTACGACGGGGCGAGGCCGAGCGACGACAGGGACACGGCCAGCATCGACGTGGTGGTCGTCTTGCCGTGGGTGCCCGCGACCGCGATCGGGCGCAGGCCGTCCATCAGGCGGGCGAGGGCGTCCGAGCGGTGGACCACCGGGATGCCGAGCTCGGCGGCGCGGGCGAGCTCCGGGTTGTCCGCGCGGATCGCGGAGGAGACCACGACGCAGGTGGCGTCGGGGGCCAGGTGGTCGGCCGCGTGCCCGATGTGCACCGTGGCGCCCAGTGCGCGCAGCGCCTCGGCGGTGGCGGACTCCTTCGCGTCGCTGCCCGCCACCTGGGCTCCGCGCTGCGCGAGGATCTTCGCGATGCCCGACATCCCGGCGCCGCCGATGCCGATGAAGTGCGGTCGGTCCATCGCGGTAGGAAGGCCGGGTGCCATGCGTGTATCTCCCCAAGATCCGGTACGAAGGTGGGCGCGCTCTCCCGAAGGGAACGCGGACCCAGCCTATTGGGTGCGGCGGACAGCGCCTCACAAGGGACCGGCGGACGCGTCCCGCCTTCCGGGGACGGGCACGAAGCCCTCCGACGGGGCGGCACCGGGACCCGCGGCCGCGAGACGCCCGCGCCCCCGTGACGCGAAGCCGTCTCAGGCCTTGCTGTGCGAGAACAGCTTCAGCACCGGCACGCCCACCTTGTGGCGGGCCCGGGAGGCCCAGTCGCGGTGGAAGAACTCCTCCACGTAGTGGGGGTCGGTCAGCACGATGACCTCGTCGGCCTCCACCTCGTCGACCAGGCTCTTCAGCGCGTCGAGCGGGTGGTCCTCGATGAGCCGTCCCTCGGCCGCACTGCCGGACGTGCGAAGAGCCAGCAGCGACACCTCCAGCGCCTGCTCGCCCTGGCTGGCGGCCGCCTCGCCCTCGGGCGTCTCGCCCTCGCGGGCCGCCTCGTCGATCTCGCCGAGCGCGACGTCGTCGATGGCCCGCAGCAGTCGGTCCGCCTGGTCGCCCCGGGGCTGGAGCAGCACGTGGAAGGCGACGGCCTCGTCACCGTGCAAGGTGGTGACGAACTCCACGTCGGCGGACGTCAGGGCCTTCTCGATCATCAATACGCTTGTGAACACGACAGGCGCCCTTCTCGTCCGTGGGCCGTCCCGGCCCCTGCGGAAACCATCCTGCCCCGTGATCGCACGGGTACTGCGCGATTTAGTGTGCCCGTCGGAAGATAAACGGAACCAGCTGTTCCGTGGGCTTGTCAGGGCCGACGGTATCGGCTGTACAGGAACCCGGCCTCTTCCAGCAAGGACGCCAGTTCGAACCGCTGCGGCACCTGCAGCCGGGGCCCTCCGGCGATCCGCTGCGCGGCTCCCGCGGCGAGCATCGGGGCCAGCGTCAGACACATCTCGTCCAGCACACCGGCCGCGACCAGCTGGCCCAGCAGCCGGGGCCCGCCCTCGGTCAGCAGCCTGGTGCACCCGAGGTCGCCCAGGGCCCGTACGGCGCGGGCGGGATCGATCCCGGCGCCGTCCCCGGCGATCACCACCCGCGCACCCGCCCGCTCGGCCGCCGCGATCCGGTCCGGGGCGGCCGTGGCGCCCGTCAGCACCAGCGTGGGCACCAGGGGCGAGGTGAAGAGCGGCAGCGAGAAGTCGAGGTCGAGGCTCGCCGTGACCACGGCGATCGCGGGCGCGGGGCCCTGTCCGGCGGCCTCCCGGAGTGCCGCGAAGGCCTCACGCGCGCGTGCCGGCCGGTAGCCCTCCTGCCGTACCGTTTCCGCCCCGACGACCACGACGTCCGCGAGACCCCGGAGGACGCCGAAGATCCGCATGTCGGTGGCGTTGGAGATGGGCTGCGAGCGCCCTTCGTGCTGGGCCGCGCCGTCGAGCGTGGACACCATGTTGGCCCGCAGCCAGGGCCCCTGGACGTCGGGGTAGGCGTACGCCTCCGCCAGTTCGCCGAGCTCCCACTCGCGCTCCGCCGCATCCGTCACGGAGGCCTCGGCGGAGGCCTGGGCTGCTGTTTCGTAGGTCACAGGGAACAGGCGTCGCATGACGTGCAGTGTGGCACGGCGCATAGAGTGGGTAACCGTGTCGTCCACCTCCACCGCCTCCGCGATCGACCCGATAGCCGAAGCGGCCCCCCTGTCCCTGTGCGCCCGCGAGCCGCACGTCCCCGCCGACCGGCTCGTCGCCGAGATGGTGCCGCCGCCGCGCTTCGACTCGGTCCGCTTCGCCACGTACATCCCGGACCCGAACCAGCCGAGCCAGACCGAGGCCGTGGGCATCCTCGAAGGCTTCGCGGGAGGGCTCGGCGGGGCGCACGCCATCGGTGCCCCCAAGCGGAGGCTGTTCGGCTTCGGCAAGGCCCCGAAGACTCCGGCCGGCCCCCGGGGCGTCTACCTCGACGGCGGCTACGGCGTCGGCAAGACCCACCTCCTCGCCTCTCTGTGGCACGCGACCCCGGCGGAGCCCTCGCTCAAGGCGTTCGGCACCTTCGTGGAGCTGACGAACCTGGTCGGCGCGCTCGGCTTCCAGAAGACCGTGCAGACGCTCTCCGGGCACCGCCTCCTGTGCATCGACGAGTTCGAACTCGACGACCCGGGCGACACCGTCCTCGTCTCCACCCTGCTCGGCAAGCTGGTCGACGCGGGTGTCGCACTCGCGGCCACTTCGAACACACTTCCGGGCAAGCTCGGCGAGGGCCGGTTCGCGTCCGCCGACTTCCTGCGGGAGATCCAGGGCCTGTCCGCGCGTTTCCGCCCGCTGCGCATCGACGGCGAGGACTACCGCCACCGCGGACTGCCCGAGGCGCCCGCCCCGTTCTCCGACGAGCAGGTCACCAAGGCCGCGTACGCCACCGACGGCGCGTCCCTGGACGACTTCCCGCACCTGCTGGACCACCTGGCGCGCGTCCACCCCAGCCGGTACGGCGCCCTGACCGACGGGATCAGGGCGGTCTGCCTCACCGACGTCCAGCCCGTCCCGGACCAGTCGACCGCGCTGCGGCTCGTCGTGCTCGCCGACCGGCTGTACGACCGCGAGGTGCCGGTCCTCGCCTCCGGAATGCCCTTCGACCGGCTGTTCAGCGAGGAGATGCTGAACGGCGGCTACCGCAAGAAGTACTTCCGCGCGATCTCCCGGCTGACCGCGCTCGCCCGCGACGCGAAGGGTCTCGTGGAGGGCCGGGGAGCCTAGGCCCTGTCGGCGCCCGGCACGCCCGGCACGCACGCCTGGCACGCACGCCCGGCACCGCGACACGCCACCGGCCTCGGGAACCCCTCCCCACCGACCGGTAACAACCGCTCCCCCGCGACGTAGAGTGGAATGGCCAGAGATGTCAGGCGGCTCGGAAGGGGGTCGTCATGGTCCAGGAACTCATCGCGGCTATCGCGGTGGCCGCTTCGGCCGGTGTGGTCTATGTCGCGGCCGGCGCCAGGGTCGTCAAGCAGTACGAACGCGGAGTCGTCCTCCGCCTCGGACGGCTCGCGGGAGAGGTCCGCCCCCCCGGCTTCACCATGGTCGTGCCGTTCGTGGACCGGCTGCGCAAGGTCAACATGCAGATCGTGACCCTGTCCGTGCCGGCCCAGGAGGGCATCACGCGGGACAACGTGACGGTCCGGGTGGACGCGGTCGTCTACTTCAGGGTGGTGGACGCGGCCGACGCGGTCATCAAGGTCGAGGACTACCGCTTCGCGGTCTCCCAGATGGCGCAGACGTCGCTGCGCTCGATCATCGGCAAGAGCGACCTGGACGACCTGCTGTCCAACCGCGAACTGCTGAACCAGGGGATGGAGTTGATGATCGACAGTCCGGCGATCGGCTGGGGTGTGCAGATCGACCGGGTCGAGATCAAGGACGTGTCGCTGCCGGAGACCATGAAGCGGTCCATGGCCCGGCAGGCCGAGGCCGACCGTGAGCGCAGGGCCCGGATCATCAACGCAGACGCGGAGCTGCAGGCGTCCAAGAAGCTGGCACAGGCCGCCGAGGTGATGTCGGAACAGCCGGCGGCGCTCCAACTGCGGCTGCTGCAGACGGTGGTCGCCGTCGCGGCCGAGAAGAACTCCACCCTCGTCCTGCCCTTCCCCGTTGAGTTGCTGCGCTTCCTGGAACGGGCCCAGTCGGGACAGCCGCCTGTGGTGGCGGAGTCACAGCGGGCACGGGAGCCGAGGGTGCCGCCCGTGACGGAGGGGCAGACCGCGGTCGAGCCCGCCGCGCCGGACCGGGTCAACGGAGTGCCGGAGGCGCTGGGCCTTCCGGAGGCGTTCGCGGACACGGACGGGCTCGGCATTCCGGACGCGTTCGGAATCCTGGGCGGGCCCGGGGCGCCGAGGGAGCCGGGTGAACCGGAGGACGGGCCGACGGAGGAGCACACGAAACCCGAGACGCCCGCCGGATAATCCCGTGCCCGCACCCGGGCCCCGTTGTTAGCGTGAGGCCCATGAAGCGTGCCGCAGTGAACACGACGACGCCGGAGAGTGTCCCGGCGCGCTGACCGCTGACGTGAGTCGAAGCCCCGGGGCGAGTGCCCCGGGGCTTCGCCGTGTGGCACTCGCCCTCCGCAAGCGAGGAGACCACCATGAACGACCACCGCAGGCTCGGCCGTGAACTCGGTCTGTTCGACACCGACCCCCTGATGGGCGCCGGACTGCCGTACTGGCTGCCGGACGGCGCCGCCGTGCGGTACGCCCTGGAGGAGTACGTCCGCGACACCGAGCGGCGGGCGGGCTATCGGCACGTGTACTCACCGGTGCTGGGCAAGAAGGAGCTGTACGAGATCTCGGGGCACTGGTCGCACTACGGCGACGACATGTTCCCGCCGATGGAACTCGGCTCGGAGCAGATGCTGTTGCGGCCGAGCCTGTGTCCCCACCACGCGCTCATCTACCGGTCCCGCCCGCACAGTTACCGGGAACTCCCCTTCCGAATGGCCGAGTTGGGCGCCATGTACCGGTCCGAGCTGTCCGGCGTACTGGGCGGCCTGACCCGTGTGCGCGCCATCCAGCTCAATGACGCGCACATCTTCTGCACTCCGGACCAGGTCGCCGAAGAAGCCTCCGCCGCACTCGGGTCGATCCGCGACGCGTACGACGCGATGGGCATCGAAGCGGCCCGCTACCGGCTGTCGCTGCCGGGCCCCGGCGGGAAGTACGTCGCCGATCCGGAGCTGTGGCGCAGATCGGCCGCACTGCTGCGCGAGGTCCTGGACGAATCCGGTGTGGAGTACGAGGCCGTCGAGGGTGAGGCCGCGTTCTACGGGCCCAAGATCGACGTCCAGATCACCGATCCGGCGGGCCGCGAGTCGACCCTTTCCACCGTCCAGGTCGACTTCCACCAGCCCGAGCGCTTCGATCTGCGCTACATCGGCGCCGACGGCGGCAAACACCGGCCGGTCATGGTGCACCGCAGCGTGATCGGCAGCCTGGAACGAGCCGTCGCCCACCTCATCGAGGTGTACGCGGGCGCCTTCCCGGCCTGGCTGGCCCCCGCCCAGGTGGTGGTCCTTCCGGTCTCCGAAGCCGAGTCCGACCGGGCCCTTCAGCTGGTACGCCGCTGCCGCGACCGGGGCCTGCGGGCCGAGCTCGCCACCCCGGACCAGGGCGGTCTGGGCGCCCGGGTGCGCGCGGCCCGCCTGGTCCCGTACCAGGCGGTGATCGGCCCCAGGGAAGCGGCCGCCGACCAGGTCGCCCTGCGCCTGCGCGACGGCCGCCGTCTCGAACCCCGGCCGGCCGACGAGGTCCTTCACCGCATCGCACGGCAGATCGAATCCCGCGGCATCGGCCTGCTGGACGAGAACGACCGGGCCGACCGGGTCCAGCAGCAGGTCCGGCAGGCCGACTGATCACGGCCGGCGGGGCGAGCCTCGGACCCTCGCCCCGCCGACCGTGACCGCTCGCGCCGGAGACGGCCCCGGGCAGAGCCCCGGGCGGGTGACTCGGGGGCCGCATACGGGCGGCACACGAGCGGCTCACCCTCCACGATGACCGAATTATCACACTTGCATACATATCGTCGCACGATGATTCTCTCTGCACGAAGCATCGCCGCGACCTGCGCCGCGGGAGCCCTGGGTGCCGCACTCGCCGCGTGCGGCGGCCCGGCCGGCCAGGATGCCACCCACCGGGAACCCCACGCGCCCTCCACCATCCCTTCCACCATCAGCGCCACGCCCTCGCAACCGCCCACGCTCGCGCCCGGTCCCGCCGGGCTGACACCCGTCTTCAAGAACGGGCCGCGGGCGCACGACAGGGCCGTCGCGCTGACGTTCGACGCGGACATGACGGCCGATCAAGGGGAGCGGGCGGCGGCCGGCGAGCGTTTCGACAATCCGCGACTGATCGCGACGCTGAGGAAGTTCAAGGTGCCCGCGACCGTCTTCATGACCGGCCGGTGGGCCGACGAGTACCCCCGGGAGGCCAAGGACATCGGACAGGACCCGCTGTTCGAGATCGCCAACCACTCGTACAGCCACTACGCCTTCACGGACGACTGCTACGGGCTGCCGACCCTGCCCGAGGACAGGATGCGCGCGGACGTGGAGCGGGCGTACACCGCTTTCAGGAAGGCGGGGGTACGGGACGCGATGCCCTACTTCCGTTTCCCCGGGGGGTGTTACGACCAGCGGTCGCTGCGGGCGCTGAGCGCGGCCGGGGTCACCGCCGTGCAGTGGGACGTGGTGAGCGGGGACGCCTTCGCGACGGACGCGGACGCCGTGGCACAGCAGGTCCTGGACGGGGTCCGGTCCGGGTCCGTCGTCGTCATGCACTGCACACGCAGCGCGGCGCCCGCGACCGAGCGGGCGCTGCGGACGATCGTTCCCGAGCTGCGCCACAGGGGCTTCCGGTTCGTGAAGGTGTCCGAGCTGATCGGCGCCGCGGACGGGCGGCACTGAGCATCCCCCCGGCTCACCGGCTCCTTGCACTCGCACTCCGCTCCGGGCCCGCCGCCAGCTCGTACTCCCCGGACCTCGTCCGCCCGCGCCTCCCGGCCCTCCACTCCTCGTACTCCCCGGCCATCCGCCGCTCGTAAGCTGGAGACATGAGCGAGGACCACCGCGCGATCGGCGCGGACGGGCCGGCCGGGGAGTCCCGCCGGGCCGTCGACACGGCGACGGAGGCCGGGCCGCCGTACGCGGAGTGCGTACTATGCCGCGAGCCCACCGAGTACCCCGAGTCGCACAAGGGGATCACGCTGTGCCCCGTCTGCGCATGGCAGGAGGCGCAGCGCACCGCGTGTTCCGGCTGACCCGCGGGGGTCAGGACAGCGGGCGGCGGGCGGCGGGCGGTACCCGGCACCGCGGAGCGGAGCGGCGACGGTCGCGGGTACCGGGTCGGGCTGTCGGGGAACGGGCGAGAACGACCGGGCGGCGGCCGTGAGACACGGACCGTCCGTTCGGAAGGGATCTTCCGCCTGGCAGACTGGTGGGCGTGAGCAGCGATCCGACCACCGCCGACGACAGTCCGTTCCGTGCCGAATCCAGCGTGCGCGACCAGGAACGGCAGTTCGTGCTGCCGCTGGTCGTGCACATCGAGAAGGCCGCTCCCCCGGCGCGCACCGACGCGCTGGAGACCGCGGCACGGGCCGTGCTGACCATCCTGAGCGACGAGCGTTCGCTCGGGGAGGGCGAGTGGGCGCAGGCGATGCGGGACTGGCAGGACGCCCGGATCCGCAAGGTCGTGCGGCGGGCGCGCGGAGCCGAGTGGCGGCGGGCCGAGGCGCTGCCCGGCATCACGGTGACCGGCAGGTCCGCGGAGGTGCGGGTCTTCCCGCCGGTGCCGCTGGACGGCTGGCCCAAGGACCTGGCGCGGCTCCAGGTGTCCGGTACGGACCTCGACGATCCGGCGCCGCCGGCACCGGCCGATCCGGCGGTACCCGTGCTGTGGCTCAACCCTGAGCTCGACATGTCGGCCGGCAAGACGATGGCGCAGACGGGGCATGGCGCCCAACTGGCCTGGTGGGAGCTGTCGGAGAAGGAGCGGGGCGCCTGGCGCGACGCGGGCTTCGCACTGTCCGTGCGCACCGCGGATCCGGCCCACTGGCGTGAACTGACAGCCTCGGAGCGGCCGTTGGTCCGTGACGCGGGATTCACCGAGATCGCCCCCGGACTGACCGTCGCCGTCGAGGGTCACGACCGCGTCGGCGCTCTGCCGGAGCGCGCACCGGACTCGGCGGGCTGACGCCGAGGGGCTCTCCCCGGCTGCGGACGTACGCCGGGGTGCGGTTGACGTGCTGCCTGTACGTACCGGCGCGGGGCCCCCGGGTCCGTGGCGTCAGTCGGCCAGCGTGGAGGCGAGCTCCGTGGTGACCCTGACGAGTTCGGTGTCCGGCTCGGCGAGCAGGTGCTGGAGGGTGCCGCGGTGGGCGCGTACGGCCTGACGGGCTTCGCGCTCCCAGCCCACCCAGTTCTCGCGGCGGTTGAGGAGTCTGGGATACGCGGCGGCCGTGCGCTCCCACTGCCGGGCGTCCGCGATGTCCTTCAGGAGCTGGATTATCTGCACACGGCAGGCGACCTGGGGAAGTTCGGCGAGTTCCCAGAGGAAGGGGACGGTCGCGGCCGTCGCCTGCTCCACGACGAATCCGTACTGGCAGATTCGTTCCCGCAGGTCCTGGAGTGCTGCCCTGGCCGTTGCGGCATTACCCCAGGCGACGGTGTTGAGCAGGACCGGGATGGCCTCCGCCGACCCCTTGGAGTCCTTGATCTCGTCCCACGACACGCGTTCCAGGTTCCTGAGTGGTGTTGCCATTTCCGCTCCCTCCGAAGGCGTCGGACAGTGCCAGGTGCGCGGGCGGTCCCAGCCCGTCCCGGACGATCACGCTCTCCGGGGAGCCCTTGATACGACGTCAGCACAGGGCGCTGGTAACGAGGTTGCCGCCACGGCTATTATCCACGCCGACAGCGCCTTCGTGCAATTGCACGAGAAATTGCACGAGGCGGAGGGAGGCAGGGGCCGTGTGAGGTCCGGCCGGATCCCGCGACCGGGCGGGCCGGCGGAACACGTGGTGGAACGTCAGCAAGGAGAGTGCGTTGGTGCCATCAGTGCCGAACGGAGTGCGGGCGAGCTCGCTGGGCGCCCGCTGGATCAAGAGCAGGCACAGCAACGCCGAGGGCAACTGCGTCGAGGTGGCCGCTCTGGGCGACGGAGCGGTCGCGGTACGCAACTCCCGCGACCCCGACGGTCCGGCCCTCGTCTACACCCCGGCGGAAGTCGCCGCGTTCCTGGCCGGCGCGAAAGAGGGGGAGTTCGACCACCTGCTGTGAAACGACCCCCGATGGTCCGAACTCCGTTGAAGTGGAAGGATAGTTGTCCACTTCTGTCTCCCCATGCGGCAGAGTCGGGCGCAGTGCGATAATTTTGGCTGTCTTCTGCCGGCCGACTGGGAGTCAGGATGTCCGTCGAGTCACCCCGCGTCTCCCGCCTCGAACCGTATCTGAGCCGGGCGGAGCCCGCCCCCACCCTGCTCAAGATGCTGGTCGGTGTTCAGCTGGCCGGCGCCCGCGAGGACGCGGGCCTCTCCCAGGAACAGGCGGCTCGGTCCCTGGGGTTCAGCGCGGCGAAGCTGTCGCGCATAGAGGCGGGCAAGGGGCGCCGGCCTCCCACGGAGGGCGATGTCCGCGCGCTGCTCGGGCTGTACGGGACCGACGACTACGAGGGGTCGGTCCTGCTCAGACTCCTGAAGCGCGCCGGTGAGCCGGGATGGTGGCAGCGCTACGACAAGCGGTTGATGCCCGAGTGGTTCGACCGGCTGGTCGGGCTGCAGGAGGCGGCCACCACCATCCGTACCTTCGAGATCCAGTACGTTCCGGGCCTGTTGCAGACTCCCGACTACACCCGGGCCGTGGTGGAACGGGGTCTGCCCACGGCGCCGGCCGGCGAGGTGCAGCGCCGGGTCGAGCTGCGGATGCGCCGAAGGGAGCTGCTGGACCGGGCGGACGCCCCTCATCTGTGGGCCGTCGTCGACGAGTCCGTACTGCTCCGCGTCCTGGGCAGCCGCGAGGTGATGCGGGCTCAGCTGGAACATCTCGTCGCGATGGCCCAGCGTCCCCATGTGATCGTGCAGATCGTGCCGTTGGACGTCACGAACGCCTCGGCACCCGCCATCCCCGTCACCTATCTGCGCTTCGGCGGCGTCGAACTGCCCGACATCGTCTACCTGGAGCACATCAGGAGCGCCAACTTCCTGGAGGACCGCGACGAGACGGAGGAGTACCGGGTGGTACTGGACCGCCTCGCGGACGAGGCCCTCAGCCCGCGCGCGTCCCTGGCTCTGCTGCGCGACACGGTGGACCAGCGCTACAGCGCTTCGCACTGACGGGACGGCACCGCGTCGCGCCGGTGAGCGAGGCGCGCGCGGGTCGCCCGATCCCCTGGCACCGCTCTAGCGGATGCGGCCGACTCCGCCGAACTCGATCCACTCCTGGGTGAGCTGGCGCGGCACGAGGTCGGTGTCCGGCCGCCAGGTGGACACCTCGACGAGTCCGGGTTCGAGGATGTCCATGCCGTCGAAGAAGTCCGCGACATCCTTCTCCTGGCGCACCCGGCCCCAGTGGCCCTGTGTGGCGGTGTCCATGAAGTCGGTGACGAACTTGCGGACCTCGGGGTCCTCGCTCACCAACTGGCACATCACCATGAAGCTGCCGGGCGCCAGCCGCTCGGCGACGCGGCCGATCACGGCGAGGGGGCCGTCGGTGTCACTGTCCGGGATGCAGTGGAACACCGAGTTGAACAGTACGGCCACCGGCTCCGAGAGGTCGATCAGCCGCTGGGTGTCGGGGTGGGCGAATATCGCCTCGGTCTCCCGCAGGTCGGCGTGGATCACGGCCGTACGGTCGTTCTGGTCCAGCAGGGCCCTGCCGTGCACCAGCACCATCGGATCGACATCTACGTACACCACCCGGGAGTCCTCGTCGATCGCCTGGGCGACCTGGTGCACGTTGTTCTGGGTGGGCAGGCCGGATCCGTGGTCGAGGAACTGCCTGATTCCGTATCCGTCCGCCAGTGTCCTGACCACCCGCTGGAGGAAGCGCCGGTTGTTCAGCGCCAGCGCGCGCGTGCTGGGCACGACCTTGTCCAGCTCTTCACAGGCGGCCCGGTCGGCGGCGTAGTTGTCCTTGCCACCCAGGTAGTGGTCGTACATGCGCGCGGCCGTGGGCACCGTGGCATCGATCGACGTGGACAACTGCTCGCCAGGCTGCATCGTTCCCCCAGATCCGTGCCGCGCCAACCCGACTGGCCCGACCGACAACACATATTAGGGAAATGGAAGTTGGCCTCACCAGTCCCCGAACGAAGGACGCGGGGCGGATCCGCACTCCCGCCCGCCCCTTCGTTCCGCGGATCGGCGTGAAACGGCCGATGGGCGGGGACCGCCGAGGGTCGCGCCGCGCGGGGCAGGCGTCCGCCGCGCATGAGCTGCCACGGCCCGCGGTCCGGCCATCGCGCTCGACCTCCTCGTGTCCCGTTCCTCGCCGTCGGACCCGGCCGGGCGGGGCCCCGTGCCCGCCGGGCTACGCTTGACCCACGGACGTGAAGGTGGGAGGCCTGGATGACCGGCACCCGACTGGACGGCAGGGTCGAACGCGGCAACCGCACACGGCGGTCGGTCCTTCGCCGCACGGTCGACATCGCCTCGGTCGAAGGACTGGAGGCGCTGTCCGTCGGACGCCTCGCCACCGAGCTCGGTCTCAGCAAGAGCGGAGTCTTCGCCCTCTTCGGGTCCAAGCAGGAACTGCAACTGGCCACCGTGCGCGAGGCCTCGCGCATCCACGTCGAGCGTGTGAACCGGCCCGCGGCCGAGACCCCGGCCGGCGTCGCCCGTGTCCGGCGGCTGTGCGAACTCTGGCTGGAGTACTCGCGGAGCCGGGTCTTCCCCGGCGGCTGCTTCTTCTACGAGGTCATCGCCGAGTTCGACGCCCGGCCCGGCCCCGTCCACGACGCGGTGGCCCGGGCCCAGCGGGCCTGGGCGGACCACGTCGAGCACACCGTCGCCGAAGCCCGCGAGCTCGGCGAACTCCGGTCCGACACGGATGCCGCCCAACTCGCCTTCGAGCTACTCGCGTTGATGGATACGGCCAACGCGCTCTCCGTCCTGCACGACGAAGCGACCGTCTACCGCAGAGCCGGCGCCGCGATCACCTCGCGGCTGCGGGCGGCGGCGACGGATCCGAGCCGGGTACCTGAACTCTCCTGACCCGTAAGGAAACTGACGTCACGGAACGCGTCCTGCGTCCGCGAGGGCCCGCGAGGTCCCGCGAGGTCCCGCGAAAACAAGTAGCACGACCGTTCGCTCAGTTTTATGCTCAGGACGACCGGAGCGCGGCGAGGCCCCCCGATACCGGCCCCGACCGCGCGGTAACTCGACAGCGGACGAAGGAGGACATCGCCCATGAGCATCAGCGGAGCGGACATCGTCGGGCTCGACCGGATCGCCGTACGGGAATCACTCAGGGTCGTCGCCGCCGCGCGGCCGGCCGACTGGGACCGGGACACACCCTGTGCCGGGTGGACACTGCGGCGGCTGGTGGCGCACATGACCGCTCAGCACCACGGGTTCGCGGCCGCGGCACGCGGCGCGGGCCGGGAGGCCGCGCACTGGCGGGAACCGGCGGCGCACCGGAGCGACCCCGGGCAGGCATACCGGGCCTCGGTGACGGCGGTGCTCACCGCCTTCGCCGAACCGGGCGTCACGGAGCGGGAGTTCGACCTGCCGGAATTCGGGAGCTCGTTCCCCGGTCGCGTCGCCGTGGGTTTTCACTTCATCGACTACGTGGTGCACGCCTGGGACGTGGCCGTGTCTCTCGGCGTCGCACTCGAACTACCCGCCTTCGCGCTCGAAGCGGCGGTGGTCATCGCCCGCCGCGTCCCGGCGGACCCCGAACGCAGGGGAGCCGGCTTCGCGTTCGCGTCCGCGCTGGAGGTTTCCTCCGGGTCGGATCCGCTGACCGAGGCACTGCGGCTCCTGGGCCGCGACCCGGACCTCCGGCCGTCGACACGCTAGCCACCCTGGGCCCGGCGAGGTGAACACCGCGAGGCCCGAACCGTCGGACCCGGACAACGTGCTCCGGTAGCGGGCGCGGAACCTCAAATGTTGCTCTGAACGTCCGCCCCGGTGGGTTCGGTCCACGTTCCCGGGGCCATGACTCCGTCACGCCGGAACACGGGCCGTCGTGGGGGAACGACACGCAAGCAGGCCCGGTCGAGGCCGTGATGGAGGAGGGGACATGCGGCAGCAGATGCGGCTGGGTACGGGAATCGGGTGGCGGCCGGAGATCGCCGAGGCCGTGGAGCGCATGCCCGGCGTCGACTGGGTCGAGGCCGTGGCGGAGAACGTGTGTCCCGGCCATGTCCCCGAGTCGCTGCTGCGGCTGCGCGAGCGGGGTGTCACGGTGGTGCCGCACGGGGTGTCGCTGGGTCTCGGGGGCGCCGACCGGCCCGACGAGGCCCGGCTCGCCGCACTCGCCGAACGCGCCGAGGCGCTGGGTTCCCCGCTCGTCACCGAACACATCGCGTTCGTCCGGGCGGGCGGCCCGCTCACCGCGTCACCGCTGCTGGAGGCCGGACACCTGCTGCCCGTGCCGCGCACCCGGGACGCTCTGGACGTCCTGTGCGCGAACATCCGCGCGGCTCAGGCCGCGCTGCCCGTTCCCCTCGCGGTGGAGAACATCGCCGCACTGATCTCCTGGCCCGGCGAGGAGATGACCGAGGGGCAGTTCCTGTACGACCTGGTCGACCGCACCGGCGTCCGGCTGCTCATCGACGTGGCCAACCTCCACACGAACCACGTCAACCGCGGCGAGGACCCCGCCAAGGCGCTCGACGAACTGCCCGTCGAGGCCATCGCCTACGTGCACGTCGCCGGCGGGTTCGAACGGGACGGCGTCTGGCACGACAGCCACGCCCATCCCGTCCCGCGGCCCGTTCTCGACATCCTCGCCGACCTCGCGTCCCGGGTGACCCCGCCGGGGGTCCTCCTCGAACGGGACGAGAACTTCCCCGAACCGGCAGAACTGGAGCGGGAGCTGACCACGATCCGGGGCACGCTGGAGCGGGCCTCGGCCGGAGCGGCCGGCCGGGACGCGACCGCCCTGGTGAGCAGCCCGGCCGTCCCCTCGGCGCCCACCGGCGCGGCCGCCCCGCTCGTCACCCCCGCGGTGGTCCCGTCGGTCACTCCAGCGGCACCCCGGACACCCGGCGACGCCGGAGCCGGGCCCGCCGCCCCGGCCGGCGCGGAGAACGACAGCGGCTCAGGCACCCGTACCGAAGACGCCTCCCGACAGCGGCTCGCGCTGGCGCAGGCCGCCCTGTTGTCCGCGCTCGTCGCGGGGACCCCTGTGCCCGAGGGCTTCGACCGGGTCCGGCTCGGGATACAGGCGCGCGCCCTCGCCGCCAAGCGGGCGGACGTCGTGGCGAAGGTGGCCCCGGAACTGCCGGAGATCCTGGCGGACGGCTACCGGCCGGCGTTCCTCGCGTACGCGCAGGGGCAGCCGATGACCGGCGGCTACCGGCGCGACGCCCTGGACTTCGCCGAACAGCTCCTGCTCGCGGGACTCCCGGAGGGTGCGGAGACACGGCGGCTGCGTGACTGGTGGCTGGAGCGATCAGGTCCGGCCCCGCTGTCGGGCCGTCCCGTGGCCCGGCTGGCCCGAGCAACCCGCAGGGCGCTGCTGGGCCGCTGAACAAGCGCGCCGACCGGATCCCCACCCGGTACGCCGGCTGCGGCGCGCCGCCCGGCTCCGTCCGGTCCCCGTCACCGCCGGTCCCGGTGACCCCGTCCTCCGGCTGCCCGCTGCCTCCGGCCGCCGTACGCCCCAACCCGACCGCGACCTCCTGACGCGCGCGTCCGTACGGCCTCGGCCGACCCGCGCCGCCCGGGCGCGACGACATGGAGCGCTCGGTCATCGGAGCCATCGGCCTGGAGGGCCAGTCCCGGATAGCACCGGTACGGGCGACCACGGCCGCCGCCGATTCGGTACGCCGGCTCGCGGACCACCTGGTCGCGGCCGGCCTCGCCGTCCCCGAAGGCGCCCGCACGACCGTCGTGGGGGCCGTCCGCCAGGTCCAGGCCGCGGCGGCCGCGGTCCTCGCGCTGGCCGTCGCCGCCCTGCTGCTGCCGGCCCAGACCCCCGGGAGCGAGGTTCCGGTGGCCGTCTGGTTCATGCTTCCGCTCATTCTGACGGTGAGCTGTCTCGCCATCGCCCGGATCGAGGCGCACCCCTACAGCCGCTGGGCCTCCCCGGCCGGGCAGCGGCTGCTCGGCGACCTGGCCCGGCAGTCCGACGCGTCCGGCGACGACCGTACGTACCTCACCTCCGTCGCCGTACGCGGCATCCACGCGATCGGCGAACCGGAGGTGCGGGCGGCCCTGGCACACCGGGACCGCGGCACCGGCCACGACGCCTGACGGCAGGGGGCTCACGAGGGGGCTGAGGGGCGCTCCAGGGGGCGCATCGGGGTCATTGGCGCCGACACCGGCGGTCGGTGCTTTACTTCGCCAACTGCCGCACGAAGCATCCCTTTTGTCGCTGCCGCACGCTGAAGGGATTCGCGATGAGAGCTGCTGTCCTCCACGGAACCGCAGGGTCCTTGCTGCTGACCGGCCTCGTCGCCGCCCCGGCGGGCGGCGCACCGGCCTGGCCGGGCCCGGCCGGCTCCGCCGAGGCGCGCGGCACCGCGGTCGCCGCCCAGCGCGCCGCGGCAGCCGGGATCCACTTCGGCACGTGCGCGAAGGTGGAGCATCTGCCGGCCAGCCTCCAGTGCGGCACGGTCACGGTGCCCCTCGACTACGCCCTCCCCGACGGCAAGCGGATCACACTGACCGTCAGCCGCGTCGACGCCACCGGCAAGGACCCGCACAACTCGAAGCACAAGGTGCCTCGTCAGGGCGCCCTCGTCTACAACCCGGGCGGTCCCGGCGCCTCGGGCATGTACTTCCCGCTGATCGGCATCCTCCCCGAGTGGAAGCGGATCGGGGCCGCCTACGATCTCGTCGGCTACGCCCCGCGCGGCGTCGACCGCTCCGCGCCGCTGTCCTGCCGGGACCCGAAGCATCCGCCGAAGGCGCACCCGGAGTCCCCGACGGTCCCCTCGGAGTCGTACAAGAAGACTCGGATCGCGGAGGCGAAGGCCTACGCCCGCGGGTGCGCCCAGCGCTCGGGTCCCGCCCTGCGCCACTACACCTCGCTCAACAACGCCCGTGACCTGGACGTGCTGCGCGCCGCGCTCGGGGAACGGAAGCTGACCTTCATGGGGGCCTCGTACGGAACGTACTTCGGCTCCCTGTACGCGACGCTGTTCCCCTCGCACGTACGCCGGATGGTCTTCGACTCCGCGGTGAACCCCGCCCCCGAGAAGGTCTGGTACCAGAACAACCTCGACCAGTCGGCCGCGTTCGAGGTCCGCTGGGCGGACTTCCGCGCGTGGATGGCCCGGCACGACAAGGTGTACAAGCTCGGCCGGACGCCCGAGGAAGTACTGCGCTCCTACGAGAAGGCGCGGACCCGGCTCGCCGTCTCGCCCGCGGGCGGCAAGGTGGGACCCGCGCAGCTGCAGGGCGCGTTCCTGCAGGCCGGGTACTACGACGACTACTGGCCGCAGCGCGCGCTGGCGCTGTCCGCCTATCTGAAGGGTGACCCCGAGCCGCTGATCCAGGTGGCGGGACCGCATCCGGAGGCGGCGGCCGAGCAGGAGAACGGCAACGCGGTCTACACGGCCGTGGAGTGCAACGACGCGCCCTGGCCGACCGACTGGCGCACCTGGGACCGCGACAACACCCGTCTCGCGCGGGTCGCGCCGTTCGAGACCTGGGACAACGTGTGGATGAACCTGCCGTGCGCGTACTGGCCCGCGCCCCGGCAGAAGCCGCTGGACGTACGGACGCTGCCCGGGGAGCTGCCCCCGACGCTGATCCTGGCCGCCGAGCGGGACGCGGCGACGCCGTACGAGGGGGCCGAGGAACTGCGTCGGCGGCTGTCGGGCTCGGTGCTGGTGACCGAGAACGGCGCCGGTACCCATGGGATCGCCGGCGGCCCCAACAAGTGCGTCAACGGCTATCTGGACGCCTACCTGCTGGAGGGCCGGCTCCCCGACGGGAACGCGGCGTGCGCACCGCACCGGGAGCCGGCGCCGCAGGTACCGGACACCGGTGCGCGGTCCGGGACCGCGAAGTCCGTCCGCAAGGCGCCCTGACCCGCGTCCCGGAAACGTGAAGGCGGGCGTCCCCGGAGGGGGCGCCCGCCTCGTTCCGCCGGGACGGTCAGGCGAGACCGGCGACCAGTTCGGCGATGTCCTTGCGGCGGCCGGTGTAGAACGGGACCTCTTCGCGCACGTGCATCCGGGCCTCGGAGGCACGCAGGTGTCGCATGAGGTCGACGATGCGGTACAGCTCGTCGGCCTCGAAGGCGAGCATCCACTCGTAGTCGCCGAGGGAGAACGAGGCGACCGTGTTCGCGCGCACGTCGGGGTAGCCGCGGGCCATCTTGCCGTGGTCGGCGAGCATGCGGCGGCGGTCCTCGTCGGGCAGCAGGTACCAGTCGTAGGAGCGCACGAAGGGGTAGACGCTCACATAGTCGCGCGGCGTCTCGTCGGCGAGGAACGCCGGGATGTGCGAGCGGTTGAACTCGGCCGGCCGGTGCAGCGCCATGTTCGACCAGACCGGCTCCAGGGCGCGGCCCAGCCGGGTGCGCCGGAAGAGGTTGTACGCCTCCTGGAGCTGGTCGCTGGTCTCGGCGTGCCACCAGATCATGAGGTCGGCGTCGGCGCGCAGCCCCGACACGTCGTACGTGCCGCGGACGGTGACGTCCTTCGCGGCGAGCTGGTCGAACAGCTCCTGGACCTCGTCGGCGTAACCGGTGCGGTCCTCGGGCAGCACGTCCTTCAGCCGGAAGACGGACCACAGGGTGTAGCGAATGGTCTCGTTGAGGTCCTTGGCCAGCTTGCCCTTGTTCGGGACCCTGCCGGACTCGGTGGTGGGGGCGTCGTCACTCATGGGGCTATTCTCCCGCGCCGCCGTGCAGGCTCTGCACCGGGTCGGCCCGCAGCGCGTCCAGGGCGCGGGCGTCGCCTTCGAGCCGGTCGACGGCGGCGTACGCGGACGCGATGCAGGCGGGGATGCCGACCCCGTCGTACGCCGCGCCGCAGACCGCGAGGCCCGGCAGCCTGCCGACGTGCTCGCGGACGCGGGCCACGCGCGCGTGGTGGCCGACGGGGTACTGGGGCAGCCCGTCGTCCCAGCGCGTCACCCGGGTCTCCACCGGCTCGGCGTCCAGGCCGGTCGCCTCGCGCAGATCGTCCCGGGAAACCTGGACGAGGTCGGCGTCGGGCCGGCCGAGCACCTCGGTCTCGCCGTACCGCCCGACGGATGCGCGCAGCACCAGCAGACCGGGGTCCTGGCCGGCGATCCAGCCCCACTTGCGGGAGGCGAACGTGGACGCCTTGATGGTGCGGCCGTCGACCGGCGGCACCAGAAAACCGCTGCCTTCGGGGAGGGTGATGCCGTCACTCCGGTAGGCGAGCGTCACCAGGGCCATCGAGGCGTACTCCACGGCGGCCAGCTCGGCCGCCGCGGCGGGCGCCTCGGCCCGCAGCAGTGCGGCGGCGGCCGGGGCGGGCAGCGCGAGGACGACCGCGTCGGCGTGCAGGACCCGGCCTCCGGCGACGACGCGCCAGGTCGCGCCGGGCCCCCCACCGGTGCCGGGCCCGGCCTCCGCCGTCCTGCGCAGTTCGGTCACCGGCATCCGGGTGAGGATCTCGCCTCCGCGTGCCGTCACCGACTCGGCCACGGCGAGCGGCAGTCGGCCCACTCCGCCGTCGATCCCCATGAACACAGGGCCGGTCTGCCCGGCGGCGGCCGCCTTGGCCTGGATCTCGCGGACGGCCTCGGTCAGGGACGTGTGCGTGCGGGCGGCGGCGTAGAGCTGGGGGACGGCGAGACGCAGGGAGAGGCGGTAGGCGTCACCCGCGTACACGCCGCCGAGGAGCGGTTCGACAAGGCGGTCGACCACCTCGCGGCCGAGGCGTGCCGCCACGTACTCGCCCACGGCGATGTCCTCGCCCACCTCCGTGCGGGGCAGGTCGGCGTCGCGCTCGACGCGGCGCAGGCCCTCTTCGGAGAGGACTCCCGTAAGGGCTGACGCGCTGCCGGGGACACCCATGACATGGCCCTTGGGCATGGGGCGCAGCTCTCCACGGGTCCACAGGAAGGCCGTCGCGGTGGCGGGCGGCTGAAGGCGGTCGCCGAGTCCGGCCTCGTGGGCGAGGTCCACGGCCTCCGGGCGGCGCGCCAGCATCGACTCGGCACCGAGGTCCACGCGCGTGCCCGCGATCTCCCCGGCCAGCAGCTTGCCGCCGAGGCGGTCCGACGCCTCCAGGACGGTGACGCGCGCGCCCCGCCCCAGCAGGCGGTGGGCGGCGGCCAGCCCCGCGATCCCTCCGCCGACGACCACGACGTGTTCCGAACGGGTACGAGTGTCCTCTTCGCGCATGACTCCACCCTCTCAAACCGGACCGGCGCCTTGGGCAGGGAGCCCGGTGTCCCGCGCGAGTCCGGAACGTGACCGCATCGGGACCGGATCCCGCCAACGTCCAGCACCCGTCCGGCGTCGAAGAACCGTCAGTCGTCACCACCCTGGGGGGTAGACCCGCATGCTCGAACGAGAACGCAGTGCCGGACGTCCGGCACGATCCGTGCCACCTGTCCCGTCCCTCTCACCCACGTCGCCCGTACGTCCGGTCCGCACGGTCCGCACGGCCCGCACGGCCCGGGTCCTGACGGGGACGTTCCTCGTCGCCGCGCTCGCGCTGACGGGATGCAGTGCCGCCGAGACGGGAAGCGCCAGTGACGACAAGGCGGCCGCCCCGGACGCACGAAGCGCGAACGACACCGGCTCCGGCGCCGAGAAGGCGGCGGCCGGTGCCGCGGGGAGCGACGGTTCGAACGGCTCCAAGGCCGCCCCGCCCAAGGTGACCGCGAACAGCATCATCCGCACCGCCTCGCTGACCGTCGTGGTCAAGGAGGTGCCCAAGGCCCTGGACGACGCCCGCGTCACGGCCGAGAACGCCGGCGGCTACGTCGGCGACGAGACCACCACCCGCGACGGGCGGGGTCACGAGCGCACCCGCCTCGTCCTGCGGGTGCCCAGCGAGCGGTACGACCAGGTGCTCGCCGAGCTGGAGGGCACCGGCAAGGTCGTCGAGCGGACGGCCAAGGCACAGGACGTCACCGATCAGGTCGTGGACGTGGAGAGCCGCGTCAAGTCGCAGCGCGCGAGCGTGGCCCGGGTCCGCGAACTGATGGACCAGGCGACCAAGCTCAGTGATGTGGTCGCCCTGGAAGGGGAGTTGAGCAGCCGGGAGGCCGATCTGGAGGCGCTGCTCGCCCAGCAGGCGACGCTGAAGGACCGTACGAGCCTGGCCACGATCACGCTCTCGTTGTCCGAGACCCCGGTGAAGAAGGCCGCGAAGAAGGACGCGGACCCGGGCTTCCTGGACGCGCTCTCCGGCGGCTGGAACGTGCTGGTCACCGTCGTGCGCTGGCTGGCCCTGGCGATCGGGGCGGTGCTTCCCTTCGCGGCCGTCCTCGCCCTGATCGCCCTGGTGTGGACGCGGGGCGTGCGCCCACGGCTGCGCCGCGGCCCGGCCCCGGCGACGGCTTCTGGTCCGGCTCCCGCGGTGTCCCCCGGCCCGGCCCCGGAGATGGCTTCCGGTGCGTCCGGCGGTCCGGCGGCACGTCCGTCGGCGGCCCCGGTTCCGGCCTCCCGCCCGGCTTCGGACCCCGCTTCCGGTCCTGCGGCCGACCCCGTCTCCGGCCCGGCTTCCGGCCCCGCTTCGGGGGGAACCGCCGCGACGAAGCCCGCACCGCCCGCCCGCGGCGCGTCCTCCGAAGGCGGCGAGGAGGACTGAAGTGCCGTGCCCCCGTAGCGTGTTCGTATGAGCATGAGCGGTACGGACGGCACAGGCAGTACGGGCGGCACAAATGGCACGGGCGGTACGGAGGGGGCCCGGGAACGACTGGTCGTGATCGGTGGTGACGCGGCGGGCATGTCCGCCGCGTCACAGGCACGCCGGCTGCGCGGTCCGGACGAGCTGGAGATCGTGGCGTTCGAGCGGGGCCACTTCACGTCGTACTCGGCGTGCGGCATCCCGTACTGGGTGGGCGGCGACGTCCCCGGACGCGACCGGCTGATCGCGCGGACCCCCGAGGAACACCGTGAGCGCGCCATCGACCTGCGGATGCGTACGGAGGTCACCGAGATCGACGTCGCGGGCGCCCGGGTGCGCTCCCGGGACCTCGGCACCGGGGCCGAGGCGTGGACGCCGTACGACAGACTCGTGATCGCGACCGGCGCGCGTCCGGTCCGCCCCGACCTGCCGGGCGCCGACGCGCCGGGCGTGCACGGCGTGCAGACCCTGGACGACGGCCAGGCCCTGCTCGACACGCTGGCGGTGACCGGAGGCCGCCGCGCCGTGGTCGTCGGCGCGGGCTACATCGGTGTGGAGATGGCCGAGGCGCTCATCAACCGCGGGTACGAGGTGACGGTCGTCAACCGCGGCAAGGAACCCATGTCCACGCTGGACCCGGACATGGGCCGCCTGGTGCACACCGCCATGGAGGGCCTCGGGATCACCATGGTCGACGACGCCGAGGTGTCCGAGTTCCTCACCGGAGACGACGGGCGGGTCCGCGCGGTCGTCACGGACGACGCCACGTACCCGGCGGACGTGGTGGTCCTCGGCATCGGCGTACGCCCCGAGACGACGCTCGCCCGCGCCGCGGGGCTGCCGCTCGGCGATCACGGCGGGCTGCTCACCGACCTGGCCATGCGGGTTCGCGGGCACGAGAACATCTGGGCGGGCGGCGACTGCGTCGAGGTGCTCGACCTGGTCTCGGGGCGCGAGCGGCACATCGCGCTGGGCACCCACGCGAACAAGCACGGGCAGGTGATCGGCTCCAACGTGGCCGGCGGATACGCCACGTTCCCCGGTGTCGTCGGCACGGCGGTCAGCAAGGTGTGCGATCTGGAGATCGCCCGCACCGGGCTGCGCGAGAAGGACGCGCACCGGGCGGGCCTGCGGTTCGAGACCGTCACCATCGAGTCGACGAGCCGCGCGGGCTACTACCCGGGCGCCGCCCTCATGACGGTGAAGATGCTCGCGGAGCGCCGCACGGGGCGGCTGCTCGGCGTGCAGATCGTCGGACGGGAGGGCGCGGCGAAGCGCGTGGACATCGCGGCGGTGGCGCTGACCGCGGGCATGACGGTGGAACAGATGACGATGCTGGATCTCGGCTACGCGCCGCCCTTCTCCCCGGTCTGGGACCCCGTCCTGGTGGCGGCCCGCAAAGCGGTGGCGAAGGTGCGGCAGGGGGCCCGGTGACGGGCGTGGGCAAGCCCGTCGGCGCCCTGCCCGGCGGGTGCGGAGCCCGGCCGCCGGCGCGCGGCGGCCCGTGCTCGGCTAGGCGGACTCGTGCCCGGCAGTCCCGTTGATCCTGTCTATCGCCTGCCGGGCCTGCTCGGCGGGCGGCCGGGGCGGCAGCGAGGAGACCGAGGCCGCCGCCGTGACCGCGGGCGGGGTCTGGGCCGGCTTCGCGTGCGCCGCCGACCGGGAGGACCGCAGGCGATGGCTGACCGCCTCGTCCAGGGTCACGGGCCGCTGCATCCGGGCCGCGAGCCGCCCGGCCTCCTGGCCGAGCGCGGCGACGTCCTCCCAGGGGAGGTGCAGCACCAGGGCGATTTCCGCCTCGCCGTCGGGCAGGGCATGCATCTGAGGAGTAACTCGGTCGCTCATGGCCTGTGTCCTCACGTCTTCACGTCGTCGCGTCGTCGTACCCGCGCCGCGTCTTGGGCGCGGCGCGAGCGGTTGAGGAGACATACGGCCGCGGGGGCACAGGTGTTCAGTGTGTTCGATGGGCAACCGTGTCCGCCGCCGGGCAGGCCGCGCTCCACGCCCGGCCCCGTGGAGCGCGGATTCACCCCGCGCATCGGGGGCAGTACTTCCTCGTGGTCATTCCCGTCCATGACGTGAACCCGGTGCGGCGCACGCCCTATGTGACGTACGCGCTGATCGCCGCCAATGTGCTCGTGTTCCTCTACACCCCCGGTCTGGCCGGATCGGTGGCGGGGGACAGCGCCCAGTCGCAGCTGTGCCATCTGCACGCGTTCATGGACCATTACGCGGCCGTGCCACGGGAACTGATCCATCATCGGATGCCCCGGCTGGTGCCGACCGGCGAGGTCGGCGGCGGGCCGCACGGCTCGGGTTGCGCGGTGGGGCCGCCGGGCTACGACAAGTCGCCGCCGCTGTCGGTGCTCACGGCGATGTTCCTGCACGGGAGCTGGCTGCATCTGCTGGGCAACATGCTCTTCCTGCTGATCTTCGGCAACAACATCGAGGACCGGCTCGGACATGTGCGCTTCACGCTGTTCTACGTGGTCTGCGGTTTCGCGGCGGCGTACGGCTTCGCGCTGGTCAACGAGGACTCGGGCGACCCGCTGATCGGCGCCTCGGGGGCGATCGCCGGGGTCCTCGGCGCGTATCTGGTGCTGTATCCGAGGGCCAGGGTCTGGGTCCTCGTCCCTTTCCTGGTGTTCCTGCCGCTCCGGCTGCCCGCGTGGCTCGTGCTGGGCTTCTGGTTCGTTCTCCAGGCGGCGTACTCGTCCGGCGCCGCCGTGCCCGCCGCGGGAACGGTGGCCTACGCGGCGCACGTCGTCGGCTTCCTGGCCGGCATGCTCCTGGCCTGGCCGCTGCGCCCGGGCACCCCGCCGCCACCGGAACCGCGCCGCCTGCTGTTCGGCAGACAGGCGCGGCACAGCTGGTGAACCGGACGGGATGCCTCGCGCCCGCGGAACGAGCCGCCCTCGGGCGACCCGGCGGACGATCCGCGTACGGCTGAGGGAGCTGTCGCCCCTAGCGGGCCGTCTGCGTGTGGACGTACTCCACCAGACGGGTCAGCGCGTCCGGGTCCATGTTCGGCGGGACGCCGTGGCCGAGGTTGAAGACGTGGCCCTCCAGACCGGCGGCGGCGTCGAGCACCTCGCGGGTCTTCGCCTCGACGGCCTCGGTGGTCGAGAAGAGCACGGCGGGGTCGAGGTTGCCCTGGAGCGCCTTGCCGGGGCCGACGCGGCGGGCGGCCTCGTCGAGCGGGACGCGCCAGTCGACGCCGACCACGTCCGCGCCGGCCTCGCCCATGAGGCCGAGCAGTTCACCGGTGCCGACGCCGAAGTGGATGCGCGGCACGCCGTACGAGGCGACGGCGTCGAAGACCTTGGTGGACGCGGGCATCACCGAGCGTCGGTAGTCGGCGGGGGCCAGGGCGCCGACCCAGGAGTCGAAGAGCTGGACGGCGCTCGCGCCGGCCTCGATCTGCACCTTCAGGAAGGCGGTGGTGATCTCGGCGAGACGGTCGAGCAGGTCGGCCCACAGCTGCGGGTCGCCGTACATGAGCGCCTTGGTGTGCTCGTGGTTCTTGGACGGACCGCCCTCCACGAGGTAGCTCGCGAGGGTGAAAGGCGCGCCCGCGAAACCGATGAGCGGGGTCTCGCCGAGCTCGGCCGTCAGGAGCCCGATCGCCTCGGTGACGTACCAGACGTCCTCGGGGGTCAGATCGCGCAGCTGGGCCAGGTCGGCGCGGGTGCGGATCGGGTTCTGGACGACCGGGCCGACGCCCGGCTTGATGTCCAGGTCGACGCCGATGGCCTTCAGCGGGACGACGATGTCGCTGTAGTAGACCGCCGCGTCCACGTTGTGCCGGCGCACCGGCTGGAGGGTGATCTCGGCGACCAGCTCGGGCCGCGTGCAGGACTCCAGCATCGGAATGCCCTCGCGCACCTTGAGGTACTCGGGCAGCGAGCGACCGGCCTGCCGCATGAACCACACAGGCGTGTGCGGCACGGGCTCGCGCCTGCACGCCTTGAGGAAGGCGGACTCGTACGTGGCTGTCGGCTGCTGCCCGGCGGGGCTGTGGTTCGCGCTCACGACGCAAAGTCTCGCACGGCTCGCGGACATCCCCGTCCCGGGCTCCGGTACGCCCGCCGCCCGGCTCCGGACCTGCGGACGGCCCGCCCTCGGAAGTGGTGTTCGCGCGGCATGATCCGGACAGGGGTCCCACGCACGGGTGTCTCTCCCTGCGCGCGGGCTCCGTTCCCCTTAATCTTCCCGGCATGGCTGCGGCTCAGGGACGACTGTCGGACGGCGCTGGCGGAATGGACGACTCGAAGGAGAAGGAGGAGGACAGGAATGCGGCGGAGACGGCCCCGTTGCCCTTCCGGGCGGCCGTCGACGCGCTGAAGGCCGCCCGGCTGCGGCCGGACATCGAGATCGACCCGACGCGACCACCGCAGCGCCTGGCCCCGTACTCGTACGCGCTGGAGGCCGCGGTCGTCGCCGACGACGAGGATCTGGCCGACGGCCGCCTCGTGCTGCTGCACGACCCGGCCGGGCACGACGCGTGGCAGGGCTCCTTCCGTCTGGTGACGCTGGTCCGCGCGGAGCTGGAGCCGGAGATGGCCGCCGACCCGCTGCTCCCCGAGGTCTGCTGGTCATGGCTGACCGGCTCGCTCCAGGCCCGCGGTCTCTCGTACGGCGAGGCGAGCGGCACGGTCACGCGCGCGAGCTCGCACTACTTCGGCGGGCTCGCGGAGCGCCCGGCCGCCTCGCAGATCGAGATCCGCGCGTCGTGGACACCCCGGGAGGGACTCGGCGGCGTTCCGGACACGGCCGCGCACCTCGCGGGCTGGTGCGACCTGCTGTGCCAGATCGCCGGACTGCCGCCGGTGACCCCGGGCGACGCCTCGGTCGTCACCTTGCCGCAGCGCCGGGGACCACAGTCCCGCTGACCCCGGCAAGGGCGCGCGCCGACGCGCGCGCCCTTTCCGTTTCCTTACCGGCCGAATGTCGATACGACCACTTTCGGCCGCGTATCGACGTGGGAACGACTCGGTTCGATCTTCGGATGATCGATCGCGTGTCCGAATTGCACGGATTGTTACTCATCACATCGTGATCATTCTCTAAAGGTCGATGGGTTTGATGCCGAAGACGTCTGTGACCTTGAAAGCACGGTTCGTCCTGGCTCGCCCCCCCCAGAGCCGGTCCCGTCCCGCACCCCAGGAGGCCTGGTGTCCGTTCTCCTCGAGCAGCCCGCAAGCCTGGTCGCCTACCGCCCGAACAAGCCGACCGCCATGGTGGTCGTGGCCGACCCCCGGGTCCGCTCCACCGTCACCCGCCATCTGTGGGCGCTCGGAGTGCGCGACGTCATCGAGGCGTCGTCCGTCGCGGAGGCCCGTCCCCGAATCGGCAACCCGCGCGACATCTGCGTCGCCGACGTCCACCTGCCGGACGGTTCCGGCCTCACCCTCCTTTCCGAAACCCGAGCCGCGGGCTGGCCCAACGGCCTCGCCCTCTCCGCCGCCGACGACATCGGCGCCGTGCGCAACGCCCTCGCGGGCGGCGTCAAGGGCTATGTCGTCACCGGCACCCGTACGAACGTCGGGCTCCCCACCCGGCCCGGCGCCGCGCCCATCGGCTCGGCCGCCGCCCGCATGCACCGCCGCCCCCCGGGTGCCCCGAGCCACCCGGGCGGCTACCGCGAACTGTCCGGACGCGAGGTCGAGGTCCTTCGACTGGTCGCGGAGGGCCAGTCGAACAAGGCCATCGGCGTCTCCATGGGCCTGTCCGCGCTGACCGTCAAGAGCCACCTCGCCCGCATCGCGCGCAAGCTCGGCACGGGCGACCGCGCCGGAATGGTCGCGGTGGCCCTGCGGACCGGAATCATCCACTGACCCCTCCACCGCCCCCTCCCCCGACACCGCCCCGCCCGCCCCTCACCCCTCCTCCGCCCTGTGGCCGCCTCCCCGTGCGTGAACCGGGTCTTGCACGTACCTGACTGGTTTACGACCATCAGACGCCCGTCGACGGAACGTTCCGTCGGCGGGCGTTGTCCATACACAGATACTCTTGACAGGTGACCGACGCCCAAGAGACCGCAGCAGACAGCTCACTGCGAACCACCGGAGGCGGCCCTCCGGACGACGTCGAATCGGCGCCGACCCCTTTGCTCGAGCCCCGAGAAGGCATTCCGCCCGTGATCGCCGACGATGCCTCGCTCGCCGAGGTGATCGCCGCCTTCGCCGCCGGATCCGGCCCGGTGGCCGTCGACGCCGAACGCGCGTCCGGATACCGGTACGGCCAGCGCGCCTATCTGGTGCAGCTGCGCCGGGAGGGCGCCGGCAGCGCGCTCATCGACCCCGTCGCCTGTCCCGACCTGTCGGGACTCGGCGAGGCGATCTCCGGGGCCGAATGGGTCCTGCACGCCGCCACCCAGGACCTGCCCTGTCTCCGCGAGATAGGCATGATCCCCACCGGCATCTTCGACACCGAGCTGGCCGGACGCCTGGCCGGGTTCCCCCGGGTGGGCCTCGGCGCGATGGTCGAGGGCGTCCTCGGCTTCGTCCTGGAGAAGGGGCACTCCGCCGTCGACTGGTCGACGCGCCCGCTGCCCGAGCCCTGGCTGCGCTACGCCGCGCTCGACGTGGAGCTCCTCGTCGACCTGCGCGACGCCCTGGAGAAGGAACTCGACCGGCAGGGCAAGCTGGAGTGGGCCCGGCAGGAGTTCGACGCGATCGCGCAGGCCGAGCCCGCGCCGCCGCGCAAGGACCCCTGGCGCCGTACGTCCGGGATGCACAAGGTCCGCCGCCGCCGGCAGATGGCCGTCGTCCGGGAGCTGTGGGAGACCCGGGACCGCGTCGCGCAGCGCCGTGACATCTCGCCGGGCAAGGTGCTCGGGGACGCGGCGATCGTCGAGGCGGCGCTGGCCGTGCCCGCCAACCTGCACGCCCTGTCGGCCCTGAACGGCTTCGGGCACCGCATGGGCCGGCGCCAGCTCGAGCAGTGGCAGGCCGCGGTCGACCGGGCGAAGGCGCTGCCGGACACCGAGCTGCCGCAGCCCGGACAGCCGGTGACCGGCCCTCCCCCGCCGCGGGCCTGGGCCGACAAGGACCCGGCCGCCGCCGCCCGGCTCTCCGCCGCGCGGGCCGCCGTATCGGCGCTGGCCGAGCGGTTGAACATGCCGCAGGAGAACCTGATCACCCCGGACACCGTGCGGCGCGTGTGCTGGGAACCGCCGACGACACCGGACACGGAGTCGGTGGGCGCCGCGCTGGCCGCCTGCGGGGCGCGGCCCTGGCAGGTCGAACTGGTCACGCCGGAACTCGTGACCGCGCTGTCCCTGAAAACCGTCTAGAACGACCGCCGTTCGACCACCCCCGTCGGCGTGTTCCGGGCGCTCCGTCTGCTCGGGCTACGCCGAACGGGTCACCGAAGCGGAACCGACCCGTCGAACGGACGACGAGATCACGCCAAGATCCTGGGCCGCCGGGCCGGCCGCCCGGTTCCCCGGACATCAGCGACCGCGAAACGCCGTGGCGCCAGGCCCGGCGGCCGTTCGCACATCCGTGCGCGGACCCGTACCCGGACCGCGCACGGACCCGTACGCCGCGGCCCCGCAACACACGCCTCCCCGTACGCGACCCCCGACACGGCGTGCCCCGGGCCGCGCGCCGGCGCCGGACACCTGTGCGCGCCCCGCGGACCGGCCGGGGACCCCGAGGCCATCCGGATGTGACGTTCGCCGCTCCCGGCCTCGGGACTGGGCAGGTTGGTTACTCGTAAGTAGCATGGGTGCTGAGCGCGCGCTCAGGCGTGTGTCCGCGCAGCAGTGCCATCCCGCATCTGGAGGAGAGCCATCGTGCCTCGTACCGTCAGGGACGTCGTCTTCGTAGACGGCGTCCGCACCCCGTTCGGCAAGGCGGGCCCGAAGGGCATCTACCACGAGACCCGCGCCGACGACCTCGTCGTGAAGGCCATCCGGGAGCTGCTGCGCCGCAACCCCGGTCTTGACCCCAAGAAGATCGACGAGGTCGCCATCGCGGCGACCACGCAGATCGGTGACCAGGGTCTGACCCTGGGCCGCACGGCCGGCATCCTCGCCGGGCTCCCCCAGTCGGTCCCCGGCTACTCCATCGACCGCATGTGCGCCGGCGCCCTGACGGCCGTCACCGCCACCGCGGGCTCCATCGCGTTCGGCGCGTACGACGCCGTCATCGCCGGTGGTGTCGAGCACATGGGGCGCCACCCCATGGGCGAGGGCGTGGACCCGAACCCGCGGTTCGTCAGCGAGAAGCTGGTGGACGAGTCGGCCCTGTTCATGGGTATGACCGCCGAGAACCTGCACGACCGCTACCCCACGATCACCAAGCTGCGCGCCGACGAGTACGCCGTGCGCTCGCAGGAGAAGGCCGCCAAGGCGTACGCCAACGGCAAGATCCAGCAGGACCTGGTCCCCGTCTCCGTGCGCAACACCAACGCGCAGGCCGGTGAGACGGGCTGGGGCCTGGTCACCGCCGACGAGCCGATGCGTCCGGGCACCACGCTGGAGAACCTGTCCGGCCTGAAGACCCCGTTCCGCGTCCACGGCCGGGTCACCGCCGGTAACGCGGCCGGTCTGAACGACGGCGCGACCGCGTCGATCCTCGCGTCCGAGGACTTCGCCCGCGAGAACAACCTGCCGGTCAAGATGCGCCTGGTCTCGTACGCCTTCGCGGGCGTCGAGCCGGAGGTCATGGGCTACGGCCCGATCCCGGCCACCGAGAAGGCCCTCGCCAAGGCCGGTCTGTCGATCGAGGACATCAACCTCTTCGAGATCAACGAGGCCTTCGCCGTCCAGGTGCTCGCCTTCCTGGAGCACTACGGCATCGCCGACGACGACGCGCGCGTCAACCAGTACGGCGGCGCGATCGCCTACGGCCACCCCCTCGCCTCCTCCGGCGTCCGTCTGATGACGCAGCTGGCCCGCCAGTTCGAGGAGCAGCCGGAGGTCCGCTACGGCCTCACCACCATGTGCGTCGGCTTCGGCATGGGCGCCACGGTCATCTGGGAGAACCCGCACCACAAGGACGCCGGAGGCGACAAGTGACCACCGCTGAACTCCTGAAGGGCGCAGCCGAGCTGTTCCCCGACGAGGTCGTGACGTCCGCGCACGTACGCCACCTCGACCTGCCGTTCGGTGCGGGCCGTTTCGCCCTCATCACGCTCGACAACGGCTTCGACCACACCAAGCCGACCACCTTCGGCCCCGCGTCGCTGGCGAACCTGAACACCGCCGTCGACCAGGTCGAGAAGGAGGCCGCGGCCGGCGAGATCGTCGGTATCGGCGTCACCGGCAAGCCGTTCATCTTCGCGGTCGGCGCCGACCTCAAGGGCGTCGAGCTGCTCAAGCGGCACGAGGACGCGCTCGCCATCGGCAAGGGCGGCCACGAGGTCTTCAAGCGCCTGTCGGGCCTCGCGGTCCCGACCTTCGCGTACTACAACGGCGCGGCGATGGGCGGTGGCGTCGAGGTCGGTCTGCACTGCTCGTACCGGACCGTCTCCGCGGCCCTGCCGGCCTTCTCGCTGCCCGAGGTCTTCCTCGGTCTGGTCCCCGGCTGGGGCGGCTGCACGATCCTGCCGAACCTGATCGGCGCCGACAAGGCCGTCTCGGTCATCATCGAGAACTCGCTCAACCAGAACAAGCAGCTCAAGGGCGGGCAGGTCTACGACCTCGGCATCGCCGACGCGCTGTTCGAGGGCGCGGACTTCCTGGAGCAGTCGCTGCTGTGGACGGCCGCCGTCCTCAAGGGCGAGATCGCCGTCGAGCGCCCCGCGATCGACCGCGGCGAGGCCTGGGACCAGGCCGTCGAGCGCGGCCGGTCCATCGCCGACAGCAAGGTGCACGGGGCCGCCCCGGCCGCCTACCGCGCGCTGGACATCATCGCCGCGGCCAAGGACGGCGACCTGCAGAAGGGCTACGACGCCGAGGACGTTGCGCTCGCCGACCTGATCATGGGTGGCGAACTGCGCTCCGGCATCTACGCCTTCAACCTGGTCCAGAAGCGCGGCAAGCGTCCCGCGGGTGCGCCGGACAAGTCGCTGGCGCGTCCGGTCACCAAGGTGGGCGTCGTGGGCGCGGGCCTGATGGCCTCGCAGCTCGCCCTGCTCTTCCTGCGCCGCCTCGAGGTGCCGGTCGTACTGACCGACATCGACCAGGAGCGCGTCGACAAGGGTGTGGGCTACGTCCACGCCGAGATCGACAAGCTGCTGCTCAAGGGCCGTGTCAACAAGGACAAGGCCAACCGCCTGAAGGCCCTGGTCTCCGGTGTGCTGGACAAGGCCGAGGGCTTCTCCGACGCCGACTTCATCATCGAGGCCGTCTTCGAGGAGATCGGCGTCAAGCAGCAGGTGTTCGCGGAGGTCGAGGCGGTCGCCCCGGCGCACGCGATCCTCGCGACCAACACCTCGTCCCTCTCCGTGTCGGAGATGGCGTCGAAGCTGAAGAACCCCGAGCGGGTCGTCGGCTTCCACTTCTTCAACCCGGTCGCGATCCTCCCGCTCCTGGAGATCGTGCGCGGCGAGCAGACGGACGACGCCTCGCTGGCCACGGCGTTCGCCGTCGCCAAGAAGCTGAAGAAGACCGCGGTCCTCACCAAGGACGCCCCGGCGTTCGTCGTGAACCGCATCCTGACCCGCTTCATGGGCGAGATCCAGAACGTCATCGACGAGGGCACCTCGGTCGAGGTCGCCGAGAAGGCCATCGAGCCGCTCGGCCTGCCGATGTCCCCGCTGGTCCTGCTCGAACTGGTCGGTCCCGCGATCGGTCTGCACGTCTCGGAGACCCTCAACCGGGCCTTCCCGGACCGCTTCACGGTCTCCCCGAACCTCGCGGCCGTCGTCAAGGCCGGCAAGCGCGGCTTCTACGTCTACTCCGCCGAGAACGGCTTCAAGCCGGAGCTGGACCCCGAGGTCGCCGCGCTCCTCAAGCAGGGCGACGTCGTCCTGACGGAGGAGCAGGTACGCGCCCGGGTCCTCGACGCGGTCGCCCAGGAGATCGGGCTCATGCTCGACGAGGGCGTCGTCGCCGAGGCCCAGGACATCGACCTCTGCCTGATCACCGGCGCGGGCTGGCCCTTCCACCTGGGCGGCATCACGCCGTACCTGGACCGCGAGGGCGTCTCCGAGCGGGTGACCGGGAAGCGGTTCCTGGAGCCGGGGTTGGCTTCGGTTCCGGCGTAACGGCCTACGGCTGAAGGGGGGCCTCCCGGAACACCGGGGAGGCCCCCCTTGTCGTCTGCACGGCCCCTAGGAAAGTGCCGCTGTCTCAGGAAGTGCCACCTCGGTACGCGGCGGGGGCCGTCGCGGCCATGGCGTGCATCACGGTGAAGGGGAGCCTGGGCGCCGGGAACTCGGCGCCCGAGGCGTTCACGGCAAAGACGTCGAGGACGTGCGTGCCCACGCTCCACTGCCAGCCCGACTCCCATGACCAACGGCCGTCCGGGGCGACCGCTGTACGGCCCAGCAGCTTCCCGTTCTCGCGGAAGCCGACCTGGGCGAAGCCGCCCGCGGAGCCGGTGAAGACGATCCGCGGGTCCAGGACCTGTTCGTGCGCGACGGGTTCCAGCACCACGGGGGCGGTGGCGCCCGGCCTGACCGTCGACAGCATCGCACCGCCGTCCCGCGCCGGGGGCGTGGCCGGGGTCACGGAGTTCGCCCGGGTGCCGTCCACCGCCGTGAAGCGGAGCTCGGTGCGACGGGACTGGAAGCCCGCCGCGTCCACGCCGTACAGCTTCACCCGGTGTTCGCCCTTGTTCCAGGCCGTGCCCAGCTCCCAGGACCAGGTGCCGTCGGCGGCCACATCGGTCCGACCGAGATATTTGCCCTGTTCCCATAGGACCACGCGTACGGCTCCCGGAGCACGGCCCTCGAACCGGACGGCGTCCCTGCGCACCGGGGTCCGCGGCCCGGGTGCCATGACCGCCGGGGGCGGGAACTCGGCGCCGCGCATGATGGCCGTGGCGGTCAGGTAGGAGTCGATGGCGGACCGGTCGCGGTCCGGCTCCTCGAACCCGTTGCGCACGGAACCCAGCCGTGGCGCGATGCCGTCGATCAGAAAGTTGAGGAGTCCCATCAGCATGGGGACGTTGCGTCCCGTGACCTGGATGTGGTCGGCGATGTGCGGCGAGTCGCTGAGGACGAAGTTGAAGTTCTCGTAGTGCTGGAACAAGCCGAGGAAGGGCTCGACCTGGACCGGATACTGGTCATCCTGGGGCGAGGAGAGCACGTAGATGTTGGCGGTGCGGTTGGCGCCGGAGCGCACCAGGTCGGGTACGAGGGAGTCCACGATCCGCACGTTCTCCTCCGGCACACCCTCACCGAGCATGAACCGGGCGGTACCGGGACGCTCGTTCTTCACGTACGTGCCTATCGCGAACTGGGGCACGATGGCGACGATGTTCCGGAAGCCGTACTTGAGACCGAAGTAGAGAGCGGCACTGCCGCCCTTCGAACCGCCCCACAGCGTCACGGAGTCCGTGGTGAGGTCAAGGGCTTTCATCACCTTCGAGATGAGCGTGACGACGGACTGCTCCAGAGCGAAGTCCATCTCCTTGCAGAGGTAGTAGCTCTGGTTTCCCTCGAAACGGTCCCGAATCCACAGGATGTTCGCGCGCAGCTTGTCGAACACGCCGTTGGACCAGCCGTAGTCGGACGGTGCGGAGAAGTTGGCGAAGACGACGACCAGGTGCCGGTTGCCCTTCTGGCCGTGGGCGAACCGGTATTCGACCGGGAGCGTCCCTGCTGTTTCGATGCCGGTGAGCAGTTGCCTACCGCTGGCGGGTGCTGGGGACATGGGCTGATTCCACTCCTGAGGGGTGTCCCGGTTCACTGGCCGGAGACGGGTATGACGGCGAAGGTGATGGTCGCGGGCGGGGACGCCTCTCCCGCCTCGTTCGCTGCGACGACCTCGACGGTGTGCATACCGGGGTGCCAGTCGCGGTCCGCGTTCCAGAGCCAGCGGCCGTCGTGGGCGACCGAGCAGGAGCCCAGCAGGACACCGTTCTCCCGGAAACCCACGTGGGTGGCGGCATTGGAGGCGCCTGTGAAGCGGATGCTGATGGCGAGGAGTTGCTGGCCGGGCTCGGGGGTGTGCAGCAGCGGGGGCAGCAGGGTCACCCGAGCCCGCTCGGTGTCGAAGTAATGCTCGGGTGCCGATGTGTCATCCGGTGCCTGCGGAGCGGTGATCCGGTCCGACGCCGTGAACGTCACGTCGGTGCGGGCCGACTGGATCCCGTTCCCGTCGACGGCGAAGAGCCGCACCGTGTGCTCGCCGACGCTCCAGGGCTTCTTGCGCTTCCAGGTCCAGTCGCCCTCGGGGCCAACGGGTGCCGAGGCCAGGTAGTCGCCGTTCTCCCAGATGCTGACGCGTACCGCCCCGGGTGCCCGGCCGGTGAGGGGGACGCCGGTCACGAGCAGCGGATCGTGCGGGAGCGGCATGGTGACGACCGGCGGCGCGAGCCAGGTCTGCACGATCGAGGTGGCGGTGAGGAATCCGGTGATGCCCGACCGGTCGGCGTTGGGTTCCTCGTAGCCGTGCCGGGTGATGCCCAGTCTCGGGCTGATGCCCTCCACGAGAAGGCCGGCGATGCCCAGCAGCGGAGGTGTGTTGCGCTGGGTGACCTTGCCGTGGCCGGTGATGTGCGGGGACTCGCTGAAGAGGAAGTTGAAGTTCGGGTACCGCTGGAGCAGTCCCAGATACGGTTCGATCTGCGTGGCGTACTGCTCGTCCTGCGGCGAGGACACCAGGTAGATGTGCGCGTCCGGGTTGGCGTCGGAGGCCAGTAGGTCGGTCAGGACCGAGTCGAGGATCCGGACCCTGTCCTCGGGCATCGTCTCGCCGAGCATGTGCCGGCCGGTACGGGGGTACATGTTGCGGACGAAGGTGCCGATCCGCAGCTGCGGGACGCTGGCGACGATGTTACGGAAGCCGTAGCGCAGTCCGAAGTAGAGGGCCGCGCTGCCGCCCTTCGAGCTGCCCCAGAGGGTCACGTCGTCGGAGGTCAGACCGAGGGCCTTCACCACCTTCTGGATGAGCCCGATCACGGACTGCTCGATCCCGAAGTCCCCGTCCCTGCAGAGGTAGTAGGTGTTGCCGCCGTCGAACCGGTCGCGGATCCAGAGAATGTTGGAGCACAGGTTGTCGAGGATGCCGTCGGACCAGCCGTAGTCGTCCGGCGCGTGGATGTCGGCGAAGACGACCGTGAGATGCCGGTTGCCGCCCCTCGCGTGGGCGAACCGGTACTGCACGGGATGAGCGCCCGAGACGTCGATCCCCCGGATCACCCGGCGGCCCTTGGCCGCTGATTCAGACATTTTGCGCTTTCCTTGTCATTGAGAAGATGTAGCGTCTGGTCGGCAGGCAGGCCGTCATCTCGTGATGCATCCGCCTGCCTCCCCTTCCGCGCCCGGCCGCGGTGCCCGCCGATGGCGCCCGACCGCCGTCGCGGCGGTCGCCCTGCCGGGGTCGGCCACCGCGGTGACCGTGGCCCGGACCTCCCGGTCCGACCGTTCGTCCGCGTCGACGCGGTCCCTGACCGCGGCGCCCTGGAACATGTGCGGTGTCGAGCAGTGGAGCCGCGCGGTCACCGGCGGCAAGCCGGTGAAAAACGGCCGCTGAGCCTGCTTGCCACCGCTGCGTAAGCGCGGGTGATCTTTGTGCAGGAGACCTGCGGCGCCGAACTGGAGTCGGTGCGGGCGGGTCTTGGCCGGTCCCGGCACGCAGCGTTCCGGCCCTGCTCCCGGCGCGGGCGGACGGGCAGAGCACTTCCCGCCTCGGGCCCTCGGCAGGTACACCGAGGGCCCGAGGCGGCAACGCGGGCGCGGCTGTGGAGTGATACGGCCGAACAGGGTTACACGACCATGCCCTCGCCGATCCTGTCCCGGGGAACCTGGCTGCCGACGGCGCCACCCCGTACGGGCTGGCTGGGCAGGGCGTTCATGAGCCGGTCGGGGCCCGCCCCCGTCTCCGCCGGAGTCTGCTGCGGTGTGAACCAGTGCTCGGCGTTCCAGCGGAGCGGCGTGAGGGGGCGTCCCTGGTGCCGGGTGTCCGCGGAGCCCACCGCGGGGGCCCGCGCCTCCTCGGGGGCGAGGTCGCCTCCGGCGATCAGTATCCGGTCCGCCAGGCGAGCCGCAGCGAAGCCGTCGTCGAGGTCGCAGAAGTCCTGCTGGAACGAGCGGTAGCGCTCGGCGTAGTCGTCCTGGATCCGGTCGATGTCCCGGATCGCACTCACCAGGTCCTCGGACGTGGACACCAGGGGTCCGGGCGCTCTGCGTTCGAAGTCGAAGTAGAAACCGCGCAGGGTGTCGCGATAGTGGTCCATGTCGTAGGTGAAGAACAGGATCGGGCGGCCGGTGTTGACGTAGTCGAACATCAGGGACGAGTAGTCCGTGATCATCACGTCGGTGATCAGGGACAGATCGGCCATGTCCGGGTAGTCGGAGACGTCGAAGACGAAGCCGTCGCCGGCTCCGGGGACCGGGTCCACCACGTTGGGGTGACGGCGTACCAGGAGGACGTGGTCGGCGGCCAGCCGGGCGCGCGCGTCCTCCAGGTCGACGCGGAAGTCCAGCTTGTACTTGCCGGGCGCGTAGTACTGGTCGTCGCGCCAGGTCGGCGCGTACATCACGACCCGCTTGCCATCGGGCAGTCCGATACGGCGGCGGATCTCCCGCTCCTGGTGTTCCGTGCCAGGTCGGCGCAGGATGTCGTTGCGCGGGTAGCCGCACTCGACCATCTCGCCCGGGAATCCGAAGGCGCGCTTGAGGATCGGCGTGGAGAAGCTGTTGGGCGAGACCAGCATGTCCCAGTTCTGCACCTCCTTCTCGACCCGTTCCAGATAGCGCTGGTCGGCGAAGTGGATGGCCTCGATGTCATGGCCGATCTTCTTCAGCGGGGTGCCGTGCCAGGTCTGTACGACGACCTGGCCGTCGCGCTTCTCGAACCAGTCGGGCAGGTGGTTGTTGGCGACCACGTACCGGCTGGTGGCCAGGGCCTCGTACCACTGCGGGGACCACATGCGCACGGGTGTGGCGGTCGGCGGGACCTGGACCTGGTCGTCGCGTACGACCCACAGGTGTTCGAGGTCGAGGCCCCGGCGCACCAGTTCCTCGTGCAGCGCGCGCGGGCTGTCCGAGTACTGGGTGCCCTTGAAGGCGTCCAGGAGGATCGCGGGTCGTACCTTCTCGCGGCGTGCCGCCGGGTAGGCATCGGTGCGCAGCAGCTTCTGGCGGTAGGGGCCGCGGGCGTGATCAGGCATGGCGGAGTGGACAAGGAGGGAGAGCCGGTCGTAGGCCTCGGCCTGGAGTTCGTAACGGCGTTCGCCCGCCTCGTACTCCTCCGGGAAGGCGGCAACGATGTCCTGCTCGATCTTCACCATGAGGTCTTCGAGCCGGTCCTCGCGGGCCACCGCGGACAGGTCCTGGCGGCGCAGGAAGAAGTCCCAGCGTCCGGAGGCGAGCGGGATGTCCCCGGCCAGGGTGCGCATGGCGGCCGGGGTCAGGACGGACCGGAACTCGTTGCCGTCCCACTGGACGGGGACGGGGCGTTCGTCTCCGTGGGCGCGTGAGCGGACCACGAGATGGGCGTCGCGGTACTCGCGCTCGGTGAGCAGGTCGGCGGCGAGGTAACGGCCGGTGATCTCCAGGGAGCCGTCCTCGTGCCAGGCGACGGCAGTAGCCGTGGGCAGGGTGGCGCGTTCGAAGAGCACCAGGTAGCCGGAACCGTTGCGGTGGACGACGACCTCGCGGTCGCCCTCGCGGGTCTGGAGCCGGGCGGGCATGCGGTAGTGCCCGTCGGACATCTGCTCGGCGGCCACCGGGTAGATGGCCGTCTTGCGGCCCTCGGCGTGGAAGGTGGTCCTCCAGCCGTTGCTGCCCATGCTCCAGGACTGGGGCACCTCCACGCCGGACACGGCGTCGGCGCGGTATCCCGGCACCAGGACGCGCAACGGGATCCGGGCGGTGAAGGTGCACCAGCCATCGCCGCCGGGCCAGAAGTGGACCCGGGCGTCGTGGCGGCCGGCGCCGCTCATACTGGTGACCCGGAGCTTGCCCCACTCGGGCACCCTGGAGCCGAGATAGACGCCGTTGATCTCCAGGTGGTCGCCGCTGACCCGGTGGCCGGTGATCCGGCAGCGCACGATCTCCACGCGCAGCTTGAGCTTGCCCTGCAGGAACACGGGCAGCACGCGGGTGTTGCGGTCGACGTAGCGGTACGGCGGGTTGGCGGCGGTTCCGGCGCCGCCGCGGTCCATGCCCCGGTAGCGGAACAGCCCGCGACTGAGGACGCCGACGGCGACATCCCAAGTGCCCTCGACCCACTCACCCTTGCGCTTGAGCCGGGTGGTGTCGATCTGCGTCTCGAAGCCGGCCCAGTCATAGCAGTAACGATTCTGCTGGGAGTGCTCGGTGGCCTGGGGTGCGTAAGTGGTCTTCGCGGTAGCAAAAAGCATCCGCCCCTGCTTCTTGCTGCGCAGGGCGATCGCCTTCACCGACATGTGCTTCTTGTGCACATTGATGAAACGAACGTATGCCGCACCCGTGAGGGTGAGCAGATGGCCGTCATTGCTCCAGCGGGCGCCGCCGAGCGACCCGTGCAGCGAGAACTCCTTGTCCAGTCGGTAGGCCTTCTTGTCGAGGCCGACCTCGCGGTCGCCGAGGAAGGGGTACTTCAGGTAGCGGCGGAAGCGCCGCTGGACGGGCATCGGGCCGCCGAGCCGTTCGAACTGGATGACCTCCAGCAGTTCGGACAGCCGCCGGTCGCGCACCAGGAGCCACTTGACCCGGGCATCGGCCGGCAATTCGTCGATGATGGAGGGGTCGGCCTCGTCGAGGAACTCGTTGGCCCACTCCATGAAGGCCTGCTGGTACTCCTCGTCGGCGTCCGGGAGCACCTTCAGGTGGAGCATCAGGTCGGACTTGAGGCAGGCGAGGTCATACTTGCGCTTGCCCTCCTCGTAGACCTGGGAGCGCCGTTCGGCGAGGAAGCGGCTCACGGACTGCACGGCGGCGACCCGGTCGCGCAGGTTGGACAGCTCGTTGTGGCGCTGGGTGATCGAGGGGGCGGCACCGCCCTCGCGGCGCCGCCAGAAGTAGACGATGTCGGTGACGACGTCGACCTTGGCGGCCCGGAAATGGGCGTACATGTTGACCCAGGAGTCCTCGTAGAGGACGCCCTCGGGGAACTCGATGAAGTGGCAGTCCCAGAAGGACCGCCGGAACAGCTTGTTCCACACCGTCCGGTCGTAGATGAGCGCGTCGAACTTCGTGATATGGGTGCCGCGTCGGCTCTTCTGCATCGGGCTCTTGTGCAGGGGGGACTGCCACTTCTTGGTGGAGTTCATCATCTGCACGTTGCCGGAGACGAAGTCCGAGCCGGACTCCTGCAGGGTGCGCACCAGCAGTTCGTAGGCATACTCGGGAATGACGTCGTCACCGTCGACGAAGGCGATGAACTCGGTGCGCGGATGCATGGCCCGCAGGCCGGCGTTCCGGGCATGTCCGGGCCCGTGCGGTTCCTGTCGGATCAGCCGGAAGCGCGGGTCGGTGGCGCAGAACTCAGCCGCGATGCGAGTCGAATCGTCGGTGGACCCGTCGTCGACGAGGATCACCTCGAAGTCGCGGAACGACTGACGTGCTATCGATTCCAGGCACTCGGTGAGATAGATCTCAACGTTCTGAAACGGCACAACGACACCGAGACGCGGATGATGCGTCAATTTTCACTCCTACCGGGACAATTCACCCAATGAGTCCATCGATCAGCTGACACTGGGCACGCCCCGTGACCCGGCGAGTCCGCAGCCCCCTGCCGCGTGGACAATCGCCGCCCCTGCGATCTCGGACACGAGCCCTCTCCATCGAGGGCCACGAGACCTCCACCGAAGATCACAGGACCTCCACATTCTTAGCCAAGACTGCACCATGGTCAAGAAGAGACAATGTGACGTTCACCTGGGGTTCAGCTGCAGGCCAGCCCCCCTTAAAGCATGGTCACCGGGACGCCTATAGTTCTCGCACTGCACTGCACTGCTTCGTATCAGTTGGGCCGGTTCCCCCCTCCCGGGCCCCGCAACTCCGCGCGTGCGGAGCTCGTGAGGAGAGGACTAAGTCCAATGACGCACATCAACACGACCGAAAACCGACCCACCGCCAAGCCGGACGACACCGGACGGCGCGACTCCGGGCCGCGCAGGAGACGCCGGGGCCGCATCGTGCTGCTGACGCTCCTGGTCCTACTGCTGGCCGCTGGCGGTACCGCGTACTGGCTCTACAGCGGTCTCGACAGCAACATCAAGGGCATCGACCTCGACAAGGCGATCGGCGACGACCGCCCGGCGAAGCTTCCCACCTCAGGGCAGAACATCCTGATCCTCGGGTCCGACTCGCGCGCCGGAGCCAACGCCGCGCTCAAGACGGGCCACGTCTCCGGGGCGCGTTCCGACACCGCGCTGGTGGTGCACATACCCGAGGGCCGCAAGAAGGCCATCGCTATCAGCATCCCGCGTGACACCCTGGTGACCCGCCCCGAGTGCACCGAGGCGGATGGTTCGAAGGTGCCCTCCGCGCGGCGCGTCATGTTCAACTCCGTCTACTCCCAGGTCGGTTCGGCCTGTGTGGTCAAGACGGTGGAGCAGATCTCCGGGATCCGCATGGACCACTACATGGAGATCGACTTCGCCGGCTTCAAGGGCCTGGTGGACGCGATAGGCGGCGTGACCGTCACCGCCGACGAGGACATCCACGACACCTCCAGCGGCCTCGACCTCACCGCCGGCACGCACCGGCTGGACGGCACCCAGTCCCTGGAGTTCGTGCGGACCCGGCACGGTATCGGCGACGGCAGCGACCTCGGCCGCATCGGCCTCCAGCAGCAGTTCCTGACCGCGCTGCTCTCCGAGATCAAGAAGCAGGACCTGCTGGGCAGCCCCACCAAGACGTACAAGATCGCCGACAGTCTGACCCAGGCGCTCACCACCGACTCCGACCTCGCCTCGCTCACGGCCCTGGCCGAGTTCGGCCGGAGCATGAACGGCGTCGACCCGTCCACGATGGAGACGATCATGCTCCCGGTGTCGTACGACAAGATCGACCCGAACCGGGTCGTGGCGGCCGAGCCGCAGGCCTCGACCCTGTGGAAGGCGCTGCGCACCGACTCCGCGATCCCCGAGTCGGCGAAGAAGTCGCCCGCCACCGGCGGGAGTTCCTGACCCGTCGCGCGCCAGGAGGCTCCTGACTCGGGGTCGACTCGCCCTCACTCACGCGAGGTTGAACCACTTCACCGCCGTACTCACCTTCTGTACGGCGGTGTCGGCGTGCGTTCCAGTGCGCGTCGGCCGTCGGTGTCAGACCGACCGCCATGCCTCCAGAGCGATCCCCGGTTCCTCCTTGCGGCGGGTGACGCGGAGTTCGCCCGTTTCGGGGGAGAGGGTCGCGGCGACCACCCGGCCCTCCTCGTCCTCCGCCAGCGACAGCAGGGCATCGGCGGGGAGTTCGGGCCCCGACTCCGTCCACCACGCGCCCGCCGACTCGTCCTCGGTCGGGTAGGCGGCGAAGGCCACCCGTCCGCTCGCCGAGCGCTGCGCCAGCAACGTGCAGTCGTGGCCGTCGAGTTCGCAGCGGATGACACACACCGGCCCCGGACCGGCCGAGGCCAGCAGTGCCACCGGCTTGGTGCCGGGACGCCAGGCGCACACATCGCCCGAGTCGTCGGTGAAGAAGAGCGTGGTGGAGTCCGCGGAGGTGGCGAGCGCGCGCAGGCTGCCGGGGCGGACCGGTGCCTCCAGCGCCTCGTCCAGGGCGGGTTGCGTGCCCGGCTCCTCCTGACGCCAGTGCAGAACGCCGCCCGGGACTGCCGCGTACAGCTCGATACGGCCGGAACTCCCGGTCACGGCCGCCAGATCCCCTTGGACGTCATGCCCCTTGAGATCGCACCAGGGCCCCCAGCCGCCCTTCTCCTTCTGGGCGATCATGCTCACTCCACCGCCCTTGTTGCGGACGAAGACGTGGGCGCGTCCCTCCGCGTCGACCGCGACGGCGGGGTTGCCGGTCCGGTCCCCGGTGCGGTTGGGGTGACCGATCGGGTTCCAGTCGAGGGCGGTGAGGTCCGGCCGGAAGTGGGTCGAGTGGACGAGGCCCGACTGGTCGCGGCCCGTCGGACGCCAGGAGACCAGGTGGGTGTAGCGATCGGCGCCCTGGCCCAGGGCCAGTACGGAGTGCAGGCGTTGGTCGCCGCCCACGGTACGCGGAGTGTCCCAGGGGCCACCGGGTCCGCGCTCCGCCCGGCAGCGGACGGTGGCCTCGGACAGCAGGTACGCACCGAGCCTGCCGTCGCGGCCGCGTATGAGCCAGTCGACGTTCACCGCTTCACCTTAATCGTGGACGGGCCGCGTGTTCATCGGGGGCGGGCCGTTTCGCCGAGGCCGTGTCCGTCCTGACGCGGCCCGGGGCCGAGGGCGTTCTGGAAGGGTGAGGGCATGACGACTCTGCTCATCGTGGACGGCGCCAACGTGGTGGGGTCCGTGCCGGACGGCTGGTGGCGGGACCGTCGCGGCGCCGCCGGGCGGCTCAGGGACACGTTGGCGGAGTTCGCCGAGCAGGGCCTGCCCGGCCACCCGGGCCCGCTGGAGATCGTCCTGGTGGTGGAGGGCGCCGCGCGTGGGGTGGACTCCGTCCCCGGGGTCCGTGTCGAGGAGGCTCGGGGCAGCGGCGACGACCGGATGGTGGAGCTGGTGGCCGAGGCACGGGACCGCGCCTGTCTGGTCGTCACGGCCGACCGCGAACTACGACGCCGGGTCGGCGAACTGGGCGCGGAGGTCACGGGGCCGCGCACGGTACGCCCTCGCCCCTGACCGCCGGATCGGGTCCGGGGCACTCCCCGTGGCGCCGGTCCGCACCGCCCTCACCGCCGCCGCCCGCCCGGCGCACGGGCACGTCACAAGGCCCCGCCGTCCCCGCCGGAGCGGGACGTACGGGGCCATGGGACAGCGGGAGGCGGCCAGGACGGGTCCTACCCGGCGGTGCCGCCGGGCGGGTTGCGGGGCTCGCCGAGGGTCGTCTCCTCGTGCCGGCCGAGGCGGCTGTGCGAGCGCCCGTAGAGGAAGTACACGACGATGCCGATCACCATCCAGATCGCGAACCGCAGCCAGGTCTCGGCGGGCAGGTTCAGCATCAGCCACAGCGTCGCGAGCACGGACAGGATCGGCACCCACGGCACCAGCGGGGTGCGGAAGGAGCGGGGCAGGTCGGGGCGGGTGCGGCGCAGGATGACGACGCCGACGGCGACCACGATGAAGGCGAAGAGCGTGCCGATGTTGACCAGTTCGGCCAGCTCGCTGAGGCTGGTGAAGCCCGCGAGGATCGCGATGATCACACCGAGCAGGATCGTCGGCCGGTGCGGGGTGCGGAACCTCGGGTGGACGCGGGAGAAGAACCGCGGCAGCAGTCCGTCCCGGCTCATCGCGAAGAAGACACGGGTCTGGCCGAGCAGCAGGATCATGCAGACGGTGGTCAGTCCGATGGCGGCGCCGAAGCTGATGACGCCCGCGTACCAGGGGTGCCCGGTGGCCTTGAACGCGTCGGCGAGCGGGGCGTCCACGGACAGCTTCTTGTAATTCTGCATGCCCGTGACCACGATGGACACGAGGACGTAGAGCGTGGTGCAGATGATCAGCGAGCCGAGAATGCCGCGCGGCATGTCCCGCTGCGGGTTCTTCGTCTCCTCGGCGGCGGTCGCGACCACGTCGAAGCCGATGAAGGCGAAGAACACGACGGAGGCCGCGGTGAAGATGCCCATCACGCCGAAGTTGGTCGGCGCCCAGCCGAACATGAGCTGGATCAGCGGGGTCTTGATGCCGGTGCCCGCCTCCACGGCCTGCGCCGGGGGGATGAAGGGCTTGTAGTTCTTGCCCTCGATGAAGAAGGCGCCCGCGATGATCACGATCAGGACGACGGTGACCTTGATCGCGACGACCAGCGTGGTGATCCGGGCGGAGAGCTTCACGCCGATGACGAGGATGGCGGTGAGCACCAGGACCAGCGCGGCGGCGAGGATGTCGAAGCCGAACCCGTGGGCCCCGTCGCGCCCGCTGAGCGACTCGGGCATGTGCCAGCCCGCGTTGTCCATCAGCGAGCGCACATAGCCCGACCAGCCGACGGCCACCACCGCCGTGCCGAGCGCGAACTCCAGGACCAGGTCCCAGCCGATGATCCAGGCGGGCAGTTCGCCGAGGGAGGCGTAGGCGAAGGTGTACGCGGATCCCGCGACCGGGACGGTGGAGGCGAACTCGGCGTAGCACAGGGCCGCCAGGGCGCAGGCGACACCCGCGGCGACGAAGGCCAGCGAGACTCCCGGTCCCGCGTTCTCCTTGGCCACCTTGCCGGTGAGGACGAAGATGCCGGTGCCGATGATGACGCCGACACCGAACACGGTGAGGTCCAGAGCGGACAGCGTCTTCTTGAGCGCGTGCTCCGGCTCCTCAGTGTCCAAGATCGATTGTTCGACCTTCTTCGTCCTGAAGAGGGTGTTGCTCACGGACGTACCTCCCACGCTTGTCGTCCTCGACATGATCGAGAGGGCAGGTAGCACGTATCCCCCGACGCGGCCCGGTTCACGCAGATGGGCCGGTTTCACCACCCGTACAGGGTGCTGAAACCGGCCCATCGGCCCTGCCGTGACTACGTCAGTCGCGCGCGGGCTCCACCGCGTCCATGGCCTGCGCGGTGGTGCTCTCGTACCGGCCGTCGAGCTTGGCGACGAGACCGGTGACCTGCCGGGCGATGTCCGGAGCGGTCAGGCCGATCTCCGCCATGACCTCGGCACGCGAGGCGTGGTCGAGGAAGCGCGGCGGGATGCCGAAGTCGCGCAGCGGGACGTCGACGCCCGCGTCGCGCAGGGCCTGCGCGACCGCCGAGCCGACACCGCCGACCCGGGAGTTGTCCTCGACCGTGACCACCACGCGGTGCTGCTCGGCGAGCGGGGCCATGGCCTCGTCGACCGGCTTGACCCAGCGCGGGTCGACGACGGTGGTGGAGATGCCCTGCCGGTCGAGGAGTGCGGCGATCTCCAGGCACATCGGGGCGAGCGCGCCGACGGAGACCAGCAGCACGTCGGGCGCGTCGGTGCCGGGCTCCCGCAGGACGTCCATGCCACCGATCCGGCCCACGGCGGGCACGGCCGGGCCGACCGCGCCCTTGGAGAAGCGCACCACGGTGGGCGCGTCCTTCACCTGGACGGCCTCGCGCAGCTGGGCGCGCACCTGGTCGGCGTCGCGCGGCGCGGCGAGCCTGAGGCCCGGGACGACCTGGAGGATGGACATGTCCCACATGCCGTTGTGCGAGGCGCCGTCCGTGCCGGTGACGCCCGCGCGGTCCAGGACGAACGTGACGCCGCACTTGTGCAGGGCCACGTCCATCAGGACCTGGTCGAAGGCGCGGTTGAGGAAGGTCGCGTAGACGGCGAAGACGGGGTGCAGTCCGCCGGTGGCGAGGCCCGCCGCGGAGACGGCGGCGTGCTGCTCGGCGATACCGACGTCGTACACCCGCTTGGGGAACGCCTTGGCGAACCGGTCGAGGCCGACCGGCTGGAGCATCGCGGCGGTGATCGCGACGATGTCCTCGCGCTCCTTGCCGAGCTCGACCATCTCCTCGCCGAAGACGGAGGTCCAGTCGGCGCCGGAGGAGGCGATCGGCAGGCCCGTGTCGGGGTGGATCTTGCCGACGGCGTGGAAGCGGTCCGCCTCGTCCTGGAGGGCGGGCTGGTAACCCCGTCCCTTCTCGGTGAGGCAGTGCACGATGACCGGGCCGCCGAAGCGCTTGGCGCGGGCGAGGGCCGACTCCAGGGCCTCGATGTCGTGGCCGTCGATCGGGCCGACGTACTTCAGGCCGAGGTCCTCGAACATGCCCTGCGGGGCGATGAAGTCCTTCAGGCCCTTCTTGGCGCCGTGCAGGGTCTCGTAGAGGGGCTTGCCGACGACCGGCGTGCGCTCCAGGAGGTCCTTGCCACGGGCCAGGAAGCGCTCGTAGCCGTCGGTGGTGCGCAGGGTCGCCAGATGGTTCGCGAGGCCGCCGATGGTCGGCGCGTACGAACGCTCGTTGTCGTTGACGACGATGATCAGCGGGCGGTCCTTGGCGTCGGCGATGTTGTTCAGCGCCTCCCAGGCCATACCGCCGGTGAGAGCGCCGTCACCGATGACGGCGACCACGTGGTCGTTCCTGCCGAGCACCTCGTTGGCCTTGGACAGGCCGTCGGCCCAGCCGAGGACCGTGGAGGCGTGCGAGTTCTCGATGATGTCGTGCTCGGACTCGGCCTGCGAGGGGTAGCCGGACAGGCCGCCCTTCATCTTCAGCCGGGAGAAGTCCTGGCGGCCGGTGAGCAGCTTGTGGACGTAGGACTGGTGCCCCGTGTCCCACAGCACCCTGTCCTTCGGTGACTCGAAGACGCGGTGCAGGGCGATGGTCAGTTCCACGACACCGAGGTTGGGGCCGAGGTGGCCGCCGGTCTTGGAGACCGCGTCGACGAGGAAGGTCCTGATCTCGCCGGCCAGCTGGTCCAGCTGCTCCAGGCTGAGCCGGTCCAGATCGCGCGGTCCCCTGATGCGGGTCAGCAGCGGCACCCGTGCCTCCTTGCTAGAGCTGTTGCCGGGCTTGGTCGAGTCTAATGTTCCGCCTTCGCGGGCGCGGGCCGGGCCTGGCGTTGTACGCCACACGATCGGCCCAACCGGACGGGAACACGCGTTCCATGTCCGGACGTGACTGTGCCCGGCGCCACCACTGGCGCCGGGCACAGGATGTTTCACAGGGACGCCGTCGCGCTGTGCTACGGCGTTCCCCCGCGGAGTGTTACGCGCGGCCTGCGGCCTTCTGGCTCTTGCGCGACACGGAGTCGATGACGACCGCGCCCAGGAGCACCGCACCAGTGATCATGTACTGGATGGAGGTGTTCATGTTGAGCAGGTCGAGACCGGTCTGGATCGACTGGATGACCAGCATGCCCAGGAGGGCCGACCAAACGTTTCCGCGGCCACCGAAGAGGCTCGTACCACCGATGACGGCCGCCGCGATGGCGAGCATCAGCGTGTTGCCGCCACCGGCGTTCAGCGTGGCGCTCGCGGTCTGGCCGGCGAAGAACATACCGCCGACCGCCGCGAACCCGCCGGAGATGGCGAAGACGGTGATGCGGACCATGGACACGCTGATACCGGCACGGCGGGCAGCCTCGATGCCACCGCCGACCGCGAAGATCTTGCGGCCGTACGTGGTGCGGCGCAGCACGAAGTCGACGATCACCAGGGAGGCGAGGAAGATCACCAGGGCGTTGGAGACACCGGAGGCGTTGTTCAGCACGGCGGCGGCGGTGAAGGACGCCACGGCGAGCGCTCCGACGCGCAGCGCGATCTCGCTGGTGGGCCGGAAGGGCACACCGGCGGCCCTGCGGCGACGCTGGTCGATGAGCGAACCGACGAGCATCGAGGCGACACCGAGGCCGGCCAGCAGGTAGGCACCGACGACGGCCTGGTCCATGAAGAACGAGCTCTGGCCGAGCAGGTGGACCGGGCCGCTCTCGGCCGGGATGTTGATGGTGCCGCTCGTACCGAGCAGCCACAGCATCAGGCCGTTCCAGCCCAGGAAGCCGGCCAGCGTCACGACGAAGGCGGGCACGCCGATCCTGGCGAAGAACCAGCCCTGCATCGCGCCGATGACGGCACCGGTCAGGACGGTCAGGAACAGGGCCAGCCAGGCGTTCACGCCGTGGTTGACCACGAACACCGCGAAGACCGTGGAGGCGAGGCCGCTGACCGAGCCGACGGAGAGGTCGATCTCACCGAGCAGCAGGACGAACACCAGGCCGATGGCCAGCATGCCGGTGGCCGACATGAAGTAGCTGATGTTCGACAGGTTGTCGGCGCTGAGGAACCGGCTGTTCTGCGTCTGGAAGATCGTCCAGATGATGATCAGACCGATGAAGACCGGCAGCGAGCCCAGCTCGCCACCCTTGATCTTGCGCTTGAACTCGGTGACGTAGCCCTTGAGGCCCTCTTCGCGGACCAGCAGACGCGGGTCCACGACCGACACGGGAGCGGCAGTGGGGTCGTCGGAGGGAGCCACCGTGTTCTGGTGCTCCACCTCGGCCTCCGCCTTGGAAACCTTGGACGTGTCGCTCACTTTGCGGCCTCCGTGTTGCGACGCCCCGCACGACGGGTCACGGCGTTGTCCGTGGCTCCGGTGATCGCGGCGATGATCTCTTCGTGGCTGGTGTCCTTCACGGAGAAGGAGCCGTTGTTCTTGCCCAGGCGCAGGACGGCGACGGTGTCCGCGACGGCCTTCACGTCAGCCATGTTGTGGCTGATGAGAATGACGCCGAGGTTGCGCTCGCGCAGCCGCTCGACCAGGTCGAGGACCTGCGCGGTCTGCTCGACACCGAGCGCGGCGGTCGGCTCGTCGAGGATGACGACCTTGGGGTCGCCGATGAGGGCGCGGGCGATGGCCACGACCTGGCGCTGACCGCCGGAAAGGCTCGCGATCGGGATACGCACGCTCGGGATGCGGATGGAGAGTGTGCTGAGCAGCTCACGCGCCTTCTGCTCCATCGTGACCTCGTCGATGACGCCGCGGTGCAGCAGCTCACGACCGAGGTAGAGGTTGCCGACCACGTCGAGGTTGTCGCACAGGGCGAGGTCCTGGTAGACGGTCGCGACGCCGAGTCCCTGGGCGTCGTGCGGCTTGTTGATGCTGACGGGCTGACCGTCCCACTCGATGACGCCTTCATCGATGGGGTGGACACCCGCGATTGTCTTGACCAGGGTGGACTTTCCTGCGCCATTGTCGCCCACCAGGGCGACCACTTCTCCGGGGTGGACCTCCAGCTCGACATCGGTGAGTGCCTGCACAGCACCGAATCGCTTGGAGACTCCGCGCAACGCCAGCACGGGCGTAGCGGACACGTGAACCATCTCCTTCGCCGCCTGACCGGCGGGGATGCCGCGCTCGAACCAACCGGCGCGGAGGGATGTGCGAAATGCACAAGGTTTACAAGATGAACATGCGCGAATCCGTCGCATTTCGCAACGGATCCATCCGACGCCCGCCCCGCAGCGGGGTGTGAAGGTGGAGCAGGCGTCGGACAGGTTCGCGAGACCGCTGAGCGGTCGGAACTCGGGCGACCACCGTTGTACGGAGGTCGCCCGAGACGGTCGTGCTACTGAAGGCCGGCAGCCTTGCAGGCCTTGGCGAAGTCCGCGGTGCAGATGTCGGTGACGCTGTAGAGGCCGTCCTTGACCACGGTGTCCTTGATGTTGGCCTTGGTGACCGAGACCGGGACGAGCAGCTGCGAGGGCACCTTGTCGCCGGAGCCGCTGGTCAGCGTCTGGTTGGCGAGGGACTTGATGTCCTTGCCCTCCAGCAGGTTGACCGCGAGCTGGGCAGCGGCGTCCGCCTCCGGCTTGAAGGCCTTGTAGACCGTGGAGGACTGGGTGCCGGCGACGAGGCGCTGGATACCCGCGAGCTCCGCGTCCTGACCCGTCAGCGGGATGCCACTGATCTTCGCACCCTTGAGGGTGTTCGCGATACCACCGGCCATGCCGTCGTTGGCGGAGTAGACGCCCGCGATGTTCTTGGCACCGAGCTGCGTGATGGCAGCGGACATCTTCTGGGCGGCGACGGTGTCCTTCCAGAGACCGGACTGCTCGTAGGCGATGTCGACCTTGCCGTCGAGGGCCTTGTGGGCACCCGCCTTGAACTGACCGGCGTTCGGGTCGGCGTCGTCACCGTTGATCATGACGATCTTCGACTTGGGGGTCGCCTTGGAGCCGAGCGAGGTGAGCAGCGCCTGGCCCTGGAGCTCGCCGACCTTCTGGTTGTCGAAGGAGACGTAGGCCGAGACCGGACCCTGGGCGAGACGGTCGTACGCGACGACCTTGATGCCCTTGTCGACCGCGGTCTGGATCGAGGACTTGATGGCCGCCGAGTCCTGCGCGCTGATCACGAGGACCTTGACGCCCTGGGTGATCATCGTGCTGACCTGCTGGGCCTGCTTGGCGGCGTCACCGGCCGCGTTCGCGTACTGGACCTTGCAGTCCGGGCACAGCTCCTTGACCTTGTTGACGAAGAGCGGGTGGTCGAACTTCTCGTAGCGCGCGGTGACGCTGTCGGGGAGCAGGAGACCGATGGTCTTGCTGCCCGAGGAAGAGCTGCTGCTGCTGTCGCTGGTGCTCTTGTCGCCGGCCTTGCCACAGGCGGCCACCGAGAGGGCCATGGAAACAGCGGCGGTACCGATTACGACTCTACGCATCGTTGCGTTCATTGGTGGTGCCTCCCTGACAGGGCCGCAACGCTGCGGCCGAGGTGGTTTGGAGTCAACTCGGCCACCCGTGCGACGTCAAGAAGTAAATACTTAACGGGTTGGCAACGGCGTGTTTCGTTCTCTAAGTGAAGGCAGGTGTAACGGCGGACAGCGAGCCGTCCAAAAGGGTCGAATCGCCCATCTCGCTGAGTGCGAGAGCGAGCGCTCCGAGCACCTCGGCGCGGCCCCCGAGCGCCCCTGGCAGCACCGAGAGCTGACGTGCGGCGCTGGGGATCGCGTAGCGGCCGACAGACTCCCTGATGGGCCCGAGAACGAGCTCTCCGGCCTCTGCGAGATCGCCGCCGAGGACCACCCGGCTCGGGTTCAGCAAGTTGCAGAGATTGGCGACTCCACTGCCGATATGTCGGCCGACGTCGGCGATCACCCGACGGCAGCCCGGATCTCCGTCCCGCGCCAGCCTGACCACGCCCTCCATGGTCAGGTCGGTCCCGTGACTGGACTGGAGGAGCGGCAGCACATAGCGCGCCGCCGCGAAGGTCTCCAGGCAGCCGCGGTTGCCGCAACGGCAGACGGGGCCTGATTCATCAAGTGTAATATGCCCGATTTCTCCCGCTGTGCCACCGGGGCCGCGGTAGATCTTGCCCTCTATCACCAGGCCTGCCCCGACACCGCTGGCGACCTTGATGTACGCGAGATCGCGGACCCCTCGCCCGCTGCCCCAGACCATCTCGCCGAGCGCGCCCAGATTGGCGTCGTTGTCCACGTAGACAGGCACGCCGAGCCGCCCCCGCAGCTCCTCGGCGGGCCTGGCGCCGGTCCAGCCCGGCAGGATCGAGGTGGATCCCAGGGTCCCCGACTCCACGTCGATGGGGCCCGGCACGCCGAGCCCCACACCCGCGACCTTGGAACGATCCACGCCGGTTGCCGCGATCAGGCGGCTGACCAGCTCTTCGGCCCGGTCGAAGCCCTGCGCGGCGGACGCGTCCACGTCCAGCGGCTCGGACTCCTCGGCCAGCACCTGGTGGGCCAGGTTCCCGACCGCGACGCGCAGATGGGTATGCCCGAAGTCGACACCGATGACGATGCCGGCGTCACCGCTCAAGGACACGCTGCGCGCCCTGCGGCCGCCGGCCGAAGTGGGTGTGACCTCGACCGTTCCCCCATCCTTGAGTTCACGGACGATATTGGAAACGGTCGCGGCCGATAGGCCCGTCGCCCTCGCGATCTCCGCTTGTGTGAGCGAACCGGCGAGGCGCACCGCTCGCACGACGCGCTCCAGATTGGCTCGGTGCAGCGAAGACTGCGACCCCGGAGTCTCCATCGACTCATCCACTCCTGCCCTCAGCCGGGCGGCCCCGATGCCGCCCGTGTGATCTGGGTCACGTCAACGGGACCCCGGTCACTTACAAGTTGTGAACTCCAAGCTCCGCTGAACGGGTTACCGCAGTCAAGTCCTTGACGAAAATCGGCTCTGTCCTCAGGTTCGATTTCCGGCCGCGCCCGGACACGCGTACGCCACCCCCGGGACGGAGGTGGCGTAGGCGGGGAAGGGGGCGAATCGTTACTTGAGGGTCGCCGAGGTGAGGCCTGCCTGGACCTGGCGCTGGAAGGACAGGTAGACGATCAGCATCGGGATCATCGCGATCGTCACGCCGGCGAACAGGACGGGAAGATCGGTGGCGTACCCCTGCTGCTGCTGGAGCTGGATGAGGCCCTGGGTCAGAACGTAGCGTTCCGGATCCGAACTGCTCTGCGGCTGCATCAGCACCGAGGGCAGGATGTACTGGTTCCACTGGCCCAGGACGTTGAAGATGCCGACGCTGAGCAGTCCGGGCTTGGCCATCGGCAGCATGACCTGGAAGAACGCCCTGGTGTGCGAGGCTCCGTCAAGTACCGCCGCCTCGAAGACCGCCGTGGGCAATGTCCGGAAAAAGGCGTGCATGAAGAACACGGTGAACGGCAGCGAGTAGGCGACGTACACCAGGATCAGGCCTTGGTACGTGTTCAACATGTCAAGACGTTTGACCATGAAGAACAGCGGCACCAGGGCCAGGAAGACGGGGAACATGGCCCCGCCGACGAAGAAGTAGTACACGAGCCGGTTGCCCGGGAACTCGTAGCGGGCCAGGACGTAGGCCGCCATCGCGCCCAGGAGCATGGTCAGCGGGACCGAGAAGACCAGGACGATCAGGGTGTTGGCGAAGTAGTCGCCGATGCCCTTGTTCCAGGCCCGGGTGAAGACGTCGAACTGCCAGTTCGAGGGCCAGCCGAGGGCCGAACCGCCGATCTGCGCGTCGGTCTTGAAGGAGCTCAGGACGAGCCAGAGCAGCGGCAGGATGATCAGGACCGCCCACAGGGCCAGGAAGCCGTGCGAGAAGACGTTGAGGGCCATGCCCTCGGTGCGCTTGTCACCCGGCCGGGGCGGGGCCTTCCTGGCGTTTCGTTGCGGGGGTACTCCGGCGCCGTCGACCTTCGTCGGCTCCGTGATGGGTGCGCTCATAGTCGTGTCTCCCGCTCAGAACTCGATGCGCTCGCGGCGGGTGGCGCGCAGCGTGACCACGGACAGGATCAGGGTGAGAAGGAGCATGACGACGCCCATGGCGCAGGCGTAGCCGCTCTTCCCGAAGTAGAGGAAGTTGCGCATCATGACGTTCGCCATGACCTCGCTGTGATGGTCGGGCCCGCCGCCGTAACCGGTGCCCTGGGTCGTGGTCGAGACGAGGACGAACATGTCCATCGCGATGATGCCGAGATAGACCCAGGCGGTCTGCACCGTGTCCCAGAGCAGGGGCAGGGTGACCCGGAAGAAGGTGTGGGCGCGGCTCGCGCCGTCCAGCAGCGCGGCCTCGTAGATGTCCCGCGGGATGGACTGCATGGCGGCGGAGAACAGCACCAGGTAGAAGCCGACGCCGTGCCAGACGACGACCGCCATCAGGCACCAGAGCACCAGGTTGGGCTCGTTCATCCACTCGACGGGGTTGTTGCCGTCGACCAGGCCGAGCTTGATCAGCAGGCCGTTGAGCAGACCGCCGCTGTCACTTCGGTAGAGGGCCCCGAAGAGCACCGCGACGATCGCGAGCGACAGCACCTGCGGGAAGAAGTACACGATCTTGTAGAAGCGGGAGCCGGCGACGCCCTGTACGCCACCGGCGCCACCCCGCCCGCCCGCGTTCACCATGAAGGCGAAGAAGAGGGCGAGCAGGATGGTGATCACCGGGATGAACACCAGGAACAGGATGTTGTGCCAGATCGCTTCGAGGAATACGTCGTCCTGGAACAACGCCTTGTAATTGTCCAGGCCGACGAAACTGAACGTCTGCGACTGACCCCTCCAGTCGGTGAAGGAGTAACCGATGGTCTGTATGTAAGGCCAGATCACGAAGATCAGATACAGCGCCAAAGGTGCGAGGAGAAACCCCGCGACGAACCGGTACTGCCCTTTTCGCATGGCATCCTGCCCTGGTGTTCCGGGTGTGCGTGACCCGGGTGTTCCGGGTGTGCGTGACCCTGATGTTCCGGGTTTTACGTGATCAGTCGCGGTGGTTCTTCTTGGACGCCGGGTCCTTGGCCGCCTTGTCGACCGCCGCCTGGGCCCGCTTCAGCCATTCCTTCGGCTGAATACGCTTGGACATCAGCTCGTTGGACGCGTTCTGGATGGAGACGTCCATCTCGCTGTACCAGTTGAAGTACAGGTAGTTGAAGGTATTGTCGCCCGCCGCCTTGGAGGCGTCGACGGTGGACTGCGTACCGGGACGCAGCTGCACACCCTCGGACACGCTGTCCTTGAGGATGGTGAGCGAGTTGGCCTTCTGCGCGAAGAGCGTCGACCACTCCTTGGAGAGCATGGAGCGCATGAACTCCTTGGCCTCGGGCAGGTTCGCGGCCTTCGCCGGGATGATGAACGGCTCACCGGAGCCGGCCCGGATCGCCTCGAACGGCAGCTTGTCGCCGGGCAGGCTGGGCATCGGCATGAACTTCATGTCGAAGTCCGCCGGAGTCTGCTTGAGCTGCTCGTTCTCCAGCCAGGAGCCACAGGTGATGAACGCGGCCTTGTACTGGTTCCACCGGGTCTGCGACTCGGTGTGGGTCAGGCCGTTGGTGCCGGCCAACAAGTAGCCCTTTTCCACGACCTCGTAGATGGCCTCGACGGCCGCCTGGGCGGCGTCGGACCCGACGAACGCCTTGGGGTCGAGGTTGTCGATCGCCTTCATGGCGTCCAGACCGCCGTTCTTGGCGATCAGGTCCATGATGGCGATGTTGATGTAGTACGGGTACTTGCCCTGGTGCGCGAGACCGCCGATGCCCTGCGACTTGGCGTCCTTGCAGATGGCGAGGAAGGCGTCCCAGGTCTTGGGCACCTCCCAGCCCTTCTCCTTGAAGAGCTTGCCGGAGTACCACAACCCCCACACCGTGTAGATGTAGTTGAGGGACACGACCTTGCCGCCCTGCAGGCCCGGGTCGAGCGTGCCCGGGATCAGGGTGTCGCGGACCTTCTTGGTCGGGTCGTCGATGGACGGGGCGTCGAGGACCGAGGCCAGGTCGAGGAGTTGGCCGCTCTTGTAGAGCACGTCCAGCTTGATCTGCTGGGCGCCCGAGTCGTCGACGATGTCCGGCGGGTTGCCGCCGTTGAAGCGCGGCTGGAGCTTGCCGGTGATCTCCTGGGTACCGGTGTGGGCGCTCTTGGAGCCCCACTTCTTGTCGAAGGCCGCTTCCCAGGCCTTGGCGTAGTCGTCGCCGTAGCCGCCCTTGAAGACGACGACGTCGAGCTTGCCGCCGCCCTTCTTCACGCCGAAGGGGTTGTCCTTGCTGGTCTTGCCGGTGCCCTTGTCGCCGGACTTGTCGTCACTGCCCCCGCCGCTCGCGCAGGCGGACAGGAAGCTCATCGTCGGGACGGTGATCAGACCGAGTGCGGCCGACCTCTTGATGAGGTCACGGCGGCCGACACCCTCGGGGCTGCTGTTCTCGGCGGAAGTGGATCCCATGCTCAAGTCCTCGCCTTCTCCAGGACTCAGGCGGTGAACCGGATCCTCCCCGGCACCGCGGTTAGGTCAAGCTGGGGTCGTGCATGGGGGATTCAGTGGGACGAATCGGCTGTAGGCGTATGGCCCACGCTCTGCCGTCCCTCGAAATTCCCCCCTGGGTCCTGCCCGTCCGGCGCCAGTCGATCGACTGGCCGGACGCGACAGGTATAGTCCACTTCCCGCCAGCGGAGCAAGATCGAATGCAGGTTTGCCCGTCGGTCTTTTCCGAGTTGAGACCTCCCGGAAATATGGGGCACCCCCGGACCACCCCGGCGAAGATCCACAGGAGGCCAACCTCCCGCAATGAACTCAATGCACGGTTCGTCACGCGTCATTCACCCCGGATGCCACACCCGACACCCTTGACAGCACTGTCGACTTGGCGCCCAAATGGTCCTTGCGCTTCGAATCTGACAACGTTGTCCAGGTGCAGGGAGGGTGCTCGCGCATGCAGCACAGAGCTCGGTACAGACGGAGTTTGACGCGCCGGACCGGATGGTTTTCCCCGGCGGCACTGGGGGTGGCCGCCCTCTCCCTGTTAGCGGCCTCGCAGGGCGTCGCGGTCGCCCTGCCGGCCCAAAAGGCGTCCGCGGACCGGGAATTCAGCTCCTCGTTCGAATCGGGCGATCCAGCTCCGGACTGGCTCAATACGGTGGATACAGCCCCCGGCGGGACGAAAAGATCCTCCGGGGTCGACGGCGGCTACAGCACCGGCATCCCCGGAAACGTGACCGACCATGTCACCGACGTGCGGGCCAGCGGCGAGAACACCGGCGCGGGCGAGGTGAAGGAGAACCTCGTCGACGGCGAGTCGAGCAGCAAGTGGCTCACCTTCGAGCCCACCGGCTGGGCGGAGTTCGACCTGGACGCGCCGGTCAAGGTGGTCACGTACGCGCTCACATCCGCAAACGACCACGACGAGCGCGACCCCCAGGACTGGACCCTTCAGGGCTCCACCGACGGCAAGGACTGGAAGGCCCTCGACACCCGCTCCGGCGAGTCCTTCGGCGAGCGGTTCCGGACCAAGACGTACGACATCCAAAGTCCCGTCGAGTACCAGCACTTCCGGCTCGATGTCACCAAGAACAACGGCGGCGACATCCTCCAGATCGCCGATGTCCAGTTCTCGACGGGCCAGAGCGACGACCCGACGCCCAAGGACATGCTCTCGCTCGTGGACCGGGGGCCGAGCGGCTCGCCGACCGCCAAGGCGGGCGCGGGCTTCACCGGCAAGCGGGCGCTGCGCTACGCCGGCACCCACAAGGGTGGCGGCCGTGCGTACTCGTACAACAAGGTCTTCGACGTGAACGTGGCCGTCCGGCGCGACACCGGACTGGCGTACCGGGTCTTCCCCTCGATGGCGGACGGCGACCGGGACTACGACGCCACGAACGTGGCCGTGGACCTGGTCTTCACCGACGGCACCTCGCTGAGCGAGCTGAACGCCGTCGACCAGCACGGATTCGCGCTGACGCCGCAGGGCCAGGGCGCGTCCAAGGCGCTGTACGTCAACCAGTGGAACAACGTGACCTCGCGGATCGGTTCCGTCGCGGCCGGGAAGACCGTCGACCGGATCCTCCTCGCGTACGACTCGCCGAAGGGCCCCGCGAAGTTCCGCGGCTGGCTGGACGACGTCTCCCTGAAGCGGGCCGCCCCGGAGAAGCCCAAGGCGCACCTCGCCGACTACGCGGTGACGACCCGCGGCACCAACTCCAGCGGCGGCTTCTCGCGCGGCAACAACTTCCCGGCGACGGCCGTCCCGCACGGCTTCAACTTCTGGACGCCGGTGACCAACGCGGGCTCCCTGAGCTGGCTCTACGACTACGCGCGTGCCAACAACGACGACAACCTGCCCACCATCCAGGCGTTCAGCGCGAGCCATGAGCCGAGCCCCTGGATGGGTGACCGGCAGACCTTCCAGGTGATGCCGTCCGCCGCCTCCGGCACCCCGGACACCGGCCGCGCCGCCCGTGAACTGGCCTTCCGGCACGAGAACGAGACCGCGCGGCCGTACTACTACGGGGTGACGTTCGAGAACGGCCTGAAGGCGGAGATGGCGCCGACCGATCACGCCGCCGCCCTGCGCTTCACCTATCCCGGCGACGACGCGAGCGTCATCTTCGACAACGTCACCGAGCAGGCGGGCCTCACGCTGGACACCTCGGCGGGTGTCGTCACCGGCTACTCGGACGTGAAGTCCGGTCTGTCGACCGGCGCCACCCGGCTCTTCGTCTACGGGGTGTTCGACGCGCCCGTGACCGACGGCGGCTCCAGCGGCGTCAAGGGCTATCTGAAGTTCAAGGCCGGCTCCGACCACACCGTCACCCTGCGCCTGGCCACCTCGCTCATCAGCATCGACCAGGCCAAGGACAACCTGAGCCAGGAGATCCCGGACGGCACGTCGTTCGACGCGGTCAAGAAGGGTGCGCGCAAGCAGTGGGACCGGCTGTTCGGCAAAGTCGAGGTGCAGGGCGCCACGCCGGACCAGCTGACGACGCTGTACTCCAGCATGTACCGGCTGTACCTGTACCCCAACTCCGGCTTCGAGAAGGTGGGTTCGAAGTACCAGTACGCCTCGCCGTTCTCCCCGATGCCGGGACCCGACACCCCGACCCACACCGGCGCGAAGATCGTCGACGGGAAGGTGTACGTCAACAACGGCTTCTGGGACACCTACCGGACGACCTGGCCGGCGTACTCGCTGTTCACGCCTCATCAGGCGGGTGAGATGGTCGACGGGTTCGTGCAGCAGTACAAGGACGGCGGCTGGACCTCTCGCTGGTCCTCGCCCGGTTACGCGGACCTGATGACCGGCACCTCGTCGGACGTCGCGTTCGCGGACGCGTATGTCAAGGGCGTCGACTTCGACGCGAAGTCCGCGTACGAGGCGGCGCTGAAGAACGCGACGGTCGTCCCGCCCACCTCCGGCGTCGGCCGCAAGGGCATGACCACCTCCCCCTTCCTCGGCTACACGAGCACCGCCACGGGCGAGGGCCTGTCGTGGGCCATGGAGGGCTACGTCAACGACTACGGCATCGCCGAGATGGGCAAGGCGCTCTACAGGAAGACCGGCGAGAAGCGCTACAAGGAGGAGTCGGACTACTTCCTCAACCGCTCCCAGGACTACGTGAACCTCTTCGACTCCAAGGCCGGCTTCTTCCAGGGCCGGAACGCGAAGGGCGACTGGCGGGTCGACTCCGCGAAGTACGATCCGCGCGTGTGGGGTTACGACTACACGGAGACCGACGGCTGGGGGTACGCCTTCACCGCGCCGCAGGACTCGCGGGGCCTCGCGAACCTCTACGGCGGTCGCAGTGCGCTCGCGCAGAAGCTCGACACGTACTTCGCGACCCCCGAGACCGCGTCGCCGGACACCGTGGGCTCCTACGGCGGGGTCATCCATGAGATGACCGAGGCCCGGGACGTACGGATGGGCCAGTACGGGCACTCCAACCAGGTGGCCCACCACGTGAACTACATGTACGACGCGGCCGGGCAGCCCTGGAAGGCCCAGAAGAACGTCCGCGAGGTCCTCTCCCGGCTCTACACCGGCAGCGAGATCGGCCAGGGCTACCACGGTGACGAGGACAACGGCGAGCAGTCGGCCTGGTACCTGTTCTCGTCGCTCGGCTTCTACCCGCTGGTGATGGGCAGTGGCGAATACGCCATCGGCTCCCCGCTGTTCACGAAGGCGACGGTCCACCTGGAGAACGGCCACGACCTGGTGATCAAGGCCCCGCGGAACAGCACGAGGAACGTGTACGTGCAGGGCGTGCGGTTCAACGGCAAGCGGTGGAACTCGACTTCGCTCCCCCACTCGCTGATCACCCGGGGCGGAGTGCTGGAGTTCGACATGGGCGCCGAGCCGTCCTCTTGGGGCACCGGCAAGGACGCGGCACCGGTCTCGGTCACCGAGGACGACAAGGTGCCGTCGCCGCGCGCGGACACGCTCGAGGGAGCCGGCGCGCTGTTCGACAACACCTCGGCGACGGATGCCTCCGTCACCTCGGTGGACCTGCCGGTCGGCGCCGCTGCCAAGGGAGTTCAGTACACACTGACGTCCTCGGACCACACCAAGGCCCCGACCGGGTGGACCCTGCAGGGTTCCTCGGACGGGACGACGTGGACGGACCTCGACAAGCGCTCCGGTGAGTCCTTCCCCTGGGACAGGCAGACCCGGGCGTTCACGGTCGCGGACCCTGGCTCGTACGCCCACTACCGTCTCGTCCTCGACGGCGAGTCGACGCTCGCGGAGGTGGAACTGCTGGCCTGAGCCGCACAAGGGAAAAGGGGCGGGCCCGGAGGAGACTCCGGGCCCGCCCCGCGTTCATGGACGGATCAGCTCACCGCGAGGGTGAAGACGTGAAGATCCGCGTCATCCGGAAGGGTGACGCTCCTGATGGTCCTGCCGGCCGGTGCCGTGAAGGGCTTGGTCGCGAAGACGTAGGTGGCCACCGGGTCCTTGTCGGCGCCGGAGACGTTGCGGTAGGCGGCCTTGGCGATGGTCTCGTTGCCGTACTGGACCGTGCCGCCCCCGCCGCCGACGGTCCAGTCGGTGAAGGACAGGTCGACGGAGTCGGTGCCGCCGTCGGTGTAGGTGACGGTCGCCCTGGTCTCCTGGTTGCCGTTCACGGCGCTGCCGATGAAGGACAACCGGCTTGCCGGGGCGGTCAGTTCGATGCTCTGCGAGGTCGCCGAGGCGTTGTCGGGGCGGCCGGACGGCGATCTCGGCCAGGTGTAGGCGAGACCGTCCACCGTGCCCCGGCCGCCCGGGGTCAGGCCCGCGTCGGCGAGGGCCTGGCGGGAGTAGCTCCAGCCGCCGCCGTCGTAGTCGGCCTCGGCGTGGTCCCCGGTGTCGTCGGAGACACCGGTGTTGTTGTAGGCCGCGAGGAGGGATCCCGGGGCCGCGACCGTCAGGGCGACCGGCTGGGCGTACGAGGTGTCGGCGGAGGTCACCGTCACCTTGACGTCGTAGAACCCCTGATCGGCGTCATCGGCGGCGGTGAGGGCGATTCGCTGGGTGCCGTCGGTGACCGTGCCCTCGGCGGGCGTCGCCGTCACGCCGGAGGGCACGTCCACGTGGAAGCGGACCTCGGGCCCCGCGCCGCCTCCGAGGGCGAGGGCGCGGATGTCGAGCGCGGTGCTGCCGCCGGGCGCGAGCGTCGCCGCGGTCGGTCCCACACCGATCTGGTACGGCTGCTCGCCCCTGCGGAAGGAGGGCGGTACGGCCGACTCCGCGCTGCCCCAGCTCTTGTCTGCCGCGCCGGACAGCGTGTAGTCGAGCGTGCCGCCGTCGCGGACGAAGGAGGCCGGGAGCCACGGCCGTCCGCTCGTACGGCCGTCCACGCGCAGCGACTGGACGTACGGGGCGTCCGCAGCCGCGCCCCTGGCCCGGATCTCGATGTCGGCGCCGCCCGGACGCTCGATCTCGATCCTCGGGAACAGCGGTGAGGACAGGGTGAGTTCGGCGCGGGAGGGTACCTGGGGGTACATGCCGAGCGCGGAGAAGACGTACCAGGAGGACATCTCGCCGAGGTCGTCGTTGCCGGGGATCCCGCCCGGCTGCGTCGACCAGAGCCGGGTCATCGCCGCGCGGACGGTCTCCTGCGCCTTGTAGGGCGCGCCCGCGTAGTCGTACAGGTAGGGGACGTTGACCGACGGCTCGTTGTCCAGCTCGGACTTGTCGCCGCCGCTGCCGGTGAACGCCCAGCCGCCGTCCGCGTCGTGGAAGAACGTGTCGAGGCGGTCGAGGGCCTTCGCGCGACCGCCCATGGCGGCGAAGAGGCCCGCCGGGTCGTGCTGAACCATCCAGGTGTACTGGGCCGCCGTGCCTTCCACGAAACCGTTGCCGGTCGAAGGGGTGAAGCCGGTGACCCAACTCCCGTCGGCCTTGCGGTTGGCGATGTACCCCCCGCCGGGGTCGGCCGCGATGTTGAAGTTGTTCTGCCAGTACTGGGAGCGCTCGGCGAAGTCGGCGGCCGTCCTCTTCTCCCCCGCCGCCTTGGCCAGTTGGGAGATCGCGAAGTCGGCGCCGGACATCTCCAGGGTCTCGGCGGCGCCGCCCCAGGCGTTGGACACGGACGGCATGTAGTGGTGTTCGAGGTACTTGTCGAGCGAGGGGCGCTGGCCCGCCGAGAGCACCGGCTTGCCCGCCGGGGAGAGGTCCGCCTCGGTCGGCACGGTCGCCGCCTTCACCAGGGAGCCGAGCGCGCCGCGCAGGTCGAAGTCCGTGCCGCCGAAGGCGCGGATGCCCGCGAGGGCGGGGGCTGACGGATCGCCGTTCATGACGTGCGTGCCGCTCGCGCCGTGCAGCCAGCGGTCCCAGACTCCCCCGTTCTGCCGGGCGAGTTCGAGCAGCGACTGCGCGATGTCGGAGCCGGTGTCCGGGTTGAGCAGGGTCAGCAGCTGGACCTGGGAGCGGTAGACGTCCCAGCCGGAGAACGTGCCGTACTGCGCTTCGTGGCCCCGGCTCACGGTGTGCACCTTGCCGTCGGGGCCCCGGTATCCGCGGTCGGCGTCACTGATGACGTTCGGGTGCAGGAGAGCGTGGTAGAGCGCGGTGTAGAAGGTGGTGCGATCGCTGTCGGTGCCGCCGCCGACGCCGATCGCGCCGAGCCGTTCGCGCCAGGCACGGTGGGCGGCGCGCTGGACGGAGGCGAAGGAGCGGGAAGGCGGGTTCTCGGCCGCGAGGTTGGCGGTGGCGCCCTCCTGACTGACGTACGAGATACCGACCTTGACGTTCACCGGACCGGTGCCGGGCGTGAACTCCACATAGCCGCCGGCCCCCTTGCCCGCGACGGGACGGCCGCCCTGCGCGAAGCCCCCGGTGCCGCCGCTCGCCTCGGTGGCCCCCGGGCTCAGCCGGTCGTCCTGCCAGGTTCCGGCGGCTTTGAAGTCGCGGTCGAAGCGTGCGGTGAAGTAGAGGGTGTAGTACGAGCGTTGGCCCTCGGGGTCGAGATAGCCGCAGAAGTTTCCGGAGGTGACGGAGCCCGAGACGGTCCTGGCCGCCGGGTCGATCCGTACGGTCGAGTCGGTCGACCCGACCTCGGAGTTGGCGGTACGGATCAGCAGCGAGGCGGGCTTGTCGGCGGGGAAGGTGAAGCGTCCCGAGCCGGTGCGCGCGGTCGCCGTGAGGTCGGCGGTCACTCCGGAGGCGAGTCCCACCTCGTAGTGGCCGGGCTCGGCCTGCTCGTCGGAGTGCGCGAACCCGGAGGCGTAGACGGCGTCCTTGGTGTCGCTCGCCGGAGAGGAGGTGACCTCGCCCGCGTACGGGAAGAACGGGATGTCGCCGCCACCGCCCGCGCACCCCGTTCCGGACATGTGGGTGAGGCTGAAGCCCCGGATGCGTGTGGCGTCGTACTGGTAGCCGCCGGGCGCGGCCGTGCGGGTGGCGTCCCCGCGGGTGTTCTCCGGGCTCCAGGAGAGCATGCCGAAGGGCGTGACGGCCCCCGGGAAGACATTGCCGCCGTTCTTGGTACCGATGAGCGGGTCGACGTACGCGGTGGGGTCCTCGACGAGTCGCGGTGGACCCGACGGGGGTGCGGCGAGCGCCGGAGTGGCGCCGGCGACCGTCAGGGCGACGGCCAGCAGGATGGATGACGGACGGAAACGCATGACGCGGCCCCTCCTCCTTCGGACGGGTCGCGCACCACGGGTCGCACAAGCCGCAGGGACAGTAACGTGCGTCACGGGTACCACGGAAGACCGCCTGCGCCGCCGGGGACGCGCCCGGCACACACTCCGATGGCGTCACTGGCGACGCGCCAGGCACCCATCCCGGCTGCGCCACCTCAGGCGCGGCCTCCCCCCGCGACGCGCCCGGCACGCCCGATCCGTCACAGCCGGCGCGCGTCCCGGTCACCCGACCACGCGGCGTCACAGGGGTGGGCGTCAAAACCCGCCGGCCCGCGGGGGCGGGCGCCCAAACGAGGCGGCACACCCAGAGGAGGGCGTCAACTCGCTTGACATCGTTGTCCGTTGAGGCGATAGAGTCTTGCGCAGACCGCTCGACAACGTTGTCGCGCACCATGGTCGCCACAAGCCGCACCATCCCGGGCAGGGCCTCCCCCGACCCGTCCGGGCTCGCGGACCGGGCGGGTCCGAACCCACCCACCCGGTCCGCCCCGAGCGTTGCTCGTTCAACCGACCCGACAGGGCAGGGTCGACGACGGATCGTCGCCCGAGCCCGAGACGACGTACCCGAACGTGGCGCTGCCGCCGGGATTCAGCAAGCCGTTCCAGTCGGCGTTGTGCACCATCACGTCCTGACCGCTGTACGTCGCGTTGCCGTTCCACAGACTGGCGACCGACTGACCGCCCGGCAGCGCCCAGTCGACCATCCAGCCGAGCATCGGGACGGCGCCGGTGTTGGTGACGGTCACCTCCGCCTGATAGCCGCCGGGCCAGCTGTTGGTCGTGCGCCGGGTCGCCGAGCACACGCCGGGCGGGGGTTCGGTCGGGTTGCCCGGATCGTGGATGCCCGTGACCTCGCCGTTGCCGCCGTCGAAGACCACGTCGGAGCAGGAGTAGAAGGTCTCCGCGCTGTCCGAGCGCTGCCAGACCATGTAGACGATGTGGCGGCCGGACTTGCCGGTCGGCAGCTTCCCGCTCCAGGAGTAGTTGGCCTCGACCGTGCCCGGGGTGCCGTTGAGCGGCGGGTGGTCGACCGTGAGGAACGGCTGGTCCTCCATGGCGTCCCAGGTGAGCGCCTTGGTCGGGTCGAAGCCGTCCTTGGTGATGTAGACGTAGAACCAACCCGGGTGCGCCGCCCAGGCGTTGTACGCGAAGTCGACGGTCGCGCCCGAGGTCAGGTGGGTCAACGGCCAGTCGGAGCGCGGCAGATCGAAGCCCGAGAAGTTGGGGTTGCCGCCGCTGCACAGCTGACCGTCCGGGACGAAGCCGCGGGTGCGCCCGGCGCCGTCCGAGCGCAGCACCGAGAACCAGTTGTAGAACGGCGTGGTCCCGCTGACCTGTTGGGCCGCCTTGCAGGCCGGGTTCACCGGTTTGATCTCGCCGGTGTCGGTGAGGCCGTCCTGCCAGCACAGGAACGTGCGGCTGCCGGGCTTCATCGGGGTGCCGTGCGCCTCCGCCCGGCCGCCGGTCACGACGATCAGGGCGAAGGCCGGGAGTACGGCGAGCAGGACGAGGAAGGGGGACGGGTGGCGGGTGGGGAGCCACGACCGGGAGAGCCGCCGTAGAAGTCCTGCCGAATGCGAGCCGACCGGTCGCGGGCTCACCGAATGAGGTCTTGTTAAGTGCATGACAATCCACTCCTTCTCGGGGCCGTGCGGGACCGCATGGGACCCGCCTGGGACCTGCGCGGGACCGCCTGGGACCCGCCTGGGACCCGTGCGGGTCGGGGCGAGGCGGGAGCGGCTCCGGGGGCGGGTTCCGGTCCACCCCATGGGAGCGCTCCCACCTCACTCGGAAAGTAGCGCGCACAGGAACCCCTGTAAACGCCCCGCGCACGACGCGCGCACCTGGGTCTCACCCCGCACCTGGGGGTGAGACCCCTGACGCGAGGCCGCGTTCGCGGAACCTCATGGGCGCCGACGCCCTCTACCTGTGAAAACGGCGCGTATCAAGGGGAGTTCGGGAGGAGGTGGACCGTGCGGGATTCCGGAGGTGGCGGAGGTCGCCGCAACGACACCGCGAGCACCGGCCGCGTCGGCCTTGGCCGGGCCCTGTCGGCCGCCGCGTTCGCGAACCTGCTGATCGGAGGGGTCGGGATCATTCCCGCCCTGTGTGTGCGGTGGCTGCTGACCGGATTCCCGTCCGTCGGCTGCGGCGGCCACTTCGGCTGCCACCGGGAGACACCCGACAACGCCCTCGGCCTGATCGCCGGCGCCGTGCTGGGCGGCGGCTTCGTCCTCGGCACGGTTCTGGTGGTGGACGTCCTGATGCCCTTCCAGGAGGGCCGCCCCATGAGTCCCTGGCTCGGCATGGCCGCTCTCGTCCCGGCACCCTTCCTGCTCGGGCAGGCGGTGGGCTGGTTCTGAGGACGCGGCGGATGAGCGGGGCGTCGGCCGGTGAGCCGGTCGTCCACTCGCCCCGGGGCCGGGCCGCGGCGGGTGAGCCGGTCGTCGGCCGGTGGCCGGTGGCCGGTGGCCGGTGGCCGGTCGTCCTCACCTGCGGGGGAGGACGACCGCTTCCCCTTCGGTGCGGGGCGCCGGTGCCGCCTTCACCGAAGGCGGGTTCGGCGCGCCCTCTCCCGAGGCTCGTACGGTCCACGTGCCGGTGCCGCCTTCGCCGAGGGCGGGGATCGGCGCACTCTCTCCCGAGGCTCGAACGGTCCGCATGCCGTCTCCGAGCGGCCGGGCCTGCGGCGCGGCACTCCGCGCGGACCGGCGTGCCGGTGAGTGCTCCCCTGGGGGCTGGCCGGACGGGGGGACGGGCCGGCCGACGGGGAGTTCGACGGTGAACTCCGTGCGGCCCGGGGCGCTCTCGACGCGGATACGGCCGTGGTGGGCCCTCGTGACAGCCGCGGCGACGGCGAGGCCGAGGCCCGAGCCGCCGTGTCCGGGAGAGACGCGGGAGCGGGAGGCGTCGGCGCGGGTGAAGGGTTCGAAGACGCTGGGCAGCAGGGTGGGCGGGATGCCGGGGCCGTCGTCACGGACCCTGATCACGCAGAACGCGCCGGTGACCTCCACGCCGACGGCGACCGTCGTACCCGGCGGCGTGTGCGCACGGGCGTTGGCCAGCAGGTTCGCCACCATCCGGTGGAGCCGGTCCTCGTCACCGGCCACCAGGACCGGGGGGTCCAGGGGCAGGGCCAACTGCCAGACATGGTCCTCTGCCATGGCCCGGGTCTCCCCCGCGGCCCGCGCCTCCATCAGCGCCTCGGTGACGAGCGCCGCCAGGTCCACCTCGGCCGACCCCGGCGGCCGCCCCTCGTCGAGCCGGGCGAGCAGCAGCAGGTCCTCGACCAGACCCGTCATCCGTGCCGACTCGGCGGACACCCGTCGCCAGGCCTGCGCCTGTTCGAGCCCGTCGGCGTCCCGGTTCATCAGCTCCGCGTATCCGGCGATGGCCGCGAGCGGCGTACGGAGTTCATGGCTCACGTCGGCGAGGAAGCGGCGCATGCGTTCCTCGCCGCGGCGCGTCTCCGTCCGTATCTCCGTCCGTATCTCCGTCCGTATCTGCTCCCGCACCTCCTCCCGCATCCGCTCCCGCACCTCCTCCTCGCCGCGCAGGCGATCCGCGAGGGAGGTCTCTACGTGGTCGGTCAGGCGTGCGCCGGGCCGGGGGCTCATCTCCCGCCCTCCGGCTCCCTGACGGCGTACCCGAAGCCGCGCACGGTGCGGATCGGAGGCGTCCGCGGGTCGTGATTCCGGCGCGGGCCGACGACGGACGACAACTCGACGACCACCGACTCGGCGTGGACGATCGGCAGACGGACACGGACACGGCCGACAAGGACCCCACAAGCGCCAGACATGGGGCAATCCTGTACCGGCCCGCTGGGGGAACCCTGTGTTCCACCTGAGCACCGCCGATGTCCTGAAACCGACTTCGGGGCCGACGGCGAAGGGCCGCACCCCCGTCACCGGGGATACGGCCCTCAACTGCCTTGGAGCTGCGGGGCAACCTCTTGGAGGTGTCCGGCAACCGCCTTACCGGACCGCTTAGTTGCGGATCAGGTTGCGCAGCACGTACTGCATGATGCCGCCGTTGCGGTAGTAGTCCGCCTCGCCGGGGGTGTCGATGCGCACGACCGCGTCGAACTCGACGCCGGTGTCGGTGGTGACCTTCACCGTACGCGGGGTGGTGCCGTTGTTGAGCTCCTCGACGCCGGTGAAGGAGAAGGTCTCCTCGCCGGTCAGGCCGAGGGACTCGGCCGTCGCGCCCTCCGGGAACTGGAGCGGCAGGACGCCCATGCCGATGAGGTTCGAGCGGTGGATGCGCTCGTACGACTCGGCGATGACGGCCTTGACGCCGAGCAGCGCGGTGCCCTTGGCGGCCCAGTCGCGGGACGAGCCGGAGCCGTACTCCTTGCCGGCCAGGATGACCAGCGGGATGCCCTGCTCGATGTAGTTGCGCGAGGCGTCGTAGATGAAGGAGACGGGGGCGCCGTCCTGCGTGAAGTCGCGGGTGTAGCCGCCCTCGGTGCCCGGCGCGATCTGGTTGCGCAGGCGGATGTTGGCGAACGTACCGCGGATCATGACCTCGTGGTTGCCGCGGCGCGAGCCGTAGCTGTTGAAGTCACGGCGCTCGACACCGTGCTCCGTGAGGTACTTGCCTCCGGGGGTGTCGGCCTTGATCGCACCGGCCGGGGAGATGTGGTCGGTGGTGACCGAGTCGCCGAGCTTGGCGAGGACGCGCGCGCCGGCGATGTCCGAGACCGGGGTGGTCTCCATCGTCATGCCCTCGAAGTAAGGGGGCTTGCGCACGTACGTCGACTGCGGGTCCCACTCGAAGGTGTTGCCCTCGGGGATCGGCAGCGCCTGCCACTGGGCGTCGCCCGCGAAGACGTCCTTGTAGGACTTGTTGAACATGTCCTCGCCGATGGCGTTCGCCACGACGTCGTTGACCTCGGCCTCGGAGGGCCAGATGTCGGCCAGGTAGACCGGCTTGCCCTCGGTGTCGGTGCCGAGCGCGTCGCGGGTGATGTCCACCTTCATGGAGCCCGCGAGGGCGTAGGCGACGACCAGCGGCGGAGAGGCCAGGTAGTTCATCTTGACGTCGGGGTTGATACGGCCCTCGAAGTTCCGGTTGCCGGAGAGGACCGAGGTGACCGCGAGGTCGTGGTCGTTGACGGCCTTGGAGACCTCGTCCGGCAGCGGGCCGGAGTTGCCGATGCAGGTGGTGCAGCCGTAACCGACCAGGTTGAAGCCGACCTTGTCGAGGTAGGGGGTGAGCCCCGCCTTGTCGAAGTAGTCGGTGACGACCTTGGAGCCCGGGGCGAGGGTGGTCTTGACCCACGGCTTGCGGGTCAGGCCCTTCTCCACGGCCTTCTTCGCGACGAGCGCGGCGGCGACCATGACGTACGGGTTCGAGGTGTTGGTGCAGGAGGTGATGGCCGCGACCGTCACCGCGCCGTGGTCGATCTCGTAGGTCGAGCCGTCGGGGGCGGTCACGGTGACCGGGTTGGACGGGACGCCGTTGGCGGAGGCCGGGGAGTCGGAGGCCGGGAAGGACTCCTTGCCCGCCTCGTCGTCGTCGGCGACGTAGTTGCGCACGTCGCTCTTGAACTGCTCGGCGGCGTTCGCCAGGACGATACGGTCCTGCGGGCGCTTCGGGCCGGCGATCGAGGGGACGACCGTGGAGAGGTCGAGCTCCAGCTTCTCGGAGAAGTCGGGCTCGGCGGCCGGGTCGAGCCAGAGGCCCTGCTCCTTGGCGTACGCCTCGACGAGCGCGAGCTGCTGCTCGGAGCGGCCGGTGAGCTTGAGGTACTTGATGGTCTCGCCGTCGATCGGGAAGATCGCGGCGGTGGAGCCGAACTCCGGCGACATGTTGCCGATGGTGGCGCGGTTGGCCAGCGACGTGGCGGCCACACCCTCGCCGTAGAACTCGACGAACTTGCCGACGACACCGTGCTTGCGCAGCATCTCGGTGATGGTCAGCACGAGGTCGGTGGCGGTCGTGCCCGGGGTGAGCTCACCGGTGAGCTTGAAGCCGACGACGCGCGGGATGAGCATGGAGACCGGCTGGCCGAGCATCGCGGCCTCGGCCTCGATGCCGCCGACGCCCCAGCCGAGCACACCGAGGCCGTTGACCATGGTGGTGTGGGAGTCGGTGCCGACCAGGGTGTCCGGGTAGGCCTGGCCCTTGCGGACCATGACCGTGCGGGCCAGGTGCTCGATGTTGACCTGGTGGACGATGCCGGTGCCCGGGGGGACGACCTTGAAGTCGTCGAAGGCGGTCTGGCCCCAGCGCAGGAACTGGTAGCGCTCCTTGTTGCGGCCGTACTCCAGCTCGACGTTCTGGCCGAAGGCTTCCTTCGTGCCGAACTTGTCGGCGATGACGGAGTGGTCGATGACCAGCTCGGCCGGGGAGAGCGGGTTGACCTTGGCCGGGTCGCCGCCGAGCTCCTTGACGGCCTCACGCATGGTGGCGAGGTCGACGACGCAGGGCACGCCGGTGAAGTCCTGCATGATCACGCGGGCGGGCGTGAACTGGATCTCCTGGCTCGGCTGCGCCTGGGAGTCCCACTCACCGATGGACCGGATGTGGTCGGCGGTGATGTTCGCACCGTCCTCGGTCCGGAGCAGGTTCTCCAGCAGCACCTTCAGGCTGTACGGAAGGCGAGCCGAGCCTTCCACCTTGTCCAGCCGGAAGATCTCGTACGACTCGTCGCCCACCTGCAGCGTGCTGCGGGCGTCGAAGCTGTTCGCCGACACGACAGTCTCCTTCATTGATGTGCGCGTTCCCACCGCATCCTGCCGCCACGGCGTCATGGCCGATCCGCTAAGGTAAGGCTAAGTTAGGTAACCCTTACCGTCAGATGGACGACGCGGTGCGGCTGCGGTACGCCTCGGCAGATATCTCGATGTCGAGATAACTCTAGTACATGGGGGCGGGCAGGTCATGTCCGGGCGCCCGCATGTCCGGCCGGCGCCGCTTGTCCGATCGGCGCGACTTGCCCGATCGGCGTCACTTGTCCGAGCGGAGTCGGCTGGCCCGGCGGAGCCACTCGTGCGACCGGGGTCGCTGTCCGGCCGCGGGACGACGACCCGCGTCGGCCGGCATGAAGCGCTCACCGTTCCCGCACACCACGGCGGTGCTACGGCACTTCAGCGGTCCTGGGTGAGAGCGGGAGGCGGGCGACGATGCGGGCGCCGTGCGGGTGGGGCTCGGCGGTGAGGGTGCCGTCGTGATGGCCCGCGATCTCACGGGCGATGGCCAGACCGAGCCCGGCGCCGCCGAGGTCGCGACTGCGGGCGTCGTCCAGGCGGGTGAAGCGCTCGAAGATCCGGTCACGGTCGGCGTCCGGAATGCCGGGTCCGTCGTCGCTCACCTCCAGCACGGCCGTCCGGGCGTCCCCGTCGGCGTGCACGGCCAGCTCGATGCTCTGGTCGGCATGGCGTTGGGCGTTGTCGAGAAGGTTGGTCAGGAGTCTGGTGAGCCGGCTGCGGTTGCCCTCGACCGTGACGCCCGGCCGGAGCCTGGCGTCGATCCGGATCCGGTCGCCGTGGCGTGCGGTGAGGATCGTACGGCAGAGGTCGGCCAGGTCCAGCGGAGCGCTCTCCACGGGCTCCGCCGCGTCCAGCCGGGCCAGGAACAGCAGGTCGGCCGCGAGGTCCTGGAGCCTGATGGTGTCCTCCAGTACGTCGCTGACCAGGTCCGGCCACAGTGCCGGGTCCGGATGGGCGAGGGCGACCTCCAGCTGGGTCCGCAGGACGGTGATGGGGCTGCGCAGTTCGTGCGAGGCGTCGGCGATGAACCGGCGCTGGCGGACGACCGCGTCCTCCAGGCGGTCGAGGGTGACGTTCATGGTGCGGGCGAGCCGGGCGACCTCGTCCTGGGCGTCCGGGACCGGCACCCGGCGGTGCAGCGCGTGCCCGGTGATCTCGGCGACCTCGGACCGGATCGCTTCCACCGGACGCAGCGCCCGGCCGGTCACCCACCAGGTGACCAGGGCGACGGTGGCCAGCAGCAGCGGGGCGCCGATGCCCAGCGCCACCGAGGTGATCTCGTCCGCCTGGTCCGCGTCCCGCAGTGAGGTGCCCGCGTACACGGTGACCGTGCTGCCGGGGGTGACGGCGGTGACGGCGACGATCCGCTGGCGGTGTTCGTCGTGGAACGGCTCGCCGGACCAGGTGACGCGCAACGCGCCCTCGTCCGGTCGGAGATGGCCGATGGGCGGGCGGCCTGCGAGGTTCTGGCTGGCGGCCACCACACGGCCGTCGGCGTCCACGACCTGGATGAAGTCGGCGCCCTGGGCGACGGGCAGCGGGTCCGGGAGTTTGCCCTGGGCGGCCAGCCGCCCCACCTTGTCCGCCTGCTGGGTGGCGGCCTCCTTGGCAGTGCGCTGGAGGTTGGAGTGCACGGTGCCCATGAGCGCGAAGGAGGCCGCGGTCAGCGCGAGGGCCACGACCGCGGTCGCCCCGAGCGTCGCCCGCGCTCGCACCGATCCCGGCCACAGTCGTCGCGCGAGCCTCACCACTTCGGGGCCCAGGCGCCGGGTCGAGGCCAGGATCGCGTCCGGACGCGGGAGAAATCGCCTAGCCACCGTTGGCCGCCAGCCGGTATCCGGCGCCCCGGACGGTCTCCAGGGCGGACCGGCCGAACGGGGCGTCGATCTTGCGGCGGACGGCACTGACGTGGACCTCGACGAGATTGAGGTCCGCCTCGAAGGCGGAGTCCCAGACGTGTTGGAGGATCTCGCGTTTCGTCACCACCTCGCCCGCGCGCCGGGCGAGGTACTCCAGGATGGCGAACTCCCGCGTGGTGAGCCGTACCTCGCTGCCGTCGCGGCTGCATGTGCGGCGGGCCGGGTCGATCACCAGGCCGCCGAGCTCCAGGGTCGCGGGGAGCCGACGGCCGGTGCGCCGGTGGAGTGCGCGGAGCCGGGCGACCAGGACGACGTAGGAGAACGGCTTGGACAGGAAGTCGTCGGCACCGGTGTCCAGCGCCTCGGCCTCGTCGTACTCGCCGTCCTTCGCCGTGAGCATCAGGATCGGTGTCTCGCTCCCGACCCCGCGCAGCCTGGAGCAGACCCGGTAGCCGTTGAGGCCGGGCAGCATGATGTCGAGCACGATCACGTCATAGCCCTGTTCGAGGGCGAGCCACAGCCCCTGGTTCCCGTCGTGGGCGACATCGACGGTGAACCCCTCGGCCGTGAGGCCTCGCTGCAGGGCGGCGGCCAACCGCCTCTCGTCCTCGACCACCAGTACTCGCACGGGGACAGCCTCGCATGCCGCCCCGGCGGTGGCTGAAGACGTCTTCAGCTGCCTTCAGCCTGGCTTCAGCAACGGTCCTACAAGCTGACCGCAGGAGCCGGCATCGGGCCGGCCGACGCGTTCAGGAGCCCCAGCATGTCCCAGCCCGTCCCGCCGGAGCCGTCCGAGTCCACGCCGACCGAGCCGTCCCGCAGGCGCCTGCCGCGCCTGCCTCAGCTGGGGCGGAGCCGCTGGCTGGCACTCGGCGTCGGGGTCGTCCTGCTGGGCGGAGCCGTGGCCGGCGCCGCCGCCGTCGCGGAGCATGACCGCGGCGAGAAGGGCGACCGCATGCGCGTCGAGGCGGCGCCCGGCTGGAAGGGCGGCGACGGCGGCGAGCGTCGCGTCCTCGAAGACGGCCGGGGCGAGAGCGGCTTCGAGAACGGCGAGTCCAGGATGCGCCGGAACATCGAGAACGGTCAGGACGCCGAGAACGGTCGGAGCGGTCTCGCACCCGCGCCGGTGCCTGCGGTGTCGGCCGCCAAGGCGATCGAGGCGGCCGGCAAGGCGGTCCCCGGCGGCAAGCCGGACTCGCTGCGCGTGGTGGTGCAGCAGGGCGGTGGCAGCGGCTGGGAGGTCGAGGTGCTGGGCACCGACGGCGTCCGGCACCTGGTGACCCTCGACGGTGCGACCGGCGCGGTGACCGGCAACACCGTCGCCTCCACCGGACGCTGAGAAGCGCTCTCCTGAAGAGCGCGGCTCTCCTGAAGAGCTGACGCGACCAGCGGTGCTCCGGAAGAACAAACCCCAGGTCAGCAGCCTGGGGTTTGTTCGTTTCTGCGGCGGGCGCCGGACGGGCGAAGACGGCGGCCGACGGGGCGGCCGCCGGCGGCTCGGTCGAAGGCGCCCGACGCCGGCCGGGCACCCGCCGGTGACGGTCACTCATCCGGAAGGACGGGCCCCTCCGGGGTCCCCGCCCATGGTCCCGGGGACGGATTCCGACGCCACCCCCAGAGCGCCAACTCGCCGCCTCAGGACAAAAGCCGGCGCCCCGAAGCAGGGGACAGGCACATCGGAGCCCTTTCGGGGTACCCGGTGTCAGCCGGGAACGCCCCGGCGGAACCGACACAGGGGGCACCATGCCGCTCACCTTCCGCAAGAGCTTCCGCATCCTTCCGGGACTGCGGCTCAACATCAACCGCAAGTCATGGTCCATCACCTCGGGCGGAAAGAACGGACCGAAGCGCACCCACAGCAGCACCGGACGCCGGACGACGTCGATGGACCTGCCCGGGCCGTTCGGCTGGCGCAAGACGACCCGCAAGGCAAAGTGACCCAATAGCGACATACGGTTCCAGTATCGACGAACCGTCACGGAAGCGCCTCTTCACGGCATTCACCGACGGCGGCGTGGGCTCGCGGCGCCTCCCGGCAGGCCGCGAGCGTCGCCGCCGCACCGGCGCGGGCACCCGAACTCCCCCTCGAACAGCGCCCGGTGGGCCCGCCCACCCGGAAGGCCGCGCTCCATTTCTCTTTATCTCACATCCGATATACGGTCGCGCCATGGCAGACGACTACCTCGTACGTATCGGCAAGCTCATCCGTGACGCCCGGCAACACCGGGGCTGGACACAGTCGCAGCTTGCCGAGGCGCTCGGCACCAGTCAGAGCGCCGTCAATCGCATCGAGCGCGGCAATCAAAACATCAGCCTTGAGATGATCGCCCGAATCGGTGAGGCGCTGGACAGCGAGATCGTCTCGCTCGGCTATGCGGGTCCGATGCATCTGCGCGTCGTCGGCGGCCGTCGTCTGTCCGGCTCGATCGACGTCAAGACCAGCAAGAACGCCTGTGTCGCGCTGCTGTGCGCGACGCTCCTGAACAAGGGGCGCACCGTGCTGCGCCGGGTGGCCCGGATCGAAGAGGTGTACCGCCTCCTGGAGGTCCTCAGCTCGATCGGTGTCCGCGCCCGGTGGATCAACGGCGGGGTCGACCTGGAGATCGTGCCGCCGAGCGAGCTGGACATGGAGGCGATCGACGCCGAGGCCGCCATCCGTACGCGGTCCATCATCATGTTCCTCGGCCCGCTGCTGCACCGCCTGGACGCCTTCAAGCTGCCGTACGCGGGCGGTTGCGACCTGGGCACCCGGACCATCGAGCCGCACATGATCGCGCTGCGCCGGTTCGGCCTCGACATCGCCGCGACCGAGGGTCTCTACCACGCCCGGGTCGACCGGTCCGTCACGCCCGGACGGCCGATCGTGCTGACCGAGCGCGGGGACACGGTCACCGAGAACGCGCTGCTCGCCGCCGCCCGCCACGACGGCGTCACGGTCATCCGCAACGCGTCCTCCAACTACATGGTCCAGGACCTGTGCTTCTTCCTGGAGGCCCTGGGTGTACGGGTGGAGGGCATCGGCACCACGACGCTCACCGTGCACGGTGTGCCGAACATCGACGTCGACGTGGACTACTCGCCCTCCGAGGACCCGGTCGAGGCGATGAGCCTGCTCGCCGCCGCCGTGGTCACCGAGTCGGAACTGACGGTGTGCCGGGTGCCGATCGAGTTCCTGGAGATCGAGCTCGCGGTCCTGGAGGAGATGGGCCTCGACCACGACCGTACGCCGGAGTACTTCGCGGACAACGGCCGCACGCGACTGATCGACCTGACCGTGCGGCCCTCCAAGCTGGAGGCGCCGATCGACAAGATCCACCCGATGCCGTTCCCCGGCCTGAACATCGACAACGTCCCGTTCTTCGCGGCCATCGCGGCCTCCGCGCAGGGCAAGACGCTGATCCACGACTGGGTCTACGACAACCGGGCGATCTACCTGACGGACCTCAACCGGCTCGGCGGCCGGCTCCAGCTCCTCGACCCGCACCGGGTGCTCGTCGAGGGCCCGACCCGCTGGCGCGCCGCCGAGATGATGTGCCCGCCCGCGCTGCGGCCCGCCGTGGTCGTCCTGCTCGCGATGATGGCGGCCGACGGCACCTCGGTGCTGCGGAACGTGTACGTCATCAACCGCGGCTACGAGGACCTCGCCGAGCGTCTGAACTCGATCGGCGCGCAGATCGAGATCTTCCGGGACATCTGAAGATCTTCAGAAGATGCGCCGTCACACCCCTGCTGCCCCCGTGTGAACGCGGGGCGGGAGGGGAAGTGGCGGCGCCCCTGGGGCTTTCCGGGACTTTTGGCCGGGACCGAAGCCTTCCGGTCGCCGCGTATTCGACACGCTGGTGTCACCGGAGACGTGTCAACCTGAGCGAGTCACGGAAAATGGCAGGTCAGGTCCTGTTCCTCGGCTCGCTGCCCAGTTTGCGGGTGCCCAGTACCGCACCGTTCTGCACGAGGGCCTGCGCGACGACCTTCCCCGGTATCTCAACCGGGACCTGCTTCTCCAACTGTGGCCGGTGCTGGACACCCTCACCGGTCGCACCGTCCGCGCCGTATCCGCGCGGAGGCCCGCCAGGAAGCCCGCGTCGGCAACCCCTACGTCTCCGGCCTCGGCGAGACCTTGGCGCTGAGCACTGCCGAACTCGTCGCCAACGGGGCGAGACGGAGGGGAGGGCGGCGCGGCCGTGTCGTCATCGCACGTCGACGTAGTCCGTGACCATGGGGCTCTTCAGATAGTGGGTCCCGGTGCTGCGATTCATGGCAACCGCCCAGGTACCGTCCTGGGTGGCCTTGAGGACGACGTTGGAGATCCGGCCCTTCGAGTCGGTGCCCAAGTCGCTGACGTAGCGGTAGGCGGAGGCCCCACGGGGCCGGAAGTACAGGGCGGGGCTCTCGTCGGTGAGCGGCTTCCACGTGGTGCCCGAGAGGTACTGCAGCGTGCCCGCGAGGTGGATGAGGCCGTTCTTGCGTACCGGTTCGGGGGAGACGTTGAACCCGGTGATCCGCGTGGCGTAGCGGCGGAGGTGGACGGGACGGGTGGTGCTGCCCGCCAGGTCGGGGTTGCCGTTGAAGCGGGCACGCCAGTAGGCGTCGCTCGGCGCGGTGAACGCGGCGCTGAACTCCTCTTCGAGATCGGCCTTGTTGTACCGGACCTTCACGGGGAGTGCGGATGCGGCCTTCCAGCCGGTCTTGCCGTCCTTCGAGTATTCGATGCTGACGACCGGGTTCGCGGGCCACTGGGCGCGCCGGTCGCTGTAGTACATCCATCCAGAGACGTGGAGCCGGGAGTCGTCGCCGAGCGTGGCCGCCATGTCGAGATGGGTCGTGTAGGCCACGTGGAGACTGAAGGGCTGAACGGCGGTCTCCTGGAACGGTGTATCGCCGAGGACGAGTTGTCCGGACGGAGCGGGACCGTCCGTGGGGACGCGCAGGGTGTAGAGCCCGTGGTCGTCCGTGGTGGTTCGGGCGACCACGAATGCCGGTGTGCCGGTGGGTCCCAGGCCGAAGAGGGTGAGCGATGTGTGCGGCAGTGGCTGCCAGCCGTCGGCCGTCTGGACCTCCGCGCGGCCGGTGACCGTACCGGTCGTTCCCTGGACCAGGCTGAGTGCGTGTGTGCTCGCCGTGAATCGGGTCGGGGCCTGCACGGCGGCCACGTGCTGCTCGGGCGTGTCCAGGGTGATCGCCCCGGGGTAGGCGCCGGAGGCACCCGGCCACGCCTTGAGGTCGGCCGAGTGCCAGGTGGGGACGAAGGAGACGGCGAAGCGCCCGTCGGCTCCGGTCTTCGCGTCGATCCTGCCGTACCGGGAGGTGATGGCCACCGGGACATTGCCGGCCGGGACAGGAGCGTCGGGATTCCGGGGATCCTCGGCAAGCACGGTCCCGTCGACGGTCACCTCCTGATGGAGGTAGTCCGGTCCGGCCGGAGCGACGGAGAAGTCCGGAACAGTGAGAATGGTCCGGTACTGAAGCGTCAGAGGTGACAGGGCGCCGGTGACCGTTGCGCCGGAGGAGTCCTCCAGGTCGACGGTGACGCGGTACTCGCCGAGTTCCGCCAGGTGTACCGGTGCCCGCCAGACTCCGGACCGGCCGTCCACGCCGGACTGCTGGGTGAAGTCCTCCGTGGATCCCGACTCGGCTTCGCCGTCCTGGCCACCGACGGGGCTGAAATGCGCCGTGATGTGAGTGATCGGGTTGTCGGAGTGCGCGGTCACGAAGACCATGCCCGGATAGGCGTACCAGGCGTCCGCGTTGTCCAGGACAGGTCCGCCACCTGGGGCGGCGTCAGCCCGGGCCACCGCGGAACCGGTGAGCGTCGAGGCGGCCAGCACCGTTGCGGTGGCGGCGGAGATCAGGGCAATGCGTCGCACGATGGTGTTCCCCCCACAGGATCACGTGGCCCCGAGCGCACGCGCCTCCCGGCAGGCGGCCCGACTTCAGCTGTTCACCCGATGCGCATCGCCACCGGGTGATCAAGGATCATAGCCGCCCGGTCCGACAGTCGGTTGTCCTCACCGACGTCCGGACACGGGTGCTGGACCTCATTCGCGGGCGAAAGGGAACTCGCTCGGACCCGCACGCCCAGATGCAGTAATCCGCGGAAGACACAGAACAGTTGACCACCCGGCCGGGAGCGGATGGGCCGTGTTCACCGACGACCGACGTAGGGCAGGAGCGATGCTCGGGGCCTGCCCAGGACCGTGCCTGCCCAGGACCGGGCCTACCCCGGCCGGTACCGGTCCCTGCCCGGCCCGAAGGGGCCCGCCGACCCGCACCGTCGGCGGCCCCCTTCGCACGTGCTCAGGTCCGGACGATGGTGATGTCCTGCTCCCGGACGGAGTGGACCGAGGGCAGGGGGAGGCCGGTGGCGCTGATGTCGAACACCGTGGCCTCGACATGCGCCGGTCCCGGGACGAGGGTTTTGGGCGCGCTCTTCTCCGAGTTGCTCCAGCGGTGCTCCGCGCCGTCACAGACCGCCGAGGAGCCGCCGACGGGGTGGCTGACCCAGGGATCGCCCTGGGACACCGTGGAGGACACGAACACGGGCCCGGCGGCGCCCGTGCAGCGGTAGGTGCCGGAGAAGGTGATGGTGCCGTCGGCGGCGACCGTGCCGGTGGGGTCGACGGTCACCTCGTCGGTCGGGGCGGTCCGGGCGGTGTCGTACGGGGCGGACACGGCGACGGCGGACGGGGCGAGGAGCAGGAGCAGCGCGGCACCGGCGGCCGTGCCGATGGCCTGGCGATATGACATGGAGTACCTCCTGGAGCGGGAGCCTGGAAGGAGCGCTCAACAGGTACCGGTCCCAGGACCCGACGGCCGTGATCATCACCCCTTTGGTGGCGAGTTGGCACCGTCCGTCTTGGGGACGTCCGAGAGTTGTCCTCGTGTTGTCACGCTTCACGACCGGCTGTTCCGGTGAGTTCGCCGCGAGCGCATGGTCTATTCATGCGAGGGCGACGACAACGCCGCCGACACTCTTCGCATCCCATGTGGAGGTGCACCATGTGTTCACACCAGTCTTCGTGCCCGTCCGTGGACACCGCCGCCCCGCACATCGTTTCGGCCCACCCCGAGCAGGGCTGGAACCTCCTGTGCAACGGCGCCATCGTCTTCGACGACAGCGGCGAGCTGCTCCCCGACGGCAGTGTGGTCGCTCCGCACCGGGTGTTCGCCGGCCTGCTGGCCGTCGCGGCCTGATCTCCGCTTCCACGGACCCCGCTACGCCAGTACGGCGAAGCCGTCGAGTTCGACCAGCGCCTGTTCGTCCCACAGGCGCGTGGCGCCGATGACGGCCATCGCGGGGTAGTCGCGGCCGGCCAACCGGCGCCAGACGCGGCCCAGTTCGGGAGCGTGGAGGCGGTAGTCGGCGACGTCCGTGGCGTAGACCGTGACCCGGGCGAGGTCGGCGGGAGCGCCGCCCGCGGCGCGCAGCGCGGTCAGCAGATTGACCAGCGCCCGCTCGAACTGCAGCGGGAGGGTCTCCCCCACCACCTTGCCGTCCACGTCGAGCGCGGTCTGTCCGGCCAGGAAGACGACACGCGAACCGGTGGCGACGACGGCGTGGGAGAACCCGGCGGCCGGGGAGAGCTCCGGCGGGTTGACGCGCTCGGCGGTCATACGGACTCCGTTCCCCGCGTCTGCTCTGCCGTTCGGTACAGCTCCTTGGCGATGACGGTCCGTTGGACCTCGCTGGCCCCCTCGTAGATGCGCGGCGCGCGCACCTCGCGGTAGAGGTGTTCGAGGAGATGGCCGCGGCGCAGGGCGCGGGCGCCGTGCAGCTGGACGGCCGCGTCGACGACGTACTGGGCCGTCTCGGTCGCGAGCAGCTTCGCCATCGCCGCCCGCCGGGGCACGTCCGCGGCCCCCTCGTCGTACGCCGCCGCGGCCGCGTACACCATCAGACGGGCCGCCTCGGTGCGCAGCGCCATCTCGGCGACCCGGTGGGCCACGGTCTGCAGGTCCTTCAGCGGGCCGCCGAACGCCTCGCGGCGCGCAGTGTGCGCGAGAGTCGCGTCCAGTGCGGCCTGCGCCATACCGACGGCGAAGGCGCCCACGCTCGGCCGGAAGAGGTTGAGGGTGTTCATCGCGACCCGGAACCCGTGGCCGGGTTCCCCGAGGACGTCGTCCGCCGTGACGGGTACGGCGTCGAAGGCGAGGGCGCCGATGGGGTGCGGGGAGAGCATGTCGAGCGGGGTTCCGGTGAGGCCGGGGCGGTCGGCGGGCACCAGGAAGGCGGTGACTCCGCGGGCGCCGGCGTCGGGCTCGGTCCGCGCGAAGACGGTGTAGAAGTCGGCCTCGGGGGCGTTGGAGATCCAGCACTTCTCGCCGGTGAGCCGCCAGCCGCCGGTGCCGTCCTCGTCCGCCCGCAGCGCCAGCGCGGCGGCGTCCGAGCCCGCGCCGGGCTCGGACAGCGCGAAGGCCGCCACGGCGGCGCCGTCCGCGACCCGGGGCAGCCAGTGCTCGCGCTGGGCCGCGGTGCCGTACGCGTGGACCGGGTGGGCGCCGAGCCCCTGGAGGGCCAGCGCCGTCTCGGCCTCGGTGCACACCTGGGCCAGGGACTCCCGCATCAGGCAGAGGTCGAGGGCGCCCGAGGTGAACAGGCGGGAGAGCAGGCCGAGTCGGCCGAGTTCGGCGACGAGCGGTCGGTCGACGTGACCGGGCTCGCCCTTGTCGGCCAGTGGGCGCAGGTGTTCCACGGCCAGCGCGCGCAGCTCGGCACACCAGGCGGTCTGCCCCGGATCAAGCGAGAATGCGGTCATTGCCCGTCCCCTCTCCCCGTCGGACGCCACCCACGTTATCGCGAACCGTTGACTGTCGTCACCAACACGATACGCTCCTTGTGCGAGCCCACCACGACGCCCACCAAGGCAAGGGGGCGAACCTCCATGGACCCTGTGGACCCGGTGGATCCCGTGGATCATGCGGATCCCGCGGACACCTCGGGGCCGGCGCACTCGGCCCACGTCGACACCTTCGCGCGCGACCATCTCCCGCCCCCCGGACAGTGGCCCGAACTCCGCTTCGACCTGCCGGGACTGCGCTACCCCGACCGGCTCAACTGCGCCGCCGAACTCCTCGCGGACACCGACCCCGGACGCCCGGTGTTCCGTACGCCGTCCGGCGATCCGTGGACGTACGGACAGCTGCGCGCCCGCGTCGACCGCATCGCCCATGTGCTGACCGGCGAGCTGGGCGTCGTCCCGGGCAACCGGGTGCTGCTGCGCGGCCCGACCACCCCGTGGCTGGCGGCCTGCTGGCTGGCGGTGCTGAAGGCGGGCGCGGTCGCCGTCACGGTGCTCGCACAGCAGCGGCCGCACGAACTGGGCACGATGTGCGGGATCGCCCGGGTGACGCACGCCCTGTGCGACATCCGCTCGGTCGACGACCTGGTCAGGGCGGACATCCCCGGACTGCGGATCACGACGTACGGCGGTGACGCGCCGGACGATCTGCTGCTGCGGATCACCGGCGCCCCGGACGGGCCCTTCGACGCGGTGGACACGGCCGCCGACGACGTGGCGCTGATCGCGTTCACCTCGGGCACCACCGGACGGCCCAAAGGCTGTATGCACTTCCACCGCGATGTGCTGGCGATAGCGGACACCTTCTCGAAGCATGTGTTGCAGCCCCATGAGGACGATGTCTTCGCGGGCAGTCCTCCCCTGGGATTCACCTTCGGCCTCGGCGGTCTCGTCGTCTTCCCCCTGCGGGCCGGCGCCTGCTCCCTGCTGCTCGAACAGGCGGGCCCCAAGCAGTTGCTGCCCGCGATCGCCGAGCACCGGGTCTCCGTACTGTTCACAGCGCCGACCGCCTACCGGGCGATGCTCGCGGAACTGTCGGAACCGGACGAGCACGACGTCGGGTCGCTGCGGCGCTGTGTGTCGGCCGGCGAGAACCTGCCCGCGGCGACCTGGCGGGACTGGCACGGGCACACCGGGCTCGGCATCATCAACGGCATCGGCGCCACCGAACTGCTGCACATCTTCATCTCCGCCGCCGACGGGGACATCCGCCCCGGCACGACGGGCCTGCCCGTGCCGGGGTGGCACGCGCGCGTGGTCGACGCCGACGGGACTCCGGTGCCGGACGGCGAACCCGGCCTGCTCGCCGTGCGCGGCCCGGTCGGCTGCCGGTATCTCGCCGATCCCCGGCAGCGGGAGTACGTGCGCGACGGCTGGAACATCACCGGCGACACCTACGTACGCGACTCCGACGGCTACTTCCGCTATGTGGCCCGCGCCGACGACATGATCATCTCGGCGGGGTACAACATCGCGGGCCCCGAGGTCGAGGACGCGCTGGCCCGGCACCCGGACGTGCTCGAGACGGCCGTCGTCGGGCGGGCCGACGAGGCGCGCGGGCAGATCGTGGTGGCCTACACGGTGCTCAAGGAGGGCGCGCGCCGGGACGCCGACGCGCTGCGAGCGTTCCTCAAGTCCGAGCTGGCGCCGTACAAATGCCCCCGCGAGATCGTCTTCCTGGACGCGCTGCCGCGCACCGCCACGGGCAAGCTCCAACGGTTCAGGCTACGGGAAGAGACCGAGGTCGAGGCCGGCTTGTCCACAGGCGGCGACCCCAAGTGATCTTCGCGCACTAGAGTGATCAACGTGTCAGAGCACCACGCCCCCCGGTCCCTCATCGTCACCTTCTACGGCGCCTACGGCCGGTTCGCTCCCGGCCCGGTGCCGGTGGCCGAGTTGATCCGGCTCCTCGCCGCGGTCGGCGTGGACGCGCCCTCGGTACGGTCGTCGGTGTCCCGGCTCAAGCGCCGCGGGCTGCTGGAGCCGGCGCGCACCGCGGCGGGCGCCGCCGGATACGCGCTCTCGCCGGACGCGCGGCAGTTGCTCGACGACGGCGACCGCCGGGTGTACGCGTCGGCGCCTCCCGAGGACGCTGGCTGGGTGCTCGCCGTCTTCTCCGTGCCCGAGTCGGAGCGGCAGAAACGGCACGTCCTGCGCTCTCGGCTCGCCGGTCTCGGCTTCGGCACGGCCGCCCCCGGGGTGTGGCTCGCCCCGGCACGGCTGTACGAGGAGACCCGGCACACCCTGGAGCGGCTGCGGCTCGATCCGTACGTGGAGCTGTTCCGCGGCGAGCATCTGGGGTACGCCGCGACGGCCGACGCGGTGGCGCGCTGGTGGGACCTGACCGCGATCGCCAAGGAGCACGAGGCGTTCCTCGGCCGGCACGCGCGCGTGCTGCACACCTGGGAGGGGCGCGCGGACACCCCGTCCGAAGAGGCGTACCGCGACTATCTGCTCGCCCTCGACTCCTGGCGCCATCTCCCGTACACCGACCCGGGACTGCCCGCCGCGCTGCTCCCCGAGGACTGGCCCGGCGCCCGCTCGGCCGCGGTGTTCCAGGCGCTGCACGAGCGACTGCGCGACGCCGGCGCGGAGTTCGCCGGGGTGCCCCCGTGGTCCGGGCACCCCGACGCCGGGTGATCTCCGCCGCGCGACATCCCGCGCGGCGGCGTGATCACCCTCGGGCCGGGTACCCCCGCGCTCATGCGGGACGTCCGAGCCGCCGCGGCCACCTCTCCTGACTCCGGTCGTCCTCAAGTCCCAAGAGTGAGACGGGGCTTGGGGGCGTCCGTGCGGCCGGCCCGCGGGGGGCGGCTGCCCGCCCGGTAGGGCATCGGCCAACCGGCGCCCGGCCCCTCGTAGCCCTGCTCGGCGGCCGCGTGCAGGGTCCAGTTGGGGTCGTACAGGTGTGGCCTGGCCAGTGCGCACAGGTCGGTACGGCCCGCCAGGATCAGGGAGTTGACGTCGTCCCAGGAGGAGATCGCGCCGACGGCGATCACGGGGAGCCCGGTCTCGTGCCGGATCCGGTCGGCGTACGGCGTCTGGTAGGAGCGGCCGTACTCGGGGCGCTCGTCCGCCACGACCTGGCCGGTGGACACGTCGACGGCGTCGGCGCCGTGCGCGGCGAAGGCCCGTGCGATCACCACCGCGTCGTCCCCGGTGGTGCCGCCCTCCGCCCAGTCGGTGGCGGAGACCCGCACGGTCATGGGCCGTTCCGGCGGCCACACCGCCCGTACCGCGTCGAACACTTCGAGCGGGAAACGCAGCCGCTTCTCCAGCGATCCGCCGTACGCGTCGGTGCGCAGGTTGGTCAGCGGCGAGAGGAAACCGGAGAGCAAGTAGCCGTGGGCGCAGTGCAGTTCGAGCAGGTCGAAGCCGGCTCGGGCGGCACGGCAGGCGGCCGAGGCGAACTGCTCGCGCAGATCGGTGAGCTGGGCGCGCGACAGCTCGCGCGGTGTCTGACCGCCCGGCCTGTACGGGAGGGGGGAGGCGGCCACGAGGGGCCAGTTGCCGTCCGGCAGGGGTTCGTCGATGCCCTCCCACATCAGCCGTGTCGAGCCCTTGCGGCCGGCGTGGCCGAGCTGGAGGCCGATCGCGGCGCCCGGTGCCTGCCGGTGCGTGAAGTCGACGATCCGCCGCCAGGACTCGGCCTGCCGGGCGGTGTAGATGCCCGCGCAGCCGGGCGTGATGCGGCCCTCCGCGCTGACGCACACCATCTCGGTCATCACCAGTCCGGCGCCGCCGAGTGCCCGCGCGCCCAGGTGGACGAGATGGAAGTCGCCGGGGACGCCGTCCACGGCCGAATACATGTCCATCGGCGAGACGACGACACGGTTGCGCAGGGTCAGACCGCGCAGCCGGAACGGGGTGAACATGGGCGGGGTGCCGGGCGGGCAGCGGAACTCCCGCTCGACCGCGGCCACGAAGTGCGGATCGCGCAGCCGCAGGTTGTCGTGGGTGACCCGGCGGCTGCGGGTGAGCAGGTTGAACGCGAACTGCCGGGTGGGCTGGCCGAGATAGCGGCCGATGTCCTCGAACCAGTCCAGGCTGGCGCGGGCGGCCCGCTGGGTGGAGGCGACGACGGGGCGCCGCTCCTCCTCGTACGCCGCCAACGCCGCCTGGAGCGAGGGCTGTTCCTCCAGACAGGCGGCCAGCGCGAGCGCGTCCTCGACGGCGAGCTTGGTGCCGGAGCCGATGGAGAAGTGGGCGGTGTGGGCGGCGTCGCCGAGCAGCACCAGATTGCCGTGCGACCAGCGGTCGTTGACGATCGTCCGGAAGGTCGCCCAGGCCGACTTGTTGGCGCGCAGCGGGCGTCCGCCGAGCGCGTCCGCGAAGATCTTGCCGCACCGCTCGACCGATTCCGCCTCGTCGAGGTCCGCGAACCCCGAGGCCCGCCAGACCTCTTCGCGCATCTCGACAATGACGGTGGAGGCGTCGGACGAGTACGGGTAGCCGTGCAACTGCATCACGCCGTGTTCGGTCTCGGCGATCTCGAAGCGGAAGGCGTCGAAGGCGAAGTCCGCGGCGAGCCAGATGTAGCGGCAGCGGTGTTCCTCGACGGACGGCCGGAACACCTGTGCGTACGCCGTGCGCGTGAGGCTGTGCACTCCGTCGGCGGCGACGACGAGGTCGTAGGCCGCCATCAGTTCGTCGACGGGCGGGGCCTCGGCCGTGAAGCGCAGGTCGACGCCCAGCGAGCGGCAGCGTTCGTGCAGGATCTCCAGGAGCCGGCGCCGCCCGAGTGCGGCGAAGCCGTGGCCGCCGGAGGTGTGGCGCACCCCGCGGTGCACGATGTCGATGTCGTCCCAGCGGACGAACTCGGCCTGGAGCGCCGCGTACACGACCGGGTCGGCGTGCTCGATGCCGCCGAGGGTCTCGTCGGACAGGACGACACCGAAGCCGAAGGTGTCGTCGGGCGCGTTGCGTTCCCAGACGGTGATCTCGCGGGCCGGGTCGAGGCGTTTGAGGAGGGCCGCGGCGTAGAGTCCACCGGGTCCCCCGCCGATCACCGCGACGCGCACGGCGCCGCCGGCCGCGCGGCCGGCCCCGGCACGGTCCTCGCGGTTCTCCCCGCGCGCGTCCGTACGCATCCCGGGTTCACCTCCCCCGCCATTTCGGGGCCCGCTTCTCCGTGAAGGCCGCGTGGAACTCCGCGTAGTCCTCGCCGTTCATCAGCAGGGCCTGGGTCGCGGCGTCCAGTTCGACGGAGGCGGCGAGCGGCATGTCCAGTTCGGCGGTGAGCAGCGCCTTGGTCTGCGCGTACGCCAGTGCTGGACCGTCGGCGAGGCGGCGGGCCAGTGCCTGGGCGCCCTCGTCGGCGTGGCCCTCGTCGGTGAGTTCGCTGATCAGGCCGATGCGCTCGGCCTCGGGCGCCCGCACCGGTTCACCGAGCATCAGCAGCCGGGTCGCGTGGCCGAGCCCGACCACCCGGGGCAGCAGATAGGCCGCGCCCATGTCGCCGCCGGACAGCCCGACGCGGGTGAAGAGGAAGGCGAAGCGGGCGCTCGGGTCGGCCACCCGGAAGTCGGCGGCCAGCGCCAGCACGGCTCCGGCACCCGCCGCCACCCCATGCACCGCCGCGATCACCGGGAACGGGCATTCCCGTACGGCCCGGACGACCTGCCCGGTCATCCGGTTGAAGTCGAGGAGTTGGGCGGTGTCCATGGACAGGGTCGCGCCGATGATCTCGTCGACATCCCCGCCGGAGCAGAATCCGCGGCCCTCGCCGGCGAGCACCAGGGCGCGGACGGACCGCTCACGGGACAGCTCGGCGAGCAGGTCGCGCAGGTCGGCGTAGGCGCCGAAGGTGAGCGCGTTGAGCTTCTCGGGGCGGGCCAGGGTGACCTTGGCGACGCCGTCGGTGAGCTCGTAGCGCAGATGCTCCCAGTCGGGAGTGCGGCCGGCGGAGCCGGTGAAGGGACTCATGACGGGCGGCCTCCTCGGGCGGGGGCGACGCGATGCGACTGTTCAACCAAGTTATCACTCATCCGTGACTGTCGTCATGAGTGCGCGATAGGGCGATCGCGGCGTCCCGGACGGACGGACGATCGCGCCGCCCGCGAGACCGTTCGGCGTGGCGCAGCGTGCTGTGACATGACGCGCCGCCATGACTGCGAGTCGTGAAGTGACGGTCGCGCCGCGTGAGAGGGCGGCCACAGGCCATGAAGGGACGGCCACAGGGCGTGAGGGTGCGGCCGCGAGGTGGCCCAGGTCCGTCACGGCGTCACGGATCATCGATAGCCGTGTAACGGCGGGAGCGGATGCGGGAGAGGGACCGATCGTCCGGGTAGACAGCCCCGTATCGGACCGAACGTCCCGAAAGGAGACCGCGGCACCCCGGGGACGCACCGGTCGATGTCCCGAGAAAGCCCACCGGGCGCGTTCGCCCGGTGGAGCCGTACCATTCCTTAGGTTGTAAGCAGGACAGCCTGCTCCATGAACGGACCCGCCTTGCACGACACCCCAGCACCCGCCTCCTGGCGCATCGCGCTGCCGCACACCGTCGCGGCCGTGCCCGTCGCCCGCGCCCTGGTCCGCACGGCACTCGCCGAGCGGGAGCACGCGGCCGACAGCGACACCGCCGAACTGCTCACCGCGGAGCTGGTCGCCAACGCCGTCGAGCACACCGCGGGCGACGGTCCGATAGAGCTGGTCGTCGAGCTGATGCCGACCGGCTGCCGGGTCGAGGTGCACGACCCCGACCCGGTGCCGCCGCTCGACCTCACGCTCCCGCACCCGCCCGGAGAGCCGGACCCCTGGCAGGAGCACGGGCGCGGTCTGCTGCTGCTCCGCGCCCTCAGCTCGGCCTGCGGACACCGCCTCACCGACTCCGGCAAGGCGGTCTGGTTCAGACTGCCTGTGGTTCCCGCTCAGCGGCGTCCGGTGCTGTAGCCGTCTCGGCTCCGGCGCGGGCGCCGGTCCGGGCCAGCCGGGAATTGCGGCGCCCGTAGAGGACGTACACCAGGGATCCGGCCGCGAGGAAGGCGGCGAACTGGATCCAGGTCGTCCAGCCGGTCTCGTACATCAGGTAGAGGCAGAAGCCGACACCTAGCAGCGGCACCACGGGGTAGAGCGGCACCCGGAAGGTGCGGGAGAGGCCCGGCTCGCGGCGGCGCAGCGCGATCACCGCGACGTTGACGGCGGCCATCACGGCGAGTGTGCCGATGGTGCACAGGTTGACCACGGAGTCCAGGGACGCGAAGGCCGCCGGGAGCGCGAAGACGAGCGCGACGATCAGGGTGCCGGCGACCGGCGTCGAGGTCCTCGGCGACACCTTCTCGAACACGCGCGGGACCAGGCCGTCGCGGGACATCGACAGCAGGATGCGGGTCTGGCCGTACATCACGGCGAGCACGACCGAGGCGATGGCGACGACCGCGCCGAAGGCGATCACCGCGCCGCCGACGGTGGAGCCGGTGACCTCGTCGACCACGTAGGACAGCGCGGCCCGGCGGCCGCCGACCTTGTCGCCGCCGATGGCGCCGATCGCGGCCAGGGCGACGGCGCAGTACAGGACCGTGACCAGGCCGATGCAGACCAGGATGGCGACGGGGATGTCGCGGCGGGGGTTCTTGGCCTCCTCGCCGGCCGTGGTGATCGCGTCGAAGCCTATGTAGGAGAAGAACGCGGCCGTGGTGCCGGCGCCGATGCCGCCGAGTCCGGCCGGGGAGAACGGCGTGAGGTTGCCGTCCTTGAAGGCGCTGAAGCCGATCGCGCAGAACAGCACGAGGACGACGAGCTTGAGCACGGCCATCGCGGCGGTCGCGCGGGCGCTCTCGCGCACGCCGCGCACCAGCAGGACCGAGGCCAGCGCGATCACGACGACGGCGGGAAGGTTGACGATTCCGCCGTCGGAGGGGCCGGCGGAGAGCGCGGCGGGCAGCCGCGTACCGGTGAGGCTCGCGAGCAGTTCGTTGACGTACTGGCTCCAGCCGACGGCCACGGCCGACACGGAGACGCCGTACTCCAGGAGGAGACACCAGCCGACCAGGAAGGCCGTGCCCTCGCCGAGTCCGGCGTAGGCGAAGGAGTACGAGGATCCCGAGACGGGGATCGCGCCGCCGAGCTCCGCGAACGCGAACGCCGTGAAGACGCAGGTGATCGCGGCGAGGACGAAGGAGACGACCACGGCGGGTCCGGCCTGGGCGACCGAGTCGGAGAGTCCGACGAAGATTCCGGTGCCGACGATGGCGCCGACGCCGAAGCAGATGAGCTGGAAGAGCCCCATCGTGCGCTTGAGCCCGTTGCCTTCGAGGTCGGCACCGGATTCGGCGATCAGTTGAGCGGGGGTCTTGACGCGTGGAGCGGGCATGCGGGGTGGTGCTCGTTTCTGGTGGTGCGGGTGCGACCGCAGGGGTGCCCCCCGCTCGAACGAGGCCGAGAGTTCGGGGGAGAGTCGCGCGGCGGTCCCGGAAGGGATGGCTCCGGGCCGCCGGACATCGTACGGAGAAAATCAGGCCAGCGTGGCGACCAGGATCGCCTTGATCGTGTGCAGCCGGTTCTCCGCCTGGTCGAAGACGACGGAGTGCGCCGACTCGAATACCTCGTCGGTGACCTCCAGCGAGTCGAGGCCGTACACCGCGTGGAGGTCGCGGCCGACCTCGGTGCCGAGGTCGTGGAAGGCCGGCAGGCAGTGCAGGAACTTGACGTCGGGGTTCCCGGTGGCGCGCAGCACGTCCATGGTCACGGCGTACGGGACGAGGGCACCGATGCGCTCGGCCCACACCTCCTTGGGCTCCCCCATGGAGACCCAGACGTCGGTGGCCACGAAGTCGGCGCCCCGCACACCCTCTCCCACGTGCTCGGTGAGGGTGATGCGACCGCCGTTCTTCTCGGCGAGTTCACGGGCCTGCGCGACGATCTCGTCGGCCGGCCAGTAGGCCTGCGGGGCCACTATCCGCACGTCCATGCCGAGCAGCGCGCCGGTGACCAGGTACGAGTTGCCCATGTTGAAGCGGGCGTCGCCCAGATAGGCGAAGGCGATCTCGCCGATCGGCTTGGCGCAGTGCTCGGTCATCGTGAGGACATCGGCCAGCATCTGGGTCGGGTGCCATTCGTCGGTGAGGCCGTTGTAGACCGGCACGCCCGCGTAGGCGGCCAGCTCCTCCACCGCGGCCTGGCTGTCGCCGCGGTACTCGATGGCGTCGAACATGCGGCCGAGCACGCGGGCGGTGTCCTTCACCGACTCCTTGTGACCGATCTGGGAGCCGGTCGGGTCCAGATACGTGGTCGAGGCACCCTGGTCCGCGGCCGCGACCTCGAAGGCACAGCGCGTGCGCGTCGAGGTCTTCTCGAAGATCAGCGCGATGTTCACGCCCGTGAGATACCGGGTCTCCGCCCCCAGCTTCTTGTCCGCCTTGAGCCCGGCGGCCAGCTCGACCAGGCCGCGGAACTCGCCCTCCGTGAAGTCCAGCTCCTTGAGGAAGTGGCGGCCGGCGAGGGCGGTCGGGACTGTCGCCATGGGGCGCTCCAGGGATGACGGGGGCGAGGACGGGAACGGACGCTTGGAATTCTATACGACGCTCAGAATTTATATGCAGCTGTACGCGGTCTCGCGTTCGACTCCGCGGTCCCCCGGGAGTACGGCCCCCACGACACCGCCGCGCGGGACTACACCGGGTCCCGTTCGACGGGGCAGCTCATGCAGCGCGGACCACCCCTCCCCCGGCCCAGCTCACTGCCCGGGATCTCGATCACCTCGATGCCCTGCTTGCGCAGATGCGTGTTGGTGGTGGAGTTCCGCTCGTAGGCGATGACGACACCCGGTTCGACGGCCAGGACGTTGCAGCCGTCGTCCCACTGCTCCCGCTCGGCCGCGTGCACGTCCTGCGTGGCGGTCAGGACGCGGATCTCGCCCAGGCCGAGCGCCGCGGCGATGGCGCGGTGCATGTGCTCCGGCGGATGGTCGGTGACCTTCAGCTCCTTCTCCCCCACGCCCGGTTCGATCGTGTAGGAGCGGAGCATGCCGAGCCCGGCGTACTGCGTGAAGATGTCGCCGTCGACCATCGTCATCACGGTGTCGAGGTGCATGAGCGCCCGCCGCTTGGGCATGTCGAGCGCCACGATGGTGCTCGCCGAGCCCGCCGCGAACAGCTTGTGCGCCAGCATCTCGACGGCCTGGGGCGTCGTCCGCTCGCTCATGCCGATGAGCACCGCGCCGTTGCCGATGACGAGGACGTCGCCGCCCTCGATGGTGGACGGGTAGTCCGCCTGCCCCTGCGACCAGAGGTTGAAGCCCTCTTCACGGAAGAGCGGGTGGTGCCGGTAGATCGCCTCGAAGTGCACGGTCTCGCGCTGCCGGGCCGGCCAGCGCATGGCGTTGATGGAGACCCCGTCGTAGATCCACGCGGAGGTGTCACGGGTGAAGAGGTGATTGGGCAGCGGCCGCAGCAGGAAGTCGTCGAGGTCCATGACATGGAAGCGCACGGAGGTGGGCTCCGCGTGCGCGTCCAGGAACTCGCGCTTGGTCATGCCGCCGACGAGCACGGACGCCAGCTCCGGAGCGGACAGGGTCTCGAAGGCGGCCCGGAGGTGGTCGGTGGCGAGCGGCCCGTACTCCTTCTCGTCGAAGACCCGGTCCAGGACGAGCGACCTGGCCGCACCGATAGCCACGGTCTCGGCGAGCAGGTCACCGAAGAGATGGACGGTCACGCCGCGGTCGCGCAGCACGTCGGCGAACCCGTCGTGTTCCGCGCGCGCCCGGCGCACCCACAGCACGTCGTCGAAGAGGAGCGCGTCCTTGTTGCTGGGGGTGAGCCTTTTGAGCTCGAGATCGGGCCGGTGCAGGATGACGCGGCGCAGCCGCCCGGCCTCGGAGTCGACGTGGAATCCCATGTCTCCATCCTGACCATCCGGACGCGTGTTCACCCGCGGATCGCCCGAGCCGCACCGCATTCATTTCGTCCCCTTGACGATAAGCGGTTCCCTCCATTATCGTCTCACTGACGACAACACGCGACAGCGGGTGACGAGGAACCGCCGGGACCGCCCGGCGAAGAGGGGGTACTCATGGCCGACATCACGCGACGCCTCGGCTGGCGCCATCTGCGCGGGGCGCCCACAGCCCATGTCCGGCACCACATGTCGGGACGCCTGGTCCACGACGGCCCCGGACTCAGCTTCTGGTACCGCTCACTGACCGCGGCGCTCTCCGAAGTCCCGGTCGACGACCGCGAGTTGGCCATGACCTTCCACGCCCGTACGTCCGACTTCCAGGACGTCGCGGTGCAGGCGACCGTCACCTACCGGATCAGCGACCCCGCTGTCGCGGCCTCCCGCATCGACTTCTCCATAGACCCCGACTCCGGCGCCTGGCGCGGCACCCCGCTGGAGCAGCTGGGCTCGCTGCTGACCGAGACGGCCCAGCAGCACGCGCTCGACGTACTGGCCCGTACGTCACTGGCGTCCGCCCTGGTGGACGGCGTCGCCGCGGTACGGGAGCGGATCGCGGACGGCCTCGCCGCCGAACCCCGGCTGCCCGCGACAGGCATCGAGGTGGTCGCCGTACGGGTCGTCGCGCTGCGCCCGGAGCCCGAGGTGGAACGGGCCCTGCGCACCCCCGCCCGCGAGCAGATCCAGCAGGAGGCGGACAAGGCGACGTACGAACGCCGGGCGGTCGCCGTCGAGCGGGAGCGCGCCATCGCCGAGAACGAACTCGCCAGCCAGATCGAACTCGCCCGGCGCGAGGAGCAGTTGGTCGACCAGCGCGGTACGAACGCGCGCCGCGAGGCCGAGGAACTCGCGGCGGCGGACGCGGTGCGCGCCGGAGCGGAGGCGGCCCGCACGGTGCGGCTGGCCGAGGCGGAGGCCACCCGGAAGGTACGGCTCGCCGGGGCCGAGGCACAGGCGGAGCGCGAGGTCGGCGCGGCGCGGGCCGAGGCGCAGGCGGCCTGGCTGCGGGTGCACGGCGACGTCGACGTCACCACGCTGCACGCGCTGACCGGCACCCGGCTCGCGGAGAACCTGCCGCGGATCGAGAACCTCACCGTCTCGCCCGACGTCCTCACCGGGCTGCTCGCCAAGCTGGGCAACGGGGCCGCCGGAGACCCGGCGTGAGTCTCGCGCCCAGGGTCGTCCTCGTCCACCGGACCACCGAGTACGAGGAGTTGACGGCTCGTCACGGCACGCACGGACAGGCGGCGTTCTTCCTGTCCTCGCGCGGACGGGACATCGCGGAGGTGGCCGAACGGCACCGGCGGGCCCGCGAGGCGCTCGCCTCGGTGGTGTCCGCCATTCCGTTGACCTGGCGTCAGGCACGCTTGGAGCGCGCCGACTTGGACCGCTTCCTGTTCGCGCCCGAGGACGTGGTGGTCGTGGTCGGACAGGACGGGCTGGTCGCGAACGTGGCCAAGTACCTGGCCGGCCAGCCGGTGGTGGGGATCGACGCCGACCCCGGGCGCAATCCGGGCGTGCTGGTACGGCACCGGCCGCAGGACGCGGGCGCGCTGCTCGCCTCCGCGCACGGGGGTGCCGCCGACGAGCTGACCATGGTCGAGGCGGTCGCGGACGACACCCAGCGGCTGGTCGCCCTCAACGAGATCTACCTGGGAGCCGCGGGCCATCAGACGGCCCGCTATCGGCTGGGGCTCGACGAGTACGGGGGTGCCGTCGAGCCCCAGGCGTCCTCCGGGGTGCTGGTGGGGACCGGGACCGGGGCCACCGGCTGGCTCCGGTCGGTGTGGCAGGAGCGGGGCGGCGGGCTGCCGCTGCCGGGGCCCACTGACGAGCGCCTGCTCTGGTTCGTCCGCGAGGCCTGGCCGTCGCCGGCCACGGGGACCTCGCTCGTGGCCGGCGAGCTCACCGCCTCCGGGCGACTGTCCCTCACCGTCGAGTCGGACCGGCTCATCGTGTTCGGGGACGGGATGGAGGGGGATGCGGTGGAGTTGACGTGGGGGCAGACCGTGCGGGTGGGGGTGGCCGGGGTTCGGCTCCGGCTGGTCGGCTGAGGGTCGCTTCGCTCCCTCGCCGACCGGCTGCGCCGAACCCCGCCGGGCCCCGCCGCCCCGGACCGGGCTGCCCCCCCGGGCGGGTCTGTCACGTGTGCCCCGGTGGGGGCGGGGTCGGCTGCGGGCCCGGTGGGGGCGGGGTCGGCTGCGGGCCCGGTGGGGGCGGGCCGCGCAGTTCCCCGCGCCCCTTGCGGGGCTCCCCCACCCGGGGTACAGAGGGACCCTTGCGGGGGCGGCCCGGGTTGAGAGGGTGGACCCGCTACAGGCGGGGGTCGACCGGTTCGGATTCCAGGGAGAGGATGCCGAACACCGCCTCGTGGACGCGCCACAGGGGCTCGCCCTCGGCCAGGCGGTCCAGGGCCTCCAGGCCGAGGGCGTACTCGCGGATCGCGAGGGACCGCTTGTGGTTGAGGAAGCGGCCGCGCAGCCGGGCGAGGTTCTCCGGGCGGGTGTACTCCGGACCGTAGATGATCCGCAGGTACTCGCGACCCCGGCACTTGATGCCGGGCTGCACCAGCCGCCCGTTACCGCCGCGCACCATCGCGCCGACCGGCTTCACGACCATGCCCTCACCGCCGCGGCCGGTCATCTCCAGCCACCAGTCGACACCGGCCCGCACCGACTCCGGGTCGCCGGTGTCGACGTGGAGCCGCCTGGTGGTGTGCAGCAGCCCGCTCCCGTCGTGTTCCACGAGCCGGTCGATCAGGGCGAGTTGCTCGTCGTGCGGCAGCGCGGCAAGGCTCCGGCCCTGGACGGCCAGGATCTGGAACGGTGCGAGGCGGACGCCTTCGAGGCCGTCCGTGGTCCAGCAGTAGCGGCGGTACGCGTCCGTGAACGCCTTGGCGTCCGCGGCCCGTTCACGCTGGCGCGTCAACAGGTCACCGACGTCGACGCCCCGCGCCGCCGCCCCTTCGAGCGCCGCCAGCACTCCGGGGAACACGGCACCGGACGCGGCGCCGACAGCGGCGTACTGACTGCGCAGCAGCCCGGACGCCTTCAGCGACCACGGCATCAACTCGGCGTCCAGCAGCACCCAGTCGGTGTCCAGTTCCTCCCACAGGCCGATCTCGGTCGCGGCGGCGCGCACCCGGCCGAGGATCTCCTCGGTGACGGCGGCGTCGTCGAAGAAGGGGCGGCCGGTACGGGTGTACAGCGACCCGGTGGGGCCGTCGACGCCGAACCGCTCGCGGGCCGCGTCCGCGTCCCGGCAGACCAGGGCCACCGCCCGCGACCCCATGTGCTTCTCCTCGCACACGACCCGCGCGACCCCGTCCTCCTGGTACTGGGCGAACGCCTCGGCGGGGTGCTCCAGGAAGTGTTCGTCAGCGGCTCCGCCGCGGGCCTCGACGTGCGAGGTCGCGGTCGGTGCCATGGTCGGCGGGAGGTACGGGAGCAGCCGGGGGTCCACCGCGAAGCGGCTCATGACCTCCAGGGCCGCCGCGGCGTTCTCCTCGCGGACGGCCACCCGGCCGGCGTGCCGGGTCTCGACGGCCCTGCGGCCGTGCACGTCCGCGAGGTCCAGCGGACGGCCCTCGTGTCCGCCCGGCGCCTCGGTGGCCAGCGGCTTCGCCGGCTCGTACCAGACCCGCTCGGCCGGTACGTCGACGAGCTCGCGCTCCGGCCAGCGCAGCGCGCTGAGCTTGCCGCCGAAGACGGCGCCGGTGTCGAGGCAGATGGTGTTGTTGAGCCAGGTGGCCGTGGGGACCGGGGTGTGCCCGTAGACCACCGCGGCGCGCCCCCGGTAGTCCTCCGCCCACGGGTAGCGCACGGGCAGCCCGAACTCGTCGGTCTCCCCGGTCGTGTCGCCGTACAGCGCGTGCGAGCGGACCCGGCCCGAGGTGCGGCCGTGGTACTTCTCGGGCAGGCCGGCGTGGCAGACGACGAGCCGCCCGCCGTCGAGGACGTAGTGGCTGACCAGCCCGTCGACGAACTCCCGTACCGTGGCTCGGAATTCGTCGCTCTCCCGGTCCAGCTGCTCGATGGTCTCGGCAAGTCCGTGGCTGTGCTGGACGTTGCGGCCCTTGAGGTAGCGGCCGAGCTTGTTCTCGTGGTTGCCGGGCACGCACAGGGCGTTGCCCGAGCCGACCATGGACATCACGCGGCGCAGCACGCCGGGCGAGTCCGGACCGCGGTCGACCAGGTCGCCGACGAAGACGGCCGTACGGCCCTCGGGGTGCACGCCGTCGACGTAGCCGAGCTTGCCGAGCAGGGTCTCCAGCTCGGAGGCGCAGCCGTGGATGTCGCCGACGATGTCGAACGGGCCGGTGAGGTGGGTCAGGTCGTTGAAGCGCTTCTCGGTCACCACCGACGCGTTCTCGATGTCCGCGACCCCGCGCAGGACGTGCACCTTGCGGAAGCCCTCGCGTTCCAAGCGGCGCAGGGAACGGCGCAGTTCGCGGATGTGGCGCTGGATGACGCGGCGCGGCATCCCGGCGCGGTCCGTGCGCGCGGCGTTGCGCTCGGCGCAGATCTCCTCGGGCACGTCGAGCACGATGGCGATGGGCAGCACGTCGTACTTCTTGGCCAGTTCGATCAGCGCGCGGCGGCTCTCCTCCTGGACGCTGGTCGCGTCGACGACGGTCCGGCGGCCGGCGGCGAGCCGCTTGCCGGCGATGTAGTGCAGCACGTCGAAGGCGTCGCCGCTGACGCTCTGGTCGTTCTCGTCGTCGGCCACCAGGCCCCGGCAGAAGTCGCTGGAGATGACCTCCGTCGGTTTGAAGTGCCGTCGGGCGAAGGTCGACTTGCCGGAACCCGACGCACCGATCAGGACAACGAGGGAGAGGTCGGTGACGGGCAGGACGCGCCCCGGGGTGGTCTGCTCGCTCATGCTGCCTCCTCCTTCGCGGTCGGGGTGGCGGTCGGGGTGGCGGTGGCGGCGGCCAGGGTGAAGACGGCCATCTGGGTGGGCGGGCCGACCTCGGGGTCGTCGAGGCCGACGGGGGTGAACTCCACGTCGTATCCGTGCCGTTCGGCGACCCTGCGGGCCCAGGCGCGGAACTCCTCTCGGGTCCACTCGAAGCGGTGGTCGCCGTGCCGGGAGTGTCCGGCCGGCAGGGTCTCCCAGCGGACGTTGTACTCGACGTTCGGGGTCGTCACGAGAACGGTCCGCGGGCGGGCGGAACCGAACACCGCGTACTCCAGGGCGGGCAGCCGGGGCAGGTCGAGGTGCTCGATGACCTCGCTGAGCACGGCGGCGTCGTACCCCTTGAGCCGACGGTCGGTGTAGGCGAGCGAGCCCTGCACGAGCTGGACCCGCGCGGCCTGCCGCTCGCCCATGCGGTCCAGTTTGAGCCGGCGCGAGGCGATGGTGAGCGCGCGCATCGACACGTCGACCCCGACGATCTCGGTGAACCGGGTGTCCTTGAGCAGCGCCTGCACCAACTGGCCCTGTCCACAGCCGAGATCGAGGACGCGGCTCGCGCCGGACACCTGCAGCGCGGCGAGGATCGCGTCCCGGCGCAGCACGGCGAGCGGCACCGGCTTCTCCTCGGTGTCGGTCTCCTCGTCGACGGCGTTGTCGATCTCCTCGACCTCGGTGTCGTCGGTCTCGGCGAGCCGGACGAGTTCGAGGCGCTCCATGGCCTCCCGGGTCAGTGACCAACGCCGGGAGAGATAGCGGCTGGTGATCAGCTTGTGCTCGGGGTGGTCCGGCAGCCAGCCCTCGCCCGCTCGCAGCAGCTTGTCGACCTCGTCGGACGACACCCAGTAGTGCTTGGCGTCGTCGAGGACCGGGAGCAGTACGTAGAGGTGGCGCAGGGCTTCGGAGACCGTCAGTTCCTCCGCCGCCAGTTCCAGGCGTACGTAGCGGGAGTCGCCCCACTCCGGGAAGCTGACGTCGAGCGGCACGGGCTCGGCCGTCACCGTCCAGCCCAGCGGCTCGAAGAGCCCGCGGACGAGGTCCGCGCCGCCGCGTGCGGGCAGCGCCGGCACCTCGACACGCAGTGGCCTGGCCTCGGCGGGCAGCTCGGGCCGGGCGGCGCACTGGCCCTTCATCGCGCTGGAGAAGACGGCGCCGATCGCCACGGCGAGCAGCGAGGACGCGGCGTACGGGCGGTCGTTGACGTACTGCGCGAGCGCCGCGTCGGGGGCGCCGCCGCGCCCCTTGCCCTTGCCCCGCCGGACCAGCGCCACCGCGTCGACCTCGAGCAGCAGCGCGGCCGTGCATCGCTCGACGCCCGCCTCGGGGTACAGCACGTGCGCCGTGCCGTACGAGGTCGAGAACGTCTGCGCTTTGTCGGGATGCTTGTGCAGCAGGAAGCCGAGATCGGTCGCGGGGCGCTCTGGGGTACCGGTGGTACTGATCGTCAGGAACACGGTGGGTCTGCCTCGAAACGTCTTCTGGGCTGCGGAGACCCAACGGACCGCCCGACCGGTGCGCAGGGGCGCGCACGTGCCGGACGCCGGTGAGCCGCAGCGTGGGCGAGCGCGCCTCGGCCGTCGCCGCTCCCGGTTCTCCCCCGGCCCGCGCGGCCGTGGCCACGCCGCGCCGCGGCCGACCGCGGGGGCGACGCCTGTCCTCGGCGCGCCCCCACAACGTACAGCGAACGCCCCAGGTGGACCCGGGGTTTTTCGCCACCCACGGGCCCGCCGGGGGTGCGGCACAAGGGCCCGCCAGCGTGCGGCAGAGGGTCCCTCCGGGTGCGGAACAGGAGCCCCCCGGGGGGGGTGCGGAACAGGGCCCCGCCCGGGTGCGGCACAGGGTCAGCCGGAGGTCTCCGGGCCGCGGTGCGGAGCATCTCCACGTCCGTTCATACCCGCGCCGTCGAGCAGGGTGGCGGCGGTCGCGAGGGCGAGGCCGTCGAGGCCCCGGCCCTGCATGACGGCCCGCACACCCGATCCGTCGAAGGCGACGGTCAGTTGGCGTGCGAGGATCTCGGGGTCCGGGGCTCCACCGCGCTCCGCCTCCTGCCGGAAGAACGCCGTCAGCGCGTCCTTGCAGCGGCGGGCCACCAGGCTCGCGGGGTGATCCGGCGCCTTCAGTTCAGCGGTCACGGCCACGAAGGGGCAGCCACGGAAGTCCGGGCGGTCGGCGAGCTCTTCGAGACGCTCGAAGACGTGCAGAACGCGATCACGCGGCGACCGGTCGTCGTCGGGTGGCAGCAGGAAGGCCTGGTAGGCGGGTGCGCTACGTTCCAGGCTCGCCGCCAGCACGCCGTCCTTGCTGTCGAAGAGCTGGTACATCGACCGCTTGGACACTCCGGCCACCCGGCACAGCGCCTCGACGCCGACGCCGACGCCCTCGCGGTAGAAGAGATCGGCCGCGGCGTCGAGCAGTCGGTCACGGGTCGAGGAACCGGCGGTCGCGGTCGAGGGCGCCTGTGTCATGGGCCCAGCTTACGTTCTCCGTTTGCGTCACGGAAACCGATCGGTTTACAGTGCGGGTAGCATAGGAAACCGATCGGTTTCCACACGGCCTTCAACAAGCGGCCCCCAAGAGGAGAAGCTCATGACCAGCATCGAAGGTTCGGTGGCGCTCGTGACGGGCGGCAGCCGCGGCATCGGCAGGACCCTCGTGGAGGCCCTCTACGAGCGCGGCGCCAAGAAGGTCTACGCGACCGCCCGCGACCCGCGGACCGTCTCCCACCCCGACGCGGTGCCGCTGGCGCTGGAGGTCACCGACCCGGCATCGGTCGCGGCGGCCGCCGCCCAGGCCCAGGACGTGACCCTGCTGATCAACAACGCGGGCGCGACGGCCTCCACGTCCTTCCTCGACTCCCCCGTCGAGGACATACGGCGCGAATTCGACATCAACTTCTTCGGGCCGCTGCTCACCACCCGGGCATTCGTCCCGGTCCTGGAGCACAACGGCGGCGGGCACATCCTGACCGTCCACTCGGTGCTGTCGTGGGTCACCGTGCCCGGGGCCGACGGCTACAGCGCCGCCAAGGCCGCCCTGTGGTCCCAGAGCAACGCCCTGCGGCTGGAGCTCCAGCCGCGCGGCATCAAGGTCACCGGGCTGCACGTCGGCTACGTCGACACCGATCTGACCGCGGGCCTCGACGTTCCCAAGGTGTCCGCGCACAGCGTCGCCGAGCAGGCACTCGACGGCATCGAGACGGACGCCCACGAAGTCCTCGCGGACGCGCTCACCCGCCAGGTCAAGGCCGGCCTCTCCAGCGAGCTGAGCGCGCTGTACCCCCAGCTCACCGGGCAGAACTAGCCCCGCCCCGGACCCGCGCCGGTGCCGGACCCGCACCGGCACCGGCACCGGCACCGGCGGAGCCACCTCGCCCGTTCCGGACCCCGCCAGAGGTCCAGCCACCGCCGTCCGCGGGCCTCGTCGGCGGAACTGCGGCGGAACCGCGGATGGAGCCGCGCTGTCCGCCGCGGACCTCGTCGGCCATGCCGCTTCCCGATCGGCATAGACGTGACAGCGGTTCGGCACGGGGCGCCTGTTGCGACCGGTGCATGATGGATACATGGATCTTCGAGTCTTCACAGAACCGCAGCAAGGCGCGACCTACGACACGCTGCTCCGCGTCGCCAAGGCCGCCGAAGACCTCCATTACGGAGCCTTCTTCCGTTCTGATCACTATGTGCACATGGGGTCCGCCGACGGGCTCCCCGGCCCCACCGACGCCTGGATCACCCTGGCCGGCATCGCCCGCGAGACGAGCCGCATCCGCCTGGGCACCCTGATGACCGCCGGAACCTTTCGCCTCCCGGGCGTCCTCGCCATTCAGGTCGCCCAGGTCGACCAGATGTCGGGCGGCCGTGTGGAACTCGGCCTCGGCGCCGGCTGGTACGAGGCCGAGCACACGGCGTACGGCATTCCGTTCCCGAAGGAGAAGTTCGGCCGCCTGGAGGAGCAACTCGCCGTCGTGACCGGTCTGTGGGGCACGCCGGTCGGCGAGCGGTTCAGCTTCGACGGGACCTACTACCAGCTCAAGGACTCGCCGGCGCTGCCCAAGCCCACGCAGTCGAAGGTGCCCGTCCTGATCGGCGGCCACGGGGCCAGGCGGACCCCGGCGCTCGCGGCGCGGTTCGGTGACGAGTTCAACATCCCCTTTGCGTCGATCTCCGACACACAGGCACAGTTCGGCCGAGTACGCGCGGCTTTGCGACAGGCCGGGCGCAAGACCGACGAACTCGTCTATTCCAACGCCCTGGTGGCGTGTGTCGGGCGGACCGACGGCGAGGTGCGGCGACGGGCGGACGCCATCGGCCGCACCGTCGACGAACTGAAGGCCAATGGACTCGCGGGTTCCCCGGCGGAGGTCGTCGAGCGGATCGCCCAGTACCAGGCGGTCGGTTCACAACGGATGTACCTCCAGATGCTCGACCTCGACGACCTGGACCACCTGGACCTGATCGCCTCCGAGGTGACGCCGCAGCTGGGGTGAGCGGCCGGGCGAGGCCCGACGGGGGCGGGATCGGGCGAGGTGGTCGAAGCGCGACGGAGGCAGGGCTCGCTCCTCTGGCCTATCCCGCGGCCGAGTCCCGCTCCACCACCCGTTTCTCGTCCCGCACCGCGAGTCGTCTCAGCATCTCCAGGACACGGTCCCGGGACTCGTCCGCCGCGTCGATCGCCTCCATGCACTGCCAGTAGATCCCCTCGCCGTCCGCCGCGCAGGCAACGCCGACCAGGGCTATGCCGACCTCACCCAGAAGGCAGCCGAGGCAGAGCAGCGCCTCGCGCGCGTCACCCAACTCCGTGAGCTGGGCGGCCCGTAAGGCACCGGCCCCCAGGGCGTGATTGCCCAGCACTCCGCAGCCGCGACCCGCCAGCTCGGTCAACCCGAGTGCCTCGCCCCGGAGTTCAGGAGGTCCGGACACGGCGAGGCGGCTGCCGATCGCCTGCGCCAGGGAATGCGCCTGCCACGCTTCCGCCATCACCTCCGGGGTGTCACCGCTCTCCGCCAGAGCGCGTCTGCTCGCCACGATGAGCCGCACCGCTTCCATGCGCTGCCCCCGTCTGTCCGACGCGCTCTCGCACGTCCGCCCGAACTCCCTTGTTCACTACCCAGAGTGAAGTCCCTTGAGACGAAAAGCCAGAGGAAGCCCGAAATCTGTGGACACGGAATCGCATCGAGGCGCCTTGACAGCTACGGAGAGTAGCAGGTTCCTCTTTCGTGTCGCGTGACGGCCGCCCCGGCAAGGGGTTCCCCGGGGGCCGGGAAGGCACATCAGGGGCGCCCTGCAATGCCGGGAAAGGGCCGCCCGCCAGGAACTCCCCGACGCGGGGCGGCCCGCCTGTCAGGATCTCCGGCGCGAGGAAGCCCGCCCCGCCAGGAACCCTCCGGCGCGAGAAGGCCGCCTGCCGGGAACCCGGCGATGCAAGGAAGGCCCGTCGAGGAGCGCCCGGTCCAGGGAAGCCGTCAGGGAAGCCGTCAGGGACTTCCCGGTACCGGGAACCTCCGCTCGTTCCGGTCGATCTTCGCGTCGAGGGCCGCGAGCGGGTCGATGCCCAGCACCTCGCAGAACTGGAGCAGGTACGCGAGGACGTCCGCGACCTCGTCGGTCACACGGTGCGCCGACTCCTTGTCGTCCATGACACGGGCCGACTCCTCGGGCGTCAACCACTGGAAGATCTCGACGAGTTCGGAGGCCTCCACGCTCAGGGCGGCGGCCAGGTTCTTGGGGGTGTGGTACGGCTGCCAGTTCCGCGCGGCCGCGAACTCGGCCAGTCTGCGCTGCAGTGTCGCTACGTCAAGTTCACTCACGGCGTCAGGTCTACCACCGCGACCCCGGCCGCCCCGAACACGTGAGCTCCGTCGCTCAGCGCGCCCATCAGCCGGATGTGCCCGCGCTCGCACATCCGCGCCGCCAGCCGCACCAGTTCCCCGGTCTGCCGGGCGTCCAGTCCGCGGTCGAGACCGTCGGCCAGGACCGTCAGCGACTGGAACGCGGCCGGGACCTCGCCCGCCGGGTCGACCTCCAGGACGCCGGGCCCGGTGAGCAGCACCAGGGCCAGCGCGAGATACCTCAACTCGCCGTCCCCGAGCAGCCCGAGCGGCGTACGGACGCCGTCCCCGCGGTCGAGGAGCGCGCGTACGGTGCCGTCGCCGAGCACCTCGGACAGCACGTCCGTGACCGTGCCCGCGCAGCCGGCACGGACAGCGGTGACCAGATGGGCGTAACGGTGGCCGCACTCCGACCTTGTGCGCCACAGCACTTCGGCGAGGTTGTCGCAGCCGCGCAGGAGCCGCCCGGAGCCGAGCGGAACAGGAGCGCGCATGGATTCCGGGCTCGGATCGCAGACGTAGACCGACCGCAGCGCGAGCACCATCTGCTCGGCGGCGGCGAGGACTTGGCACTCGCCTGCGGTGCGGCCCGCGACACGCAGGGGCAGCAGCGCGGTGCCGAGCCGGTCGTCGGGAAGCGGGACCCGGGTCACCGCGGAGGGACCCCCGGTGTGCCAGGCCGCCTGGACGAACGGGCGGCCCGGGTCGCGCAGCGCCGTCTCCAGCAGGGTCTGCCCGCCCGCCGTCAACCGCTCACCCACGATGCGCAGTTCGGGTTCGGCCTGGACGGCGACATCGAGCCGGACCGGTCCTTCGGGGCCGTCCACCGTGCAGCCGACGCGGAAGCCGCGGCGCCGCTGGGCGTCGGGCCGCGACCGCTCGGGCACACAGGCGACCGGATCCGGGAACACCTCCCGGAGCCCGGCACCGGCACCGAGCCGCGCCAGCGCCTCGTACGCACGCAGGGCGGCCGTCTTACCGCTGCCGCTCGGGCCGGTGACGAGAGTGAGCGGTCCGAGCGGGAGCCGGACGCGGCGATGGGTGGCGAAGGCGGCGAGCCGCAGCTCGGTGACGCCCGGACGGACGGGGCGCGCCTCCGCCGTCGTGGGAGCTTCCGGCGAGGACAGAGTCATATGCGGACGGTAGGGCTCCACCGCGAGGCGAACCGTTACACCCGGGGGACCTTCCTACGATCGGGGGACAGAACCGCCCGATCCACAGCGGGTGACTCCATCGGCCCCACCCCGGCCCGCACCCCGGCGTCGGGGTCGGGGTCGGGGTGCGGGCCGGGGCCGGCGTCAGAGCCCGTGGACTCCCACCCCTTCCATCAGCCCCCGCACCTCGGTCCCCGGGGGCGTCAGCAGGAAGACGTTCCGGTCGACCCGGTGCATGCCGCTGGCGAGGCCGAAGACCACACCCGTGCTGAAGTCCAGCACCCGCTTGGCGACCTCGATCTCCGCGCCGGTCAGGTCGAGGAGGACGGGGATACCGGACATGAGCGTCTCGGCGACGTCGCGGGCGTCCGCGAAGACATTGACCCGCAGGACCACGAAGCGGCGCCTCGTCTCGGTCTCGGCCTCCGGTATCGACCGGTGGCGCACCGCCGAGGGCCAGGCGTCCCGGCCGCGCAACGGAACGACCTGGGCGAGCCCCTCCCACTGTTCATCGGTGACGTCGTGGCCGGTCATCGATCCACCCCGTCCTGGCTCGCACTCGTAGTCTGCACCGGGCAATTCTTACGCATGGTCACCCGTTCGGCCCAACAGCGACACGGCCCGCGCCCCGGACGCGGAGACGACGCGTGCGGCAAGCTACGCACATACGTCCAAATCCGTCACGTATACGTCCATATTCATCGCGTCGCACAGCAATCGAGGCCTCCGCATGAGCCTGAGCATCCGCAACCAGCTCCCCGGCACCGTCACCTCCGTCACCCCCGGTGAGGTGATGGCGACGGTGAAGGTCCGGCTCGACGCCGGGCAGGAGATCACCGCGGCCGTCACCCTGGAGGCCGTACAGGAGCTCGGCCTGACCTCCGGCTCCACGGTGCGGGCCCTGATCAAGTCGACGGAGGTGTCCCTCGCGACCGGCCGGGTGACCGGACTGAGCATCCGCAACCAGCTGCCGGGCACGGTCACCGACGTCGCGTCGGGCGGCGCCATGGCCCGTGTCAAGGTCCAGGTCGAGGGCGGCGAGCTGACCTCCGCGATCACCAAGGACGCGGTCAGCGAACTCGGCCTCTCGGCGGGTTCCGAGGTCGTCGCGCTCATCAAGTCCACGGAGGTGTCGCTGTCCAACGCCTGACGCGCAGGACGTACGGCAGGCGTGCTCTTACTCGCCTCACACCCGACTCTTCACGTCCTGTCGAGCACGGTTCACCTGCGGGAATTAGCGTCTTACAGCGTGTACTCGGCAGAAACCAAGCCAGCGCCCACCGGTCGGCAGGCCCCTCCGCAGGTCTCGCCCGGCGGGCTGCTCGCGCGGTGGAACCCGGACGAGACGCCCGCACAGTGGCACCGCGTCCTGACCCTCGTGGCCGACATCAGCCTCTTCATCGGTACGCGTCCGCTGTGGGCGCAGGCCGCGAGCCACCGCCTCGTCGTGGCCGCGGTCGTCTCGCTCTGCTACGCCTCGATCCTGGTCACGGGCGTACTGACCCTCGTGGTGCGCCGGGGACGCTCGCTGGCGCGGCTCGACCTCTGCGTCCTCGTGACCGCGCTGACCCTCGCCGTGTGCGGGCTGGTCATGAGCCACCCCGGCAGCGACGAGTCGGTCCTCACCACCCAGGCCGCCCACGAGTTCCTCGCCGGTCACCAGGTCTACGACCGTCCGTGGCCCTGGCTCTTCGGCCACGGGGTGGCCCTCACCCCGACGATGACCGGCGGTTACGACTTCACGTACGGCTATCCACCCCTCGCGCTGATGCTCACCGCGCCGCTTCTGTGGGTCGGACACGGCGCGGTCCCCGCGACGATGGTCAGCACCGGAGCCCTGATCGCGGGCACGGTCGTCATGTGGCGGATGCTTCCGGTGCCGTGGCGCTCCGCCGCGACACTGGCCTGTCTCGGATTCGGTCTGCTGCCGACGTACGCGCGGCTCGGCTACCCGGCGATCCTCGCCTGCGCCCTGCTCATCCCGGTGGTGGTCGGCTGGCCACGGACGGGCCTCGGCGGACGCGGCGACATCGCGCGCGCCGCCTGCCTCGGGGCGGCCTGCGCGGCACAGCAACTACCCTGGTTCCTCGCACCGTTCCTGCTGGCCGGGGTGTACGCGCTGCGCCGCGGGGACCTCGGTGCGCGCGCGGCTGCGATCGCGGTGGGGCGGATCGTCGGCGTCGCCGCCACCACCTGGCTGCTGATCAACGTGTACTTCATCGCGAGCGAGCCACGCGCCTGGCTCTCCGGGATCGCGCTGCCGCTCACCCAGGACGCGGACATCCACGGGCAGGGCCTGGTCGGCATCTCGCTGTACTTCACCGACGGCAGCGACCGCATCGCCTGGTACGCGCACGCGAGCCTGCTGCTGGCGGCGGCGCTGCTGGCGCTGTTCGTGCTGTTCGTACGACGGCTGGGGCCGGCGGCGACCGTACTGCCCTGGTGCGCCTTCTACGTGGCGACCCGGTCGCAGGACGGCTACTACCTGCTGATGACGCCGCTGTGGGTGGCCGCCGCCATCACCGCGCCCTGGCAGTCCTTCAGAACAGCGTGGCAGCCCCGCCCCGCCTTCCTGCGCGGCCTGCACCGGCGCGGGGCCCAGGCGGCCGCGGTCGCCCTGCTGCTGGCCCCGAGCGTGGCGGCGGTGAGCCTGGCGGCCACCGGGTCACCGCCGCTGCGCATGCAGGTCGTCGACGCGCGCCGCACCGCCCGCACGGTGACCGGACTCAGCGTCGGCGTCACCAACCTCGGTGCCGCGGCGCTGAGTCCGCACTTCACGGTGACCACGGGCCAGGGCATGAGCCGCTACTGGACGGTGACGTCCGGCCCCACCACGCTGGCCGGACACGCCTCCGGCCGGTACGAACTCCGGCCCCCCGACGGGACTTTCCACCTCCCACGGGCCGGTGTACGCATCCGTCTGCGCGCCGTCTCGGCGTCGCCGATGACCCTGTCGAGCACGGACCTCCACCTGACGCCGACCCAGCCCTGAACAACTCCGCCCCGTCGCCTCGATGCGCGCGCGGGCGGTGGATCGGTGCCTGCACCTGTTCGCGGGCACGGATACATGCTGGAATACCCCGTCGCCCGGCTGTACGCGGACGCGTGCATCGCCCCGATACACGCCGGGACCGGCGAGGTCATGAAGGTCATCATCGCCAATCCCTGGGACTGTGATGTCGATGTCGAAGACGTCGGATTTCTCGCACCGGAAGGGTGTCGCGTTCGTCGCGGGCGGCACCGGCGGCATCGGCGCGGCGATCGTGCGGATGCTGGCCGAGCGGGGCAGCGACGTGGCGTTCACCTACCGCTCCAGCGAGGCGGCCGCCGACGCGCTCGCCGCGGAGATCACGGAGCAGTTCGCGGAGCAGGGCCGCCATGTCACGGCGCTGCGGCTCGACTTGACCGAGGAGGAGGCCGTCGCCGCCGCCGTGTCCGAGACGGCCGCGGCGCTCGGCGGACTGCACACCCTCGTTCACGCGGCGGGCCCGCACGTGCCGATGGTGCACCTGAGCAGGGTCACGCCGAGCCGGTTCCGGGCCCAACTCGACGCGGACGCCGGAGCGTTCTTCAATCTGGTGCATCCCGCGCTGCCCCTGTTGCGGGAGAGCCGGGGCAGTGTCGTCGCCGTCACCACCGTGGCCACCCGCCGGTTCCCCGTCCGCGACGGGCTCTCCTCCGGCCCCAAGGGGGCGGTCGAGGCGGTCGCCCGCGCCCTGGCCGCCGAGGAGGGGCGCTACGGCGTCCGGGTGAACTGCGTCGGACCCGGCATGCTGACCGACGGCATCGCCGCCCGTCTGATCGATTCCGGCGAACTCGACGACGCGGCAATGGAGATCACCCGCCGCAACACCCCGCTGCGCCGCTTCGGCACCGCGAGGGACGTCGCCGAGGCCGTCGCGTTCCTGGCCTCGGACCGCGCGGGCTTCATCACGGGGCAGGCGCTGGGGGTGGACGGGGGATACAGCGTTTGACTTGCTCTCCCTGCTGAAGGAGGGAGATTCCGGCCTGCTCGCCCGGCCCCCGTGCCGCTACGCGGCACTGGGGCCGACGCACTGCGAATGAACCCCGGTAGCGCATGCCCGACCGGTCGTACGATCCGAGCTCCGCCGAAGGGCCGCGCGTACTAACGGAGTTGCTCGACCCACCCCGTACGGCCCGCCGTCCGGCTGAGGGCGTCGGTGCCGGTGCCGGTGCCGGTGCCGGTCAGACCCTGTATCCGGTAGCCCGTCGTACGGCAGGATCCGCCCCGCTCACCGTCCTGATTCCGCGCCGTTCCGAGTGTTCACCGGGCCGCCGGGACCGTCCCGATCTCGACCACGCGCGCCCAGGCGGGCGGTGCGTCGGGCGCGTAGTCGGGATCGTCCTCGTCGCGGGAGCCGTCCGGGCTGCTGCGGGGGAAGAGGCCCACGACCGTCCGGCACGGGGGTTGCGCTTCCGGCCAGGGGGTCTGCCCGTCGGTCAGGACCACGACGACATCGGGGCGCGGCCGGGCCCGTAGCGCCGCGGTGAATCCCGAGCGCAGATCCGTACCGCCACCGCCCGTCAGCGGAATGCCCTCGGCGCGGCACAAGGGGTGCGCGATCCCGGCCGCCGCGTCGCACGACACCACGGTGATCAGGTCTCGACGGCCGCCCACGGCACGGGAGATGGCGGAGACCTCCAGGAGCGCGCCGCCCAGCTCCGCGTCGCTGACCGACCCGGAGGTGTCGATGACCACCGAGACCCGCGGCGGTCTGCGGCGCAGGCTCGGCAGGACGACGCCGGGCACGGCGGCCGAGCGCCGCGAGGGCCGGCCGTAGGTGTAGTCCTCGCCCGCGCCGGGCCCCGAGGCCGCGGAGCGGACGGCGGCCCCGAGCAACTCCCGCCACGGTTGCGGCTGGTGGAAGGCCTCCTCCGCCCACCGCCGCCATCGCGCCGGGCTCTTCCCGGGGCGGGCCTTGATGCCCTGCGCGACCCGGAAACGGACCGCGTCGCGCTCGTGCGCGCTGAGGCCGTGCGCACCGTCCGGCCCGAGGTCCCACTCCCGTTCCCGTCCGTCGGCGCCGCTGCCGCAGTCCAGCCAGGCCAGGCTCTGCGTGCGCGGCCCGAGCCGGAACTGGCGGAGATAGTCCTCCATGAGCTCCCCCGGGGGCAGGTCCAGGAGCTGCGGCGTGACGGCGCCCTCGGGCCGCACGAGCCCTTCGCCGAACGCGTCGTCGTTGATCTCGCAGTCGGCGGCGATGTTCATCCGCAGCCGTTCCCCCGGGCCGGTGAGTCCGCGTTCACGGGCGACCCGTTCGCTGCGGCCGTGGTGGTCGCGCAACAGGTGCGACACCTCGTGCACCCAGACACCTGCCAGATCCTCGACGGGCATGCGGTCCACGAACCCCGGCGAGACGTAGCACCGCCAGTACCGGTCGACGGCCATCGTCGGCACCCACCGGGACTCGACGGTGTGCAGGGCGAACAGCGCCGTCGCCAGATAGGGGCGGACCCGCGCCGCGTGCAGGCGGGCGGCGTAGAGCTTTTCGAGGTCCAGGGCCCCGGGTGCCGCCGCCGTCATCGTCCCGCCTTGACGGCGACCGCGGTGCGGGCCGCCGCGTCGTCCGCGCGCCTGGACAGCGTCACCGCCCCGGCCAGCCGCTCGATGGACGCGGGAACGTCCCAGTGCTCCTGGCGCAGCGTCGCGAGTGTGGTCGCGGGAACGACCACCAGGTCCGGGGCTCCGGTGTCCAGCGCTCGGACGAGCAGGGCCCACGCGGCGTCCCAGCGGGCCTTCTCGGGCCGCTCGCGGACCGCGGCCACCACGCCGTCGAGGACGGCCTGGCGCAGATCTCCCCGCTCGGGCAGGACGGCACCCGCGGGGTCGGCGAGCAGTGTCTCGGGGTCGGGCAGGTCCATCCGGTCCACGCTCGCCAGCAGCTCCAGTCCCGGGCCGTCCCCCACCGCGCCCCTGACCAGCAGGGAGAGTACTTCCCGGGAGGATCCGGCGGCGGTCGCGAAGGCGATCAGGTTCAAGGTCATCTCCCAGCTGCGGGGTGAGGGCCAGGCCCCGCCCCGCCGGGTCTCGCTGCTCGGCAGCCGATGGACGAGTCCGGGGCGGGCGGCGAGGAGCCCGCACACCGCGCGGCGGGCGAAGTCCACGGCCTGAGGCAGTTTCCGCGGGTCGAGCCGTGGCAGGGTGGCGCGCGGCCAGGTGCCGCCGAGTCCGCGCACGACGACCTCGTGGTCGTGGGCCCACTGGAGATGCACGAACCGGTTGGCCAGCGGCGGACTCAGTTCCCAGCCGTCGGCCGCGGAGGAGCGCGGGTTCGCGGCGGCCACGATCCTCACGCCGGGCGGTAGTTGAAGCGTGCCGATGCGCCGCTCCAGGACGAGACGGAGCAGCGCGGCCTGAACTGCCGGGGGTGCGGTGGACAGTTCGTCCAGGAACAGAAGTCCCCGGCCGCTGCGTACGAGTCGCACCGCCCAGTCCGGCGGGGCCATGGGCACGCCCTGTTCGGCCGGGTCGTCGCCGAGGACTGGCAACCCCGAGAAGTCCGACGGCTCGTGGACGCTGGCGATCACGGTGGTCAGGGGCAGGTCCAGGGTCTCGGCGAGCTGGGTCAGGGCCGCGGTCTTGCCGATCCCCGGCTGACCCCACAGGAGTACGGGCAGGTCGGCGGCGACGGCGAGGGTCAGGGCCTCCAGTTGACTGTCGGGACGCGGTTCGGTTCCGGTGTCACGGAGCAGCGTCAACAGCGCTTCCGCCACGTCGAGTTGGGAGTCATGAACCGGGTCGACGAGGGCATCGGGCTCGGCGAACGGGGTGCGTGTGGGCATGTCTGATCACCTTTGGGTTTCGTGGTGGGCCGTGTGGGCGCCGGGGCATGGAACCCCGGGGCGGTTGACCGTCTTTCAGCGAGCGCTCGAAGAAGGCCAGTTGCCGACAAGCGGTCAGTGGCCGAACAGACCGGCGGTCGACCAGCGGCCGACGGTCGACGAGCGGTCAGCGACCGGTTGTCGGCAAGTGGTCAGCGGCCTGTCGTGTCGCGTGGGCGGGAGCGGTGGTTGCGGGGGCGGGCGGGCCCCGGGCGAAGACGGTCGGGTCCGGGACCGGTCAGGCCCGCCCTGAACAGTCCGTAGGTGACGCGCCGCTGCGCGGCCGCCTGGAGTTCGTTCTGCAGGGGGCCGCCGCGCAGCACCGCGTCGGGGCCGAGCAGCCCCTCGACGACGGCCAGCGCGCCGGCGGTGTCTCCGTGGCGCAGGCGTTCGCGCACTCCCGTCAGGCAGTGCGGCCGCCGGTGCGCCTCGTCGATGGCCTGGAGGCAGGGAAGCGGTGTGCCGGTCAGCGCGACCAGCAGCTCCTCCCGGCGGATCTCGGCCAAGTCGTGGTCGAGCGGCGCGAGTACGCCGTCGACCAGGCCGATCCGGTGCCGGGCTCCCCTGCACTCCACAAGGCGCGGCTGTCCCGCCGGGTCCGCGTCCCCGGTGTACGCGGCCGGGGTGTGTTCCGGTACCAGCGCAGAGGCGACCAGCGGATGCAGCCGCCGGGCCTCGATCGCGCCGGCACGGATCAGTGCCAGGTCGGGCAGCACCCAGGTCGCGGCGTCGGGCAGGACCGGTACCGAGGGAACGCTGCCGTCGGCGGGCGCGGCGGCGATCCGCAGGGTGGGCGGCTCGACGCCTTCCGGGTCAGGGAGCAGTTCCAGGAGCAGCCACTGCCGAGTGCCGAGCCGCACGCTGACGGTGCCGGTCGTCCGCCCCTCGTCGTGGAGCACGATCGCCGCCTCGGCCGCCCAACGGTCGACGGCGCAGCCGAGGTCCTGGGGCACCGGTCCCGGTGGATCCGCGCCCCCCGGTCGGGTGTCGCCCGTAGGACGGTCGGCCCCGGAGCGGACCCGCAGTTCATCGGTCCTGCCCGTGTCCCACAGGTGGCGGTGCAGGTCGAGGCGGTAGCGCCGGCTGGGACGGGGGTGTGGATGGCGGCGGGCTCCGGTGTCGAAACGGAACCGGTCGTGGGATGCGCCGTGAGTTCCGTCCCACAGGGCGAGGCTGATCCGCTGGCCGCCGTCCGCCCAGGCCGGCGGGGTGCGGGCCACGAGGTGCACCGGGTGTACGCCGTCGTACCCGGCACGTTCGTACCGGGCCAGCGTGACGGTCAGGCCGGGGCGCAGCAGCCCGTCGGGGGTGACTCTCGGCATGTGCCAGCGCAGCAGGTCGGGAGCCAGCCGGCGTAGATCGGCACGGACTTGGGACACCAGTGCGCGACCGTGTGTGCTTGCCAGGGAACGCAGATCGAGGTCGATGTCGATGCCTGCGGCGGTACACGCCCCCGCCCAGTCCCCGCGGCGGCGGCGGGCGGTCGCAGTCTCGATCATGGTGGGCGGCACGGCGTAGTCACGCACGCGCGGCCAGAAGGAGAGGAGGGAATCCTCGTACGCGGTTCGAGTGAGCATCAGCACTCACCTTGCGCGGACGGGTCCCCCGATCTGATTTCAGAGGGAGTCATCATCGCGGGGAGCATAACCCGGGGCCGGTGATCTGTCAGGTGCAATCAGCGCATTGAAGCTGTGGCAGATCCGGCGCCGGGACAACTCCTGCGATTGGGCGACCACTTGGGGCAGCGTCGCGTTCCGCCGTCCGCCGTACTCCGGTGACTGCGCGGACAGCAGCCGGCCCGTGTCGAAGAGCCGAGGGGGCCGGCGTGGCAACGGAGACAGCAGGGGGCCGTGACGGCCATGGCCGTCAGCCGGTCAGGCCCTCTGACCGGAACCGCCATGGCCGTCAGCCGGTCAGGCCGGACTCCTGGCCGTAGGTCCCGCCGCCTGGTCCGTCGACGGAGCCCGTCAGGTGCGGGGTGCCGTCGTCGTCGAGGAACTCGACCACCGCCAGGGCCAGCAGGGCCAGCACGGCGATCCAGATGGTGACCGCGGCCGTGGGGTAGCTCCAGACCAGCAGGATGACGGCGGCGACCGCGACCACTGTCCAGTTCAGCCAGGTCTTGACCCGGTGCACCCACGCTCCGACCGCTCCGAGGTCGGACCCCGTCGCCGTGCGCACGGCACCGATGCCGCCGGTCCAGGCGGCCAGGACCCGCGAGGCCGCCCGGCCACTGCCGGTCAGCCAGGCCGCCAGCGCCACGACGATGCCGAGGGTGATCAGCATGCGTACCGCTGTCCGCAGGTAGCGCACCAGGGTGTCGAAGACCGATCCGGCGGCGGGCTGGGAGACGCTCGACGGCAAGCCGTCGAGATAGAGCGCGCGGAAGATCCAGAGCGCGATGCCGAGGACCGCGGCCCCGGCCGCCACGGCGAGCGCGGCCGTGACGAGGGCACGGCGCCTGCGTACGGCGAGCAGCACACCGCCGACCGCCAGCAGAAGGGTCAGCACCGGCAGCCAGAACCCGACGATCTCGAGCAGCCTGTAGATCTTCTTGGCCTTGCCGATGGACTTGGAGGTCATCACCGTGAAGTCGGTGTGCACCTCAGGGATCTTCGCGGCGACGCCGAGTCCCTGGTCGACGAGCGACTGCTTGACCTGGTCGATCACGGGGGCGAGGTCGATGACCACGGCGTCGTTGGTGAGCTTCACCGCTCCCCCGCCGCTTCCGGTCAACGCCTTGTCGACGGCGGCATGGGCCCTCCTGTTCAACTCGGTCCACAGGGTGGCGAACGCGTCGCTGCTGACGAACCTCAGTGCCACGGTGTGCACGAAGTCGGTGAGGCCACTGGTGATCGGGCCGCTCAGCGGACCCAGCGCCTTGGTCAGCCGGGGCCGGTCGGCGGGTGCCACCGATTCGAGCAGTGTCTGGACGTCGACGTGCTGCATCACCGCCTTGGTCACCCGGTTCGCGACGGCGTTCTGGACGTCCGGGTCGGAGGCGAGCGGCTTCATGGTGGCCACGTAGCGATCGGTGTTCCCGATCAGATCGCTCGTCCAGGCCGACACGGCGCTCAGCGGGGTGAGCAGGGCCGCGAGGAGGATCAGGACGACTGCGAAGGACGACCTGACTCGGTGATGCTCGACCCTCGGGCGGCGCCGCTCCAGTTCGGCGACCCGGGCCCGCAGGTCGGCGATCTCCTGTGCGTCGCCGCCTCTCGCACCGCCGCCGCCGCTCATATCACTGGCGCTCACGTCGCCTCCGGATCACTGATCGCGTCTGCCCGTTTCCGGTCGATCACGTCATCCATGGCGGGTCTCGTTCCGCTCGGTGCGGTTCGTGGGCGTGGGGTTCGTGGGCGTGGGGTTCGACGGCATACGACAGCCCCCTTCTCGGCGGCGCTCGTTCGGCGACGGGACGAAAGGGGTGCGTCAGCGCGGCTGCCGGGCGTCGGGCCGGTACGAGGCCAGTGCCCAGATGATGAAGACATCGATGGCGATCATGATGACCGACCAGATGGGCGCGTACGGCAGGAACATGAACTGGAAGAGCATGCTCAGCGAGGCAAGCGCGATACCCGTGACGCGGGCCCACCCGGCGTCCTTGAGGATCCCCCAGCCGGTGACGGCTGCGACCGCTCCGAGGATCAGCAGGATCCAGCCCCAGCCGGTGAGGTTGATGCGGTAGACGTAGTCGTGCACGCGCGCGTACACGTCGTCCTTCGCGATCGCGGAGATGCCCTGGAGGATGTTGAGGGCGCCGTTCACCAACAGGAGCACACCGGCGAAGGTGGCACCGCCGGCCACCCAGCCACTGTTGCCCGAGGGCGGCGGCCCAATGCCTCCCGAGGCGGGCGCGGCACCGGACCACTGGTCTCCCCACAACGGCATGTCGCCGCCGCTCGGCTGGGATCCCGTGCCACTGCCGGGCGGGGTGCTCGGAGGCTTCGAAGAATCCTGGCTCATGCTCGACCACCTCGATGCGCTGTCGGCCGCTGGCCGTCCCCGTGCCAGAAGCACTGGGGACTTCGAGCATCCGCCCACCGGCCCCTCCCCCGCCACGGGGGTTCCGCCGACCGGGTGACGGCCGGCCGCCGCCCGGCCGGCCGTCACCTCCGGGACCGTCGGCGGGGCACACGGGGCCGGCGGCGGACACGGGGTTGCCCGCCTCGAATCCGGCCGACAGTTCGCGGAGGACGGACCGAGCCACGGACACGGTCGCCCCTGCCCGTAGCAGCCTGACGCAGCAAGCGTTCGGTTCCGAGCACATCACCCGACAGAGCAAGTCATCCGGTCAGAGCAAGTCACTCAGAGCGCGTCGCCGGTCAGAGCGCGTCGCAGGTCAGACGGACTCCCCGAAGGTGACAGGCTTCTGGACGGCGACCGGCTTCTGCACCGCGGCCGACTGCTCGGCGGCAGCCGGCTCCTCGGCACTGACCAGATTCTCCGCGGATACGAGATCCAGTGCGCGCCCCAATGTCGTGAGCCGCTCGTCGAGGGTCTCACCGGCGGGGTAGAGGCGAACCGTGTCGACCCCGGCCGCGCGCCAGACCCGGAGCCGTTCACGGATCATGTCCTCGGTGCCGATCAGGGTGGTGCCGAGGACCATCTCGTCGGTCACGAGTTCCGCGGCGCCGTCCCGGTCCCCGGCCTGCCAGCGCTCATGGATCTGGGCTGCGATCTCCGCCCAACCCTGCCTGCTGTAGGCGGAGTTGTAGAAGTTGGTGGTGGCGGAGCCCATCCCGCCCAGACTGAAGGCGAGTTCCTTCTTCCGGCCCGCGACCATGGCGCGCAGCGCGCCCTCGTCCTCGGCGAAGGCCACTTCGGCGCCCTGGCAGACATCGAGGTCGGCGCGGCTTCGGCCCGCCGCCGAGAGGCCCGCGTCGAGGTGGTCGAAGTACGCCTCCTTGGCGCCCTCGGGCACGAAACTGGTGCCCAGCCAGCCGTCCGCCACCTCCCCCGTCAGTCGCAGCATCTTCGGCGAGAGCGTGGCGAGATAGACGGGCAGGTCGTGCTCGGCGCGCATGGACATCCGCATGGGCCGTGCCTCGCCGCCGGGCAGCGGGATCGTGAACTCCCTTCCCTCGTACGAGAGTTTCTCCCCGGCGACCGCCTGCCGGACGATCTCCACGGTCTCCCGCATCCGGGACAGCGGGCGCGCGAACGGCACGCCGTGCAGTCCCTCGATGACCTGGGGGCCGGACGGACCGAGGCCGAGAAGGAAGCGCCCGCCGGAGATGTTGGAGAGCGTGATCGCGGCACGGGCGATGGCCGACGGGGTGCGGGTCCCGAGCTGGATGATCCCCGAACCGAGGAGCATCCGCTCGGTCCGCGCCGCCAAGTAGCCCAGCGGAGAAGGGGCTTCGGAGCCCCAGGCCTCCGCGACCCAGCAGATGTCCATCCCGAGCTTCTCGGCCTCGACCACGAAGTCGACGGTCTCCCGCCAATCGCCGGACGACGCCTCGATCGTCGTGGAGGTACGCATCACACACCCGCCCCTTCCGCGCTTTCGGCCAGCTTCCGGATCGCCGCGACGGTTTCCGTCATGCTCCGCTCGAACTCCCTCAGCCGTACGAACACGATCTTCTGCTCCTTCTCCGGCATCCGGTCGATCGCGAGGGAGAGCCCCGAACGGCCGGGCCCCATCCGCATCCACTGGGTCAGCTCGGTGCCGCCTTCCGCCCCTTCCAGACCGAACCGCCAGACAGCGCTGGGGTGTTCGGGGTCCGCGACCGCCCAGGCGAACGCCCGGTACGGCTCGCACTCCACCACGTACGAGGTGGTCTCCCACTCCCCCAGCGACTCGTGTCTGCTGCGCCCCACGAAGCGGGCGCCGACCGTCGGCCCCTTCGCGCCGTCGAGCCACTCGACCGACTGGAGCTCCGCGCTCAGCTCCGGCATCAGCTGGATGTCGGACACGAGCTCCCACACGCGCCGCGGTGGAGCGTCGATCCGTGTCCGCACCTCGACCGTCGGCTGGTCCGCGTAGCGCGCACCCGTCCACTCCATGAGTCTCCGGCCTTCCTCTCACCCCGAGGGGACATCCCGTTCCAGGTCTCTGACCTTGAGAGTTGCGTAGATAGACTGACCTGTCAAGGAAAACCGCCCCGCCACACGGGCCGGGAGCGAAAGTCGAAACGGAAGCCCGAACGAAGCGGAGGAAAAGTGGAGGCGGGGCGAAAGAGGAGGCGGAGGAAAGAGCGCTTCTCCATGAGTCCCTCGTCGACCAGTCGGCGGAGCCGGTCGGTCGGCGTGTTGCGCGCGATACCGCGCTCCTGCTGGAACGCGTCGAACCGCTTCCCGTGCCTCAGCGCGTCAGCCCGTCAACACCCCCGCCGCTCCGCGCCTGCCTCTCTGCGCCCCCGCACCTCAACGTCCCTGCCGCTCCGCGCCCCCGCACCTCAACGTCCCTGCCGCTCAATGTCCCTGCCGTTCAATGCCCGTGCCGCTCCAAGTCTGCAAGCAACGCGTCGAGTACCACTTCCTCCTCGACCCGGACCCCGAGTTCGGCGAGGGTGACGGCCAGGGCGGGATCCCACGGAGTGGCGGCGGGCGCGCCCGTCAGCGCCTGGGCGGCCTCGCCCAGGCCGGCCGCCGCCGTCCGGTAGTCGGCGGCCGTGTAGCGCCACGGCAGCCAGGGGACACCGCGCCGCAGCGCCGTGGCGATACGCACACCGCCCCAGTCGAAGTCTCCGTGATAGCGAAGGCCCGCTCCCTGGGTGGTGAGGCCCCGCAGCAGAGTGAGCGCGGCGGCCGAGGGCTGACCTTGGAGGCACACCATGGGCGGACAGGCCGGGCCGAACATGTCGGCGGCGGCGGACAACACGGCGGGGTTCTCACAGACGTGGACGGTTCCCGTCGCCGGGACGGCGGGAACCCGGGGGTGACGGGTGAGGGAGCGCAGGGTGAGGACCGCTGGTTCACCGGCGTCGGCCATCCAGTCGAGGGACGGGGTGCCCCGCAGGTTGAGACAGAGGACTGTCGATGACACGTCGTCCTTGAGCAGACCGGCGGACGCCCACGCTTCCCGTCGCCACTGGGCACCGGCGCCGTCCGGGAAACCCGTGAGGGAGCGGACACCCGACAGCACGAGAGTAGCGAGCGGCGTCCCCTCGTCCAGGGCATGCGCGCCCGAGAGGTTCCGCGCCGCGAACGTCGCGCGTGATGTCGGGGGTACGACGGGCAGCGAGCGCAGCGCCCGCACGGCGGCCTCCACCAGGGAGCCGGCGGCCTCCGGCGTGTGCGCGAGCCGCCGTACGAGCCCGTCGTTGCGTATCCGTCCCGCCCAGTCGGCGAGTTCGGCGCCGAGGGTGCCCAGCGGGGCGTACGCCACTTCCCACGCCCGCGCCTCTTTGTCCCGCGCCTCGGCGCGCAGCGTGACGGGGCCGGTGAGGGTCACGACAGCGGCCGCCAGTCCGTCACGGCCGGCACCGGAGCGGCGCAGGACCAGGTCCACCGTGTCGAGGCGAACCGTCAGGGAGCGCCCGGCCTGCGGCGCCCTCCCCAACAGGCTCTCGGTCGCACGGCGTTGGGATTCGGTGGGGTGGGACAGGGTGACCGGGCCGGTGAGCGCGCGGCCGCGGGCCATCCGTTGCCGGGCCCGCTCCACGAGCCAGGCGAGACCGGGATCACCGAGCAGCCGTCCGAGGCGTTCGACATCGCCCGGTTCGACGTCCTGAGGTGCCGTGGGTGGCGCGGCTTCCACGACACCCGCCTTGTTCTCCGGCCCCACGGGATCCCGAGACAGGACCGGTCGATTCGGTCCCTCGGGTCCGTCGGGTCCGTCGGGTCCGTCGGGTCCGTCGGGTCCGTCGGGTCCGTCGGGTCGATCCAGCCGGTCCGAACGGTCGGGTCGATCGGGTCGATCCAGTTGGTTCGGTCGATCGGGTCGATCGGGTCGATCCGGTCGATCCGTCCGTGCCGAACTCCCGGTCGCCGAGGAACGCGGCACGGGAGGATTCATGTCCACAAGGACTCCTGGTCCTGGTCCCCGGTGCCGTCCACGGCGGCATCCCACCCCTGCCCGGCGGACGGCGCCGTCGCCCCGCCCGGGGCCCCGACCGCGACTCCACCCGGGGCCCCGGCCACGGCGCCACCGGCCGCCCCGACTCCAGCTCCACCCGGCGCCTTTGGCCGGCCGACAGCAGGCACCGGGTCCCCCGGGGTGTTCACCTGCCCGTCGGGCCCCGTGCCGCGCCGCCGGTCGCGGCCGTCCCACTCCCACCGGGTCACCAGGACGGCGGCGATGTCGTCGACGCGGGAGAGCTGGGCGATGGCGATCCCGGGCACCTGTGGATAGCAGGCCCATTCCCGTTCACTGGTCATGACGACGTCGAGGTCGAACGCGCGCAGCAGTCCGAGGCACTTGGCGCGGGAGTCGTCGTCGACTCCCGCGAACGCCTCGTCCAGGGTGACCAGGCGCGGCGCGTGGGAGCCGCCCGCGCTCGCGTAGTGGGAGGACGCCGCGGCGAAGAGGGGCACGGACGCCGCGAGTACCCGTTCGCCGCCGGAGGCGGGCCCCGTGGCCGGTACCCACTTGCCGTGCTGGTGGCGTTCGACGCCGAACTCGTGCCAGGCGCGGTAGTCGAGGGCCGCGGTGAGGTCCTCCAGCCAGCTGCCGGTACTGTCGTCGGCCTGGCGGCGCGCGATCTGCTCCTGGAGGAACGCGCCGACCGCCTCCCTGTCCCGCGGTGACCAGGCGTCGGCGGACTGACGCAGCCGTTCACGGGCCGCGGCCAGTCCCTGCGGGGCCCGGCGGGACGACCGCCAGACCAGCCGCAGCTTCATTCCCGTCGAGGTCGGGCGCTCCTCCAGCTCCCTGTTCATGGCGCGCACCTGTCGTTCGGCGGCACCGATCAGTTCCTGAAGCGTGCCGGCGACCTCGGTGATCAGATGGGTCTGCAGGATCTCGCGCTCGTGCGCGGACAGGATGCGGGTCAGTTCGGCGACCTCCGCGGAAAGGGCTTCGGCGAGTTCGGGGACGGCGCGTTCGCGGCCCTGGTAGACGATGTCCACCCGCATGCCGTCCTCGCCCGTCCGGGCCGTCGCGGTGTGTCCGTGCCGGGACAGCGCGTCCTGGAGTCTGCTGAACTCCTCGCTCAGCCGCTTCTGTACGCGTTCCCAGGCCGCGTCCGAGTCGTCGGTGGCGGACAGCCGGGACTCGATGGCGCGGGCGAGGTTGACGGCCGGGGTCGCCGCCCATGCCTCACCGTCGCCGTCCGGTACGACGATGTCGGGAAGAGCCACGACGAGCAGTCCCGTCGAGACGAACCGCCGCAGGGCCGCGACGGCCCGCTCGCGGGCGGCGGTCGCTTCCGTGACACCCTCGCCGAGCTGCTCGATGCGTCCCTCGGCGTGGCTGGCGCGCCGGTCCGCCTCGCCCATGTCCTCCTGGGCCCGCCCTCGTTCGCTCTCGCAGTCGCGCAGGGCCGCGGTCGTCGCCTCCAGCCGCCGCTGGAGGTCGGCGACGGCCGCTCCGACCGTGGAGCGCAGGGTGGTGAGGTGCTCGTCCGCGGCGGCGGCGAGCCGGGTCGCCTCCTCCGTGCGCAGCGCGAGTTCACGGACCCGGAGTTCGGCCCGTTCGGTCTCCGCCTGTTCGGCCGCGACCGTGTGTTCGGCCTCCGTGCGTTCCCTCAACGTCGGCCACAGTGCCGCGAGATGGGCGGCGTGATCGGCGAGCGCCTGAAGCACGAGGGCCAGTCCGGGCCGGTCGGCGGGGAGCGACATGTCGGCCGCGGTTTCGGTGAGTTCGGCGGCGGCCCGGTGTGCGGCCGCGTCCGCGCGGGCCAGGTCCGCCGTCCGCTCACGGTGCCTGGTACGCGCCCGGTGGACCGCGTCGGTCGCGGCGGTGACGCGCGCGTGGGCCTGGCGCAGGGTGTCGTCACCCGGCACCGAGGCGAGTTCCGCGTCGAGGATCCGGCGGCGCTCGGCCACCGCGCGCCGCTCCTCGGCCAGTTGCTCCCGCTCGACTTCCAGAACACCGCATTCGAGGCGGAGTTGACCGATCCGGGCCCGCCGCGCCTGCTCCCGCGCCCCCTCGCCCACGTACTGGGCGCTGTCCTTGGCCCAGCTGCCGGTCAGCGCGCCGACGCGGAATCGGCCGTGCACGGAGACCCAGGTGTCGTTGCCCTCGACTCCCCAGGGGGTCGCACCGGGCCCGACGCCGTCCTGTTCCGCCAGCCCGATCGCGGCGAGCACGCGTTCGACCGTCCGTTCCCCCACGGCGGCGGCCCCCGGGTCCGCGTGGTCGACGGCCGGGCACAGCGCGTGGTCGAGGCCTGCTCCACCGAACGGGTCCGCCGGATCGAGCAGCACGTCGTGGCCGTCCGCGGCCAGCGCGGACCCGTCGGGACGCACCCAGGCGTCGAGGAGCCCCGATGCCTCCAACGCGGCTTCCAGTCCCGCACGTTCGGCTTCGGTGACATGGGGCCGGAAGTCGACGAGCCGCCACAGCGGGGCGCCGGGACCCCGTTCCCGGACATGCGGTGTGCGGGTGTACGGGGCCGACGGGCCGCGCTGCCCGCCCCTTTCGAGATCGGTGAGTTCCTCGGCCGCGAGACGCTGCCGCTCCGCGCGCCCCGCCTCCCGGTGGGCCAGAGCGGCCGCCCGGTCGGCCAGGCCGGACGCGTGGGCGCGATGGGCCTCGGCCGCCGCCGTGAGCGCGGGGTGCGGGCCGTCCAGACCGCTCACCCAGCTCTGGACCGCGTCCAGGACGCCGGGCAACCCCGGCAGGCGCAACTCCGCGCAGCGGGACAGGTGTTCCCGCACGTCCGCGATCAGCGCGCGCCCCGCCCCTGCTGCGTTCTCCTCGGCCTCGGCCAGCCGTTCGCCGCTGTGCAGGACCTCTTCGTCGGCCTCGTCGGCCCGCAGCCCGGCCGCCCTGCGGGCCTCCTCGGCGCGTTCGGCCCGGGTGGCGAGTTCCTCCACGTGCGCGACGGCGCGCCGCCTGCGCGCTGTCGCCTCGTCCGCCTCCCGGCGCAGGGCCGCTTCGGGAGCTCCCTCGGTCCGGGGGAAGTCGAGCCGGGCCGTCGCGGCGGTCCCGTCGACCCGGCCCCGGACGTCGTCCAGTGCCTTGTGCGCCGCGCTGCGCCGATTGCTCGCGGTGGTGAGCCTGCCGAGGGCCCGGGTGTGGGCCTCGGCCGCCGTCCGCCGGTCCTCCTCGGCCCGCGCCCGTTCCCCTGCCGTACGGGAGGCGTCGGCCGCCGCCTGTTCGAGCTCGCGGGCGTCGCGCATCTCGGGTCCGGTCCGCAGGGCCGCGTCCTGGGCGCTCAGCCGCGCTGCCCGCTCGTCGAGTGCGGCTGCCCTTTCCCTGGCGTCCTTCCGGTCCGTCACGGCCTGCTCGCGGTCGGCCTGCGCCTTGAGGAGTTCACGCTGGAGGTGCTCGTAGCGGGCGTGTTCGCTTCGGGGCAGGCGGGCCCGGCGCCGGGAGGCGATGCGTGCGTAGCGCCGGTAGTGGTCGAGGAACGCCGACGACGCCTGTTCCGCCTCACGTGCAGCCCGCAGTTCCTCCTTCTCCTCGTCCAGCGACCTGAACGCCTCGGCCGCGTCGGCGATGACCGCCTGGTCCATCGGCGGCAGCGCCTCGGTCAGGGCCCTGGACAGGGCGGCCTCGTTGGGCCGTTTGGACAGTTGCGGCTGGCGCAGCTGGATCAGCAGGTCGACCAGTGCCCCGTAGCGCCGCTCGCCGAGCCCGAAGAGCGCCTCGTCGACCGCTCGGCGGTATGTCTTGGCGGTGTCGTAGACCATGCCGTGTCCCGCGACGGCCTCCGCGAGACGGTCCCGGGACAGGGCCGTGCCGGTGGCGTCGAGCAGATCGAGACCGGCACCGATCCGCTGGTCCGTCACCGCGAACCAGTGTCGGGCGATACCGCGTCCGGCGACCGCCTTCAGTCCGCAGAGCAGCGTACGGAAGTACGGCTCTCCCGTGGTCTCGTCGAGCCGTCCGAACTCGATCCAGGTGTAGCCGAGCCGTTCCGGATGCGGGTGTTCGCCGCCCAGGAGCAGATTCCATTCCATCCGCTTGCCCGGGTCGCCGTCGGGCTCGACGCGGCGGGCGGAGAGGTCTCCGTCGAGCAGGAAGGGCAGGGTGAGGGCGAGCACCTTCGACTTCCCGGTGCCGTTGTTGCCTCGTAGCAGCAGGCGGCCGTCGCGGAACCAGAACTCCTCCACGTCGTAGTGGAACAGGTCGACGAGCCCGATGCGCAGGGGCCGCCAGCGGCCGGGCGTGGGGCTGGGGAGCGTGGTCACGGCGCGGTTCACCTTTCGTCCTCCACGATCGGGTCCGGTACGACAGCGGGGCTCCGGACGCGTCCCGGTTCCCTGACCGCGGGCTCGCCGACCGCGTACCTCGCGAGGGCCGGCCTGGGCACGACGCCCTGTTCCGTGCGCTCGGCGAGTCCCAGCGCCACGATCTTCTCCAGGGCCTGTTCCACCAACTCGTGCTCCGTTCCCGGTTCTCGCGCCGACTTGGCCCAGAAACCACCGTGTTCCGCGGCCAGTTCGCGCACCCTGGACGCGAGTTCGTAGGGAGTGACCGGCCTGTCGGCCCGCGCCAGGTATCCGGCGAGCAGCAGGGTGATGTGTCCGTGTGTGCCCTGCTCCGGCATGCGTACGTCGGTGAGCTCGTCGTGCGGGTCGACCATGGCGATGCCTTCGGCGCGGATCTCCGCGACCAGTCCGGTCAGTTCGCCGATGCGCGCGGTGATGAAGCCGCGCTGCCGGGTGAGATAGACCAGTTCCTCGTCGGTCAGGTCGTCGTAGTAGAGCACCGGGTCGTCGAGGAGGAGGCGGGTCAGCTTCCAGCGGATGGCGCGGAACCTCAGCTCGTCGCTGTCGAGCGCGGTCTGCGCCGTCATCTCCACCAGGCGTTCCTCGAACCCCTCGGATCCGATCAGGGACGGACCGTGCCGGGCGGCCGGCATCCCCGCCAGCACACGCCGCCGTACGTCGTAGAGCACGTCGCCCGATCCGCTCACATACGCGTCCTCGTCGCCGGCCACCCGTCGCAGCACTCCGAGTCGCAGCAGCAGTCGTACGACGGCGGCGAGGTCGAGGCGTTCGTCGCGTCGCTCCAGGGTGAACGTGATTCCGGCGGCGGTGAGTTCGGGGTCCGCGGCGGCCAGCACGACCTGTTCGGCGAGGCGTCCGAGCGCCACCTGCGACTCGCCCCGCTCCAGTGCGGCCAGGGTCAGGCACAGCAGGACGTAGCGGCGCCGGGTGAACGGCAGCGCCGCCCGGCCAGCCTCGCGGGCCGGGTGCGTCGCGTCGCCGAGGGTGCCCGGTGTCTTGCGCAGCCGTGCGGCGTCGGCGTCCGTGCGCAGCGTCCAGCCGACGTTGCGCTCGAACCACTCCCGCAGTTCGGCGGAGTGGCGGCGCACCAGCCGGAACGCGTCGGCGTACGGCCCGTCGGCGGTGAGCAGGGGCTCCTTCAGCAGGGCTCGCGCGGCCCGTTGGAGATCGGCCTCGCGCTGGCCGTCCAGCACTTCGGCGAGGAGGCCGGTCATCGTTCCCTCTCCGAGGGGGCGGTGGCCCGGGAGAGCCGCTGGGAGATGTCCGCCCGGGGAACCGGCACGGCGGCCCACGGATTCGCTTCGGCCGGGGCGCGGACCGGGCCGGCGGACGCCACGGCGGAGGGGTTCTCCCCCGCCGTGAGGTCGACGATGTCGATCAGGTGATCGGGTCCGCTGAACACCCCGTCCGGTGTGCGCACTTCGGCCGTCGAGCCGTCACCGGGCGTGGTCAGCCGGATCTCCATCGAGCCGTCCCCACTGGTCGCCGCGGTGCTCGTCATGCCCGGCCGCCAGGTGGCGAGGGCGTCGCCGAGCAGGCTCAGGAACAACTGGAAGGCGAGCGGGTCGAGTTCTTCCAGCCGGGACAGCCGCACCGGCCCGCCCGTCATGAGCCGGTTCCGGGCCTCTCCGGCCTCCCCCGCCTGCCGGGCCGCGATCGCGGCGAGCCTGCGCTTCGCCTCGCTCCGGTCAGCCACCCTGCGTGGTTTGCCGCGCCGCTCGTAGCTTCCGGTACGGCGCAGCTGGGGACTGATGCGCAGCGGTCGTGCCTCGCGCCACGGGGTCGAGGCCGGCTCCGGCGAGGCGGCCCGTTCGGCCAGCGTGTCGGCGTCCACGGTCAGATGCCGGGAGGAGTGCAGCCCGAACGCCACTCGCCACAGCCGGTGCCGCGTCTCGTCGTCCGGTGCCTGGGCGAACCAGCGCGCCAGCGCGCGGAAGTCGGCCGAACGGTCCGAACGCCCGGCCCGCCGTTCATTCAACTGCCGTACGACTGACAGAAGTTGAGGAATGGATCCGAGGGCTCGCCCGCGCAGCAGCCTGGCCTGCGACGCACGCTCCTCCGACGACACGAACCACTCCGCGAGCCCGGACCACCGGGCGGCCCATTTCTCCCGCGCCGCCGCCTCGGCGTGCTCGGCGTCCTCGGGAGCGGCGTCGGCGGCCTCCCGGACCGCGGCCAGGCCCAGCAGTGGCCCGACCCTGCCCTGATCCTCCAACTCCCCGATCAGCAGGGCGATCCGCCCGCCGAGCGTGATGAGGTCCTGGATGAACCGCTCCAGGTACTGGATCAGCCGGTCCTTGTACGCGAGGAACGCCTCGACCTCGATGTCGTGCAGGTCGATGGTGCGCTGGAGGGACCCCATGAAGGCGCGGGCGTTGTCCGCGAGGTCGGTGAACCGCGCCGTCAGCACGGACAGGGCGACGTAGGCCTTGGCCGGGTCGGGCTCGTCCTCGGCCGCGATCACCAGCAGCGCCCGCAACTGCGTGACGATGTCGTGCAGCGCGACCGCCTGGAGCTCACCCCGCCGCCCCAGCACCTCGTCGTACGTCCCGAGCGCCGCCTCGGCCGCCTCGCCGGCCCGCGTGAGCTGGTAGATGTACCGCTTCCGGTAGAAGTCCTCGACCGCGGTCACCCGCGCGGTGTCCGGATCCGCCCGCAGATTGCCCCAGCCGACGAGACTGTCCAGCGACTTCACCACCGCCTCCACGTCGGTCGGCCTGTTCCCCGCCCCCATCGCGGCGTGCACGTCCTCCGGCCGCAGATGCACCGCGAACCGTTCCTTGGCGACGAGGAAGGCCCGCATCACCTGCCGGTAGAGGGCGGCGTTGGGGACGGTGAGGTGGGCGAAAGGGGTGTAGTCGGCGGAATCATGGCCGGGAGTCTGGACTGTCATCGTGGGTCCATCCTCCCGGAACGGCATCCCTCACCCCCCGCGATGTCCGATTTTCGCCCGTCTTTTCGCCCGCCCGGGTAAACGGGGGCTCCGCCTCGTCGCGGCTCCGCATCCCTCGCCGACGCTCCCTGCGCTCCGCCGGGGCACCGTGCGGATACCTCCACCGCGCGGGCGCCGACCCGCACCATCGGGAGTGGGATCGGCCGCTTGAAGCGCGGGAGCAGCGCGCGGCAAGGCGTTGGACGGCAACGGCCGGACCGCTTCAAGTGGTCCCAGGTGAGCACCGGTTGCCCTGTCCTGACGGAATCTCGGGTGGTGTCACCATTTGCCCCATGGATGGCGTTGGTTTACTTGCGCAACCCCACCTCAACAGGAGTCCAGAGTGAGCCGCACGATGAAAGACCCGGAAATATCGTCCCGCTTCGACGGGCGAGGCCACGTCGAGTTCCTCCTCGGCGGCTTCGAAGGCCGCCACTCCAACAAGATCACGGCGATCGGCTACGACTTCGGCTACGACCTCCGGGCAACCGAGATGCCGAGCAAGAGCGCGGTCCGTCTGGTCTTCGTCCGGAACGATTCTCCGGCAGCTCGACAACGTGCCCAGCGGACTCAGGAGCGCCTGCGCGCGGGAGGCCCACTCCTGCCGGCGTGGGACGCCCCCGCCGCACAGCCGGGCACGGTCCGGCCCGTCACGGCCGAAGAGATGACGTCGGCGCGCCGGGGTGTCACCGCCTACGAAGCCGACGGGGCAAAGAGTTCTGCCCTCGTCGTCGCGCTGCTCAGCCTCGGGTGCTTCATCGTCGCAGGAGCACTGCGGGACCGGCCGGGCGCCGCGCTCGCCGTGCTGGTGGTGTTCGCCGTCCCCTTGGCTGTGACAGCGGCGTTGATCCCTCGATGGATGAAGCGCCGGTACGAGAAGAACCGGCGGCTGGTGGATCTCCACGACCAGCAACGGATCGGCCGGGTCGGACCCCCGCCACCGCCACCACCGCCCGGCCCCTCCGACCGGCACCCTCGCGCAGGGGACGGACCGTGATGCGGATCGATGAGGCGCGGAACAGGCGTACGCGTCACCCCGTCCCGCTCGCGGTGGGCATCGGCTGCTACGTGCTCGCGGCGATCGCGGGGCTGTTCCTCCTGGCGGACGAATACGGTCCCGCCCTGTTGGTGCCCCTGTGGATCGTGCACGGGGCGCTGCTCACCCTGCTGATCCGGAAGCTGGGCGCCAAGGAGTCCAGCACGTACACGGCGCTGTTCATCGTGATCACCTCGCTGATGTCCGTGTACGTCGCCACCATGGCACGCGACGATCTCACGCTGCAGCGGCGCGGGGAGAAGGTCACGGCCACCGTCGTGAAGAAGTGGCTCGACCCGGCCCAAGGGCGCAAGGGCCGCGACTACAACTACACGCTGGAACATCAGGACGGCACCAGGGTGCCGGGGCCGGCCATGAAGACGACGTCCGACCGCTACGGCATCGGCCGGAGAGTGACCGTGCTCGAGGACCCCCGGGGCGAGCTCCGCCCCCGGACACCGGGCCAGGCGGACGCGACGGGCGAGTCGCTCGGATCAGGTGCGTTCGCGCTTGCCGCACTCGGCGCCGTCGGCTGGACGGCCTGGCGAGGGTCGGACACCGCGAGGCGGCGGGACCACGGTAAGCCGTCGGCCGGCATGCGCAGGACGTGCAAGGCCGTCACCGGGAACCACACCACGCGGGAAGCGCAGGAGGAGAGGCTCCGCGAGGCTCTGCGCACGTACCCCGCCGACCGCCGCGGCTACATCAAGGTCCAGCCCGATGACTACCCCGGCCTGCCGCAGCGACGAGCCGCCCGGATCGCCTGGGAGATGGGCCTGCGTGCCGAGGCGACGGGCAACCGGGGTTCGTGGCGCTTCAAGGAGACCGTGATCGAGGAAGTGCCGCACGACTGAGCCGGGCACACGAGAGGCCATGAGCCACGCGCTCTCGGTCCCGATGGCGCATTCCCGTCGGGGCTTTGTCGCGCGCGGAAGCAGCACCGCCTCCGAAAGGCCCGCCGCCGGTGGAAGGTGCGGAAGGACCTGCGTGCCACGGGGAAGCGCAGCCCGTCCACGTCGTGACCTCGATGCCGACGCCCCCACCCGCCGCCGTGCACCCCGGCCGGAAACAGCAACGGTTTCGCAAAGAACCCCACTTGAGAGACCGAACAGACAGGTCAAGATCATACAGAACGTCATCTTCCCGCCATTTGGGCGATGTTAGTTTTCATCCCGCTCTGACTCGACCATCGGAGCAGCTCGGCCACCGAGCACCACCAGGCGCAAGCAACAGCACATCGCCAAGTACCGGGCCCAGGCTGACCCTCTGGGCCCGGTCGCTTCTTTGGGGGAAGCCATCAGTACGTCAGAAGTCCTTTCCGCCAAGGGTGTCGACCTCTCCTACGGCAAGCACCCGGCCGTCAGCGACGCCCACCTCTCGATCTCCCGAGGGGAGGTCACGGCCATCACCGGACAGAGCGGTTCGGGGAAGTCCTCGCTGCTGTACTGCCTCGCCGGAGTGCTGCCTCCAGCGCGCGGACAGGTGCGGTTCGAAGGGCAGTCGCTCGGCGATCTCACCGACGACGAGCTCAGTACGCTGCGCCGTGAACGCTTCGGTTTCGTCTTCCAGTACGGCGAACTCCTCCCCGAACTGACCATCGAGGAGAACACCGCCCTGCCACTGCGTCTGGCCGGACAGCGCAAGCGGCCCGCGCTCGCGACCGCGGGCGAGGTCCTGACCCGGCTCGGACTCGGCGAACTGCGCGAGCGCCGCCCGTCGCAGGTGTCGGGCGGTCAGAGCCAACGCGTCGCCGTCGCACGGGCCCTGGTCCACCGCCCGGCCGTCGTGTTCGCCGACGAGCCGACCGGATCCCTGGACAGCGCCAGCGCGTCCGCCGTACTGAAAGAATTTCTCGATCTGGCGCGCTCACAGGGCACCGCCGTCATCCTGGTCACCCATGACCCCGCCGCCGCCGCGAAGGCGGACAGCCACTACACGATGTCCGACGGAGTCCTCACCCCCCGGGAGGCGGCGTGAGGGAGTTCCAGCTCGGTCTGCGACTGCTGTTCGGCGCCGGCCGCGGCAGCCGCGTACGTTTCTTCCTCATGGCGGCCGGCGGCTCCCTCGGAGTCTGCTGCCTCGCCCTCGTCCTCACCATCCCGCAGATCCTCGACGCACACGACAGCCGCGCCGCCGCGCGACAGCCGCAGACCGCTTCCGCGCAGCCCGCGGGTTCCACTCTGCTCCTCCAGCGCACCGACCCCTACGGCTCCGAGGCGTTCACCCGGGTGTTCATCGCCAAGGGGACCAAGAGCACCGACAAGGTCCCGCCAGGGCTGAAGGAACTCCCTGACCCGGGCGAGGTGTTCCTCTCCCCCCGCGCGCACGACCTGCTGCGTGACCAGCCCGCGGCCAAGGGACTCCTGCCAGGCCACGAGAGTGGCCTGATCGGCGCGGCAGGTCTCGTCGGCCCCGACGAGCTGTTCGCCTACATCGGCACGACACGCGACAAGATCGCCGACGAGGGCCGCGCCCTGAAGGGCTGGGGATACTCCTACGCCCCCTCCCCCGCCGTCGAACCCTCGACCCTGACCTACATCCGCTTCGCCCTGGGAACACTGGTCCTGCTCCCCCTCGGCATCTTCCTCTCCGTCTGCGCCCGGCTCTCCGCCGCCAGCCGGAACCGCCGCCTCGCCTCCCTGCGTCTGCTGGGCCTGAGCACCAAGGGCACCCAGCGGGTCAACGCCGCCGAAACCGTCGTCGCCGCCCTGCTCGGCGCGATTCTCGGCCTGGGCGAGTACTGGGTCCTCAACCAGCTGATGACCCGGACGGGACTGCCCGGTCTGAGGTGGTACCCCGCCGATGGCGCGCTGTCCACGACGACCGTCGCCACGTGTCTGATCGGCTGCCCGCTCCTCGCCTGGTTCACCGGCCGTGCCGGCGCACGCGATGCCGCCGCCAGTCCACTGGCGGTACGCCGCAGCGCCGCACCCGAACGCCCCGCCAAGTGGGGCGCCCTGCTCCTGCTGACCGGCCTCGGCATCGTCGTCGGCTACTGCGCCACCGGCTTCACCGACCACCCCGCCGACAGCCTCGGCCCGAACGCCCTCCTGATACCGGCAGGCATTCTGCTGACCGGCCTGGGGCTGGTTCTGACGCTGCCCCTGATCTCCTACGCCCTCGCCCGCCGACTGGCGCGGACCACCCAGTCCCTCACCCTGAACCTGGCGATGCGCCGCAACGAGGTCGAGCCGGGCAGCACCATGCGGGTCGTCACCGGCCTCGTGCTGCTCGTCTTCTCCGCCTCCCTCGCCCAGGGCGTCCTCATCCAGCTGGAGCAGATCACCCGGCCGTCCGCTCCCGTGCAGGACTACTCCATCCCCCTTTCATCGCTCACCACACGGCAGCTGCACGAAGTCGCCGGCCTACCGGGGGTACGCGCGCACGCGCTGACGATGGAATCCTGGACCGTCCCCGATGGTTCCGCCGACCAGCCCTGGGCCAGCGCCGTCGTCGCCACCTGCGACCAGCTGACCAGGCTGGTACGGCACTCCGAGGGCTGTGTGGACGGCAAGGTGATGCGGCTCAGTGACCCGAACGTCGGCTCCGGCCAGGAAGCGCGCCCTGGCGACACCGTTCCCTTCCGTATGCAGGAGGGCGGTCGTGGCAAGAACCTGAACATCAGACTTCCGCGCGACGCCATCTCCTACAGCGCGTACGACCCGTCGGCGGTCCTCGGAGCGGACGTGCTCATCCCGCCGTCGGCACTGCCCGCCACGGCCCGTCCGAAGGGGGCGCGCTACGTCCTCACCAGCAGCTCCGACCATGACGGGGTCCGCAAGGTCCTCGACGGTATCGCCGCCGTCGCCCCGACCACCGAAGTCGAACCCATCGGCGTGAACATCGAGGGCTTCCAGCAGATCGCCGTCCTCAAGACCCTGCTCGCCGTCGGCATGATCATGGGTCTGGTCATCGGGACCGCGGCATTCGTCGTCTCGGCGACCGACCGGGCGGTGGAGCGGCGCGCGCAGGTCACCGCCATCACGCTGATCGGAGCACGGGCCCGGACGATGCGAGCCGTGCAGTGCGTACAGGTCGTACTCCCCTTGAGCATCGGGCTCGCGCTGGCGCTCGTGACGGGCAAGCTCGCCGAGTCCTGCTATCTGGTCACCGGGGAAAGCGAGACCTACTGGGACTTCGCCGGCGTCCCGGTGCTCGCGCTCGCGGCAGCGGGCGTGGCGGCCGCCTCCGCCGTCGGCACACTCCCGCTCGCAGGACGGCGCATCGACCCGGAACTGATCCGCCGCGACTGACCGCATGCGCTCGGCCGCCTGCGGTTCACCGGCTCGGCCTGCTCCGCGTCGAGCAGGCCGAGCCGACCGCGCAGGACTCCGGCGACGAGTGCCGCAGCGGTTGGCACGCCACCGTCCAACTGGACACCCGCAACGGCCGGTTGTCCTCGATCATCGACACCGGCAAGGACACGCGCCGGGCGGCGGTGCCGAGTCGATCGACGTGGACCCGGTCACCTTCGCCGGAACCGAGATCGACGACCGCGTGGACGGCTCGACCCCGCCGCCCCGGCGCCCTGCACCCCAGAGAGGTCCGATCCATGATCCGCCGTTACGACGAACATCACCTCGAGGCGCTCGGCGCCCAACTGCACCTGCCCCTGACCGAACGGGTCTGCCCGCTCTGCGGCCACGCCGCGCTGCGGGACTACCACCACGAGAAGTACGGCCGGACCGAACCGTCATGGATCAACTACCTGTGGTGCGGCGATTGCCACGCCTACTCGTCGTCCTTCACGGGCGCCGGCCGCAGGATGGTCAACAGCGACCCGCTCCTCGCGGAACACGGCGACCGGATCGCCGAAGTCTTCCGCGACCCCGAGCGCCTGCTCAGGATCCTCGACGGCTACTGGAAGGCAGGGAGTCTCCCGCAGGCGATCTCCCGCCGCCCCCGTGCACGCTGAGCCGGCGGCATTCCCTTCCCGGCGGTCCTGAGGGCTTCGCCTCGCAGGACTTGATCTACTCCAGAAGAAACGCCTCCGCGCCGCAGCGGCGGAGCACGAGAGGATCCGACGATGCCCGAAGACTTCGACCGCCGTAGCTCCCTCGAGGAGTTGGAGGGCCTGCGCTGGCCGGTTCCTCCCGCGGACACGACCCCCATGGTCCGGAACGTGTACGAGCTGCGGCGTCGGCCGGTCGCGACCCTGGAACCGCACGAACTGGCCCGGCTGATCGGGCAGGACGTGGGGCTGCCCTGGCTGCTGCCCCTGGCCGTGGACATTCTGCGGGACACCGCGCCGGGGCGAGCCGAGGGCGGCCGGTTCGACGACGACCTGCTGTACGCGGTCATCAGCAGAAGGCCGGAGGTCTGGGCCGCGGCCCCGGGGCCGGCTCACGCGCTCAGGGAAACCGTCGCCGTCCTGACCGACGTCTCGCGCTACGTCCGCCAGGACATCGACGCGTTCCTCTCGGCGCTACCCGGAGACGACGCCTGACCGCGAGGCACTACCGAGCACCCTCCGCTCCGGCGAGGGAGGAATCGGCCGACCACTCCGCAGGGCAACGGTCCGATGAACGGCACCACGCCCCGCCGGCCATCACCCGGCGCGGCCTCGACCCGTACGGCAAGGCGCGGGACCCTGCACCGAACGGTCGGGCCGACAACCACGGCTCACTGCGCACGTCGGCCGACGCGACCCTGGAGGGGGAAATGATGTTGGAGGACAACCCCGAGTTGGCGGAAGTCGTGCGAAAACTGATCGACGTCTTTCCCGACGGGGTCGACGACGATGACCACTACCCCCTCCTGGTGATCCTTTCCCGCGAGTTACCGGAAAGGAACCTGGGCGTGGCCCTGCACGCGGCCTTCGGCCTGGATCCGCACGTCGCCCGAAACGAAGCCGCCGATGCCTGCACCGGCAACAAGCCTTCCCGGCGAAGGATCGAGGACTTGCGAGGCCGTATCGCCGCGAAAGGCTGGTCCACCGTCGAGGACGAGGACTGACGTGACGCTGTGCCGCGACCTCCGGCCCGAGGTGACCTGACCGGTCGGGCGCCGCGGCCGACGCCGCCACCCGGCCTTCCTCGCGGCGCCCCGCAGGACCCGAGAAACGACCTCACCCAGGACTCACCACCGGGTGACCCGGGCAAGGTTCCGAGCACCCCGACGACGAGGTCTCCGAGGGAGACCTCGCGAACATCATCGATCTCGGTTCGCCGCGGCAGCACCCGAGCAGGGGCCTGCGCACGTACGCTCTCCGCCCGGAGTGCGCGCAGCAGGAACCAGCGGCTCAGAGGCCCTTCGCGACCTTCTCCAGAATCGCCACGCACTCCACGTGGTGCGTCATCGGGAACAGGTCGAACGCCCGCAGCGTCCGCACCTTGTAGCCGCCGTCGCGGAAGTACGCGATGTCGCGGGCCAGCGCCGCCGGGTCGCAGGCCACGTAGGCGATCTTTCGCGCGCCCAGCGACGACAGGTGTTCGACCGTCTTCTTGCCGGCGCCCGCGCGGGGCGGGTCCAGGACGATGAGGTCGACCTCGGAGATGCCGGTGCGCGGAAGGACCGCCTCGACCTTGCCCTGCTCGATGCGGACGCGGTCGAAGGCGGCGAGGTTGTGCCGGGCGTCCTCCACCGCGCGCTTGCCCGACTCGATGCCGAGGACCGCGCCCTGGTCGCCGATCCGGTCCGCGAGGGCGCCCGCGAAGAGGCCGACACCGCAGTACAGGTCGAGCGCCATGTCGCCCTTGCGCGGCAGCAGACCCTGCATGACCGCCTTGACGAGGGTGTCGGCGGCCATCGGGTGGACCTGCCAGAAGCCGCCGCTGCCGACCCGGTAGGTGCGGCCGTCGGCGCGCTCGCGCACGAACGCGCGGCCGTGGACGCGGTGGATGCCGCCGTCCTGTTCGGCGACCCGCATCACGGAGACCGGCTTGTCGAGCTCGACGAGGGGCAGGCGGGCGCCGGGGCGGGGCTCCAGGATCACCATGCGGTCCTGGGAACCCGTCGCGGCGATCGCCTCGACGGCCTCCATACCGGACCAGTCGCGGTCCTCGATGCCGAGTTCCGTGACGCCCGGGGCGGCGATCATGCAGCGCTCGACGGGCTCGACCTCGTGCGAGCGGTGGCGGCGCAGTCCGGCGTTGCCGTCCGGGTCGACCGCGTACTGCACGCGCGTGCGCCAGGCCGGGACCTCGCCCGGGGGCAGCTTGTCGCCCTCGGCGGGCATCACCGTGCCGTCCCAGCCGGCCTCCTCGGGCGTGAGGCCCGCGAGGCGCAGCAACTGCTCGGCGACGACCTCGCCCTTGAGCCGGCGCTGAGCACCGGGCTTGGCGTGCTGCCAGTCGCAGCCTCCGCAGCGGCCGGGGCCCGCGTACGGGCAGGGTGCCTCGACGCGGTCCTTGGAGGCGTCGACGATCCGCACGGCGTCGGCGCGCAGGAAGCGCGCGCCCTCCTCGCCCTCGGTCACCCGGGCGACGACACGCTCACCGGGCAGGGCGTGCCGGACGAAGAGGACCTGGCCCTCGTCCGTCCGGGCGATGCAGTGCCCGCCGTGTGCCACGGGGCCGATCTCGACCTCGTACTCTTCCCCCACCAGCGACTTCTTCGGTTCTGCCTGCATGGTGGGGTGACTCCAGATGAGAAGGGGGATACAGCCGGACAACAGCCCACCAGTCTACGTGCTTCCGGCGTGCTTCCCGCGCCCGTCGGTTTCCGGGCTGTGCCGCCCTCGGGCCCGTCAGACCTTCCGGCCGTCTCCTTCGGCCTGCCGGACCCCGCGTCCGCGGCGCGATCGGCCGGACAGGTCCTGGCTAGACCTTCGGACTGTGCTCCTTGTGCCGCTCGTGGGCCGGTCCCCGGCGCACCGCACCCGGCGCGTTCCAGTCCTGCCGCTTGCGGGCACGCAGCTTCGCGGCCTCGGAGGACTCCAGCTGGTAGGGCACGGAGGTGACCATGACGCCCGGTGTGAAGAGCAGCCGGCCCTTGAGGCGCAGGGCGCTCTGGTTGTGCAGCAGGTGCTCGTACCAGTGGCCGACCACGTACTCGGGGATGATCACGGAGACCGCGTCGCGCGGCGACTCCTTGCGCAGGCCCTTCACGTACTCGATGACCGGCCGGGTGATCTCGCGGTAGGGCGAGTCGAGGACCTTCAGCGGTACGTCGATGCCGCGCCGCTCCCACTCGTCGCGCAGGGCCTTGGTCTCGCCCGGGTCCACGTTGACGCTGAGCGCCTCAAGCGTGTCGGAGCGCAGCAGCTTGGCGTAGGCGAGGGCGCGCAGCGCGGGGCGGTGGATCTTGGAGACCAGTACGACGGAGTGGACGCGGGAGGGGCGGACGCTGTCGTCGGACGGTCCCTCGGGGGCGGCCAGCTCCTCCGAGACGCGGTCGTAGTGCTTACGGATCGCGGTCATCGTCGCGTAGAAGATCACCATGCCGAGCAGGGCGACCCAGGCGCCGTGCGTGAACTTGGTGACGAGGACGACGACCAGGACCAGTCCGGTGAAGAAGGCGCCGAAGGTGTTGATCGCCCGGGAGCGGACCATGTGGCGCCGCTTGGCCTGGTCGGTCTCGGTGGCCAGATGGCGGTTCCAGTGGCGGACCATGCCGGTCTGGCTGAGAGTGAAGGAGACGAAGACGCCGACGATGTAGAGCTGGATGAGGCGCGTCGAGTCGGCCCCGTAGATGATGACGAGCATGCTCGCGGCGCCGGCCAGGAGCACGATGCCGTTCGAGAAGGCCAGGCGGTCTCCGCGGGTGTGCAGCTGGCGCGGCAGGTAGCGGTCCTGGGCGAGGATCGAACCGAGCAGCGGGAAGCCGTTGTACGCGGTGTTCGCGGCCAGGAACAGGACGAGCGCGGTGGCGGCGGCCAGCACGATGAACAGGAAGCTGCCCTTGCCGAACACGGCCTCGGCCACCTGGGAGATCACCGGGTTCTGGACGTACCCGGCACCGACCGCCACGCCGTTGTGGATCAGGTCCGTGGCGGGGTTCTCGGCCATGCGCACCTTGGTGGTCATGGCCAGGGCGATGATGCCGCAGAACATGGTGACGGCGAGCAGGCCCATCGCCGCGAGCGTCGTCGCGGCGTTCTTCGACTTCGGTTTGCGGAAGGCGGGGACACCGTTGGAGATCGCCTCGACGCCGGTGAGCGCCGCACAGCCGGACGAGAAGGCGCGCAGCAGCAGGAAGACGAGGGCGAAGCCCGCGAGCCCCTGGTGCTCGGCCTTGATGTGGTACTCGGCGGTCGGCGCGTGCATGCTGTCGCCGAGCACGAGTCCGCGGAACGCGCCCCAGGCGATCATGATGAAGACGCCCGCGACGAAGACGTACGTCGGAATCGCGAAGAGCTTTCCGGACTCCTTGACTCCGCGCAGGTTCATCAGCGTGAGCAGCACGATGACGGCGACCGCGCAGGCCACCTTGTGCTGCACCACGAAGGGAACCGCCGAGCCGAGGTTCTCGATGCCGGAGGCGATGGAGACGGCGACCGTGAGGACGTAGTCGACGAGCAGCGCGCTGGCGACGGTGAGACCGGCCCGCGGACCGAGGTTGGTGGTGGCGACCTCGTAGTCGCCACCCCCGCTGGGATACGCGTGCACGTTCTGGCGGTAGGACGCGACCACCGTGAACATCAGCACGACGACCGCGAGCGCGATCCAGGGGCTGAAGTGGTAGGCCGACACGCCCGCGATGGAAAGGACCAGCAGCACCTCGCCGGGCGCGTACGCCACGGAGGAGAGCGGGTCGGATGCGAAGACGGGGAGGGCAATGCGCTTCGGCAGGAGCGTTTCGCCCAGCCGGTCACTGCGCAGTGCGCGCCCGATGAGGATCCGCTTGGGCACGTCGGTCAGTTTGGACACAACAGGGAATCGTAAGGGTTCGAACTGGCGGGCGCCCACCCGCCGTCCCACTTCGGCACATCATCTGCTCTCCGGGTGAAATCGGGGCGGTCTCCGGCTGCGGATTCCGCGGCCCGGGAGCTCCACGTGTCTATATGACAAAACCCCTCTACCTCACCACCCTGGAGGACCCATGCACCTGAGCGCGGAGTTCGTCGGCGCCGCCCTCGGACTGATCGGCCTCGGAATCCTCACCCGCGCCAGTGTCCGCAGCATCACACGGCGCTGAACCCCTGCCTTCACCGGCGTTCCCACGACGTTCCGCGAAAAACCGCAGGCGAACCTGCGCAAGGGTGCCCCCGGCCGACCGCGCCTGTGTAGCTTGGGCGGCGGTCTGAGACCCTGTTTAGCCTGAGCCGTAACCATTCACATGCGGAAGGACGGTCGTGCACATCGTCATCATGGGCTGCGGAAGAGTGGGTTCCGCGCTTGCCCAGAACCTGGAGCAACAGGGGCACACGGTCGCCGTGATCGACCAGGACCCCACCGCTTTTAGGCGGCTGGGCTCCGGGTTCGGCGGCCGTCGTGTCACCGGAGTCGGCTTCGACCAGGACACCCTGCGCGAGGCGGGCATCGAGGAGGCGGGCGCGTTCGCGGCGGTCTCCAGCGGTGACAACTCGAACATCATCGCCGCCCGGGTGGCCCGCGAGATGTTCGGCATCGAGAACGTCGCCGCCCGCATCTACGACCCGCGCCGCGCCGAGGTCTACCAGCGCCTCGGCATTCCGACCGTCGCCACCGTCCGCTGGACGGCCGACCAGATGCTCCGCCGGCTGCTGCCCTCGGGCGCCGAGCCGCTGTGGCGCGACCCCACGGACGGTGTGCAGCTCGCCGAGGTGCACGCCTCCGTCACGTGGGTGGGCCACAAGATCAGCCGCCTCCAGGACGAGACGGGCGTACGCGTCGCCTTCCTCACCCGGCTGGGTGAGGCGGTCCTGCCCACCTCGCAGACGGTGTTGCAGGAGGGCGATCTGGTGCACGTGATGATGCGCACCGACGAGGTGGACAAGGTCGAGGCGTCGTTCGCCAAGGGCCCTGAAGACGAGGCGGGTCACTGATGAGAGTCGCCATTGCCGGTGCCGGTGCCGTGGGCCGCTCGATCGCGGGCGAACTGCTGGAGAACGGCCACGAGATCCTGCTGATCGACAAGGCGCCGACCGCCATCTCGGTCGAGCGCGTACCGCAGGCGGAGTGGCTGCTCGCCGACGCCTGTGAGATCACCTCCCTGGACGAGGCGGCGCTCCAGCGCTGCAACGTGGTCATCGCGGCCACGGGGGACGACAAGGTCAACCTCGTGGTCTCGCTGCTCGCGAAGACCGAGTACGGGGTACCGCGGGTCGTCGCCCGGGTGAACAACCCCAAGAACGAGTGGCTGTTCAACGAGTCCTGGGGCGTGGACGTCGCCGTCTCCACCCCGCGGCTGATGTCGGCCCTCGTCGAGGAGGCCGTCAGCGTCGGCGACCTGGTTCGGCTGCTCCGCTTCAGCCACGGCGACGCCAACCTCGTCGAGCTGACCCTGCCGCCGGAGTCCGCCCTGGCGGGCACGACCGTCGGCGACGTCGCGTGGCCGGAGGACACCTCGCTGGTGACCATCATCCGCGGCACCCGCGTCCTGACCCCCTCACGGGAGGACTCCCTGGAGGCGGGCGACGAACTCCTCTTCGTGGCCGCCCAGGCCCGTGAGGAGCAGCTGGAGGACCTGCTGTCGGTGCGCCGCGACACGAACGCGACGAGCTAGCCGTCCAGCCGTTCTTCCCTGTCGGCCTTGTCGGCGGTAGGGCGAGAGACGGTACGGCGAAGGGGGCGCCCGGAGATTCTCCGGGCGCCCCCTTCGCCGTGGACCGGTCGTGGGTTCGTCATGGACCGGTCGTGTCCGTCGTGGACCAGTCGTCCTCTGGCGCCCTCATGCGTCCTCAGGCGTTCCGGGGCTTACGCCTCGCGGCGGTGCCGGGCCGGGGCCGCAGTCTCGCCGCGCTCCGTCGCGAGGGCGGCCTTGCGCTCCTTCTCGGCCTGCTCCTCGGCCTCCATCTCCGCGAACACGTCGATGGGCGGCGGCGCCTTGGCCAGGAAGACCCAGGTGAGCCAGACGGCGAGCAGGAACGGCGGGATCTTCAGGGCGATCAGGACCCAGCCGAACTGGGTGGTGTCGCCCCACCAGTAGAGCGGGAAGAGCACCGCGCACTTGGCGAGCAGGATCAGGCCCCAGGCCCAACTGGCCTTCGTGTACGCCTTCTTCCGGCCGGGGTTGCGGGTGCGCCAGGAGAGGTTCTCCTTGAAGACCGGGCCGAGCATCAGGCCGATCAGCGGCACGCCCACGAGGGTCGTGACGATGTAGGCGACGGCGAGCCCGAGCGTGTAGAGCATGCCCGGCAGGTAGAAGTCCTTCGCGTTGCCCGTCATCATCGCGAAGACCACACCGAAGGCGACGCCGAAGACACCGCTGAAGGCGTGCTTCACGGTGTCGCGCCGCACCAGGCGGACCGCGACGAGCAGCAGGGACACCGCGAGGGCGGCGATCGCCGACCAGTGGAGATCCTTGTTGATCGTGAAGATGGTGACGAAGAGCAGGCCCGGCACCACCGTTTCGACCATGCCCCGCACGCCGCCGAACGCCTCGAAGAGTGCGGCCTCGGTCACCGCCCGCGCATCCCGCTGGGCGTCCTGGGCGTCTTCGGTCGGCTTGTCGAGCGACGTCACCGGCTACTCCCGTCCGAGGGGTCTGAGTTCGTACTTCGGATTGAACAACACCCTACGGCCCCGGCTCATCGAGATACGGCCCGAGGCGATCAGCTTGCGTCCGGGCTCGATGCCGACGATGGAGCGGCGGCCGAGCCAGACCACGTCCAGGGCGGCCGAGCCGTCGAACAGCTCGGCCTCCAGGGCCGGGACACCGGCCCGCGGCCGCAGAGTGACCGTGCGCAAGGTACCAGTAACGGTGACTATCTGCCGGTCGTGGCAGTCACCGATACGGGTGCATCCCGCGGTCGCGGCGTCCTCCCGCAGCTCCTCGGACTCCAGGTCCTCCTGGGACGAGGAGAGCCGGTCCATCATGCGCCGGAAGCGGCCCGCCGGCTTTTCGGAACGAGGGACAGCACTCATACCGAAAGCGTACCGGGGGGCGCTGACAGCTACGTACCCGCGGCACCGTCACCCGGACCGGGCACGAACCCGGCCCGGTCCGAGGGTCACCCACCCCTCGAACCGGCGCACACCGTCACACGCACGGGTGTCACGCGTCACCGCTCGAACCGGTACCCCATCCCCGGCTCGGTGATGAAGTGCTTCGGGTGCGAGGGGTCCGCCTCGAGCTTGCGGCGGAGCTGGGCCATGTAGACCCGCAGGTAGTTCGTCTCCGTCCCGTACGACGGCCCCCAGACCTCCTGGAGCAGCTGCTTCTGGCCGACCAGGCGGCCCGTGTTGCGGACCAGGACCTCCAGCAGGTGCCACTCCGTGGGGGTGAGGCGGACGTCGCGCCCGTCGCGGTGCACCTTCTTCGCCGCCAGGTCGACGGTGAACCCCGCGGTCTCCACGATCACGTCGTCCCCCTCGCCCCCGGTGGGCTCCGCGCGGCGGACGGCGGCGCGCAGCCGGGCGAGCAGCTCGTCCATGCCGAAGGGCTTGGTGACGTAGTCGTCGGCGCCCGCGTCGAGGGCCTCGACCTTCTCGTCGGAGGAGTGCCGGGCGGACAGCACCAGGATCGGCACCCGGGTCCAGCCGCGCAGCCCCTTGATCACCTCGACGCCGTCCATGTCCGGGAGGCCGAGGTCGAGCACGACGACGTCGGGGTGACGGGCGGCGGCGAGCTGGAGCGCGGTGGCTCCGTCGGGGGCCGCGTCGACCTCGTACTTACGTGCCTTCAGGTTGATCACAAGCGCTCGGGTGATCTGCGGCTCGTCGTCGACCACGAGGACCCGGGTCATGAGGCCTGCCTTTCTGCCACTGCTGATCGGGCGGCCAGGTCGGGCCGGCGGTCCACCGCCCGTACCGTGAGCACCATGGTGAGTCCGCCGCCGGGGGTGTCCTCGGCGGTGAGAGTGCCGCCCATCGCCTCGGCGAAGCCGCGGGCGACCGCGAGGCCGAGGCCCACGCCGGTGCCGCGCGGGGCGTCTCCGTAGCGCTGGAAGGGCGCGAATATGCGGTCCTTGGCCTCGTCCGGGACGCCGGGGCCGCGGTCCACGACGCGTACCTCCACGCGGTCGGCGATGGCGCTCGCGGCGACCAGGACCCGTTCGTCGACGTGGCTGTACTTGACGGCGTTCTCGACGAGGTTGGCGACGGCGCGCTCCAGGAGCCCGGCGTCGACGGCGACCATCGGCAGGCTCTCCGGGATCTCCAGGTCCACGCTGTCCTCGGGGACGCCGCCGAGCGCCATCGGGACGACCTCGTCGAGGTCGATCTCGCGGATCAGCGGGGTGACGGTCCCGGTCTGGAGCCGGGACATGTCCAGCAGGTTGCCCACCAGGTGGTCGAGGCGGTCGGCGCCGTCCTCGATACCTTCGAGGAGCTCGGCCCGGTCCTCGTCGGACCAGGCCACGTCGTCGGAGCGCAGGGACGACACCGCCGCCTTGATCCCGGCGAGCGGGGTGCGCAGGTCGTGGCTCACGGCGGCCAGCAGGGCGGTGCGGATGCGGTTGCCCTCGGCCAGTTCGTTGGCCTGGTCCGCCTCGTGCTGGAGGCGCTGGCGGTCCAGGACCACCGCGGCCTGCGCGGCGAAGGCGGCCAGCACCCGGCGGTCGGAGGCGGGCAGCACCCGTCCGGACAGGGCCAGCGCCATGTGGTCCCCGACGGGCATGTCGACATCGGCGTCCTCGGGGCGGGTCGAGGGCGTCGGCCCGACGCTGCCCGCACACGTCCACGGGTCGACGTCTCCCGCCCGCTCCAGGAGCGCTACCGACTCCATCCCGAACGTCTCCCGGACCCGCTCCAGCAAGGCCTCCAGGCTGGTCTCGCCGCGCAGCACACTGCCCGCCAGGAAGGAGAGGATCTCCGATTCGGCCCGAAGCCGCGCCGCCTGGTGGGTGCGGCGGGCCGCGAGATCCACCACCGACGCCACGGAGACGGCGACGCCCACGAAGATCACGATGGCGACGATGTTCTTCGGGTCGGCGATGGTCAGCCGGTGCAGGGGCGGTGTGTAGAAGTAGTTCAGCAGCAGGGAGCCGAAGGCCGCCGAGGCGAGGGCCGGGAGCAGGCCGCCGAGCAGGGCGGCCGCGACCGTCACCGCCAGGAACAGCAGCATGTCGTTGGCGAGGCCGAGGTCGATGGTGTTCAGCAGGAGCGCCATGACCACGGGGCCGCCGATCCCGACCGCCCACCCCCAGATGATCCGGGAGCGCCCGAGCCGTGCCCCGCGCGCCACCGGCAGACCGCGCCCCTTGGCGACCTCTTCGTGGGTCACGATGTGGACGTCCAGGTCGGGGCCGGACTCCCTGGCGACGGTGGCGCCGACGCCCGGCCCGAAGACGTACTGCCAGGTCTTGCGGCGGGAGGAGCCGAGCACGATCTGGGTCGCGTTGACGCCGCGCGCGAAGTCCAGCAGGGAGGCGGGTATGTCGTCACCGACCACATGGTGGAAGGTGCCGCCGAGGTCCTCCACGAGGGTGCGCTGGACGGCCAGCTCTTTCGGCGAGGCGGAGGTGAGCCCGTCGCTGCGGGCGATGTAGACGGCCATGACCTCGCCGCCCGCGCCCTTCTCGGCGAGCCGCGCGGCGCGCCGGATCAGTGTCCGCCCCTCGGGACCGCCGGTGAGCCCGACGACGATCCGCTCGCGGGAACCCCAGATCTTGGAGACCCGGTGCTCGCTGCGGTACTCGGTCAGGTACTCGTCGACCCGGTCGGCGACCCACAGCAGCGCGAGCTCGCGCAGGGCCGTGAGATTGCCCGGACGGAAGTAGTTGGAAAGGGCGGCGTCGACCTTGTCGGGCTTGTAGATGTTGCCGTGCGCCATCCGGCGGCGCAGCGCGGGCGGCGACATGTCGACCAGCTCGATCTGGTCCGCCCGCCGCACCACCTCGTCCGGCACGGTCTCGCGCTGCCGTACGCCCGTTATCGACTCGACGACATCGCCGAGTGACTCCAGGTGCTGGATGTTGACGGTGGAGACGACGTCGATGCCCGCGGCGAGCAGTTCCTCCACGTCCTGCCAGCGCTTGTCGTTGCGGGAGCCGGGCACATTGGTGTGCGCCAGTTCGTCCACCAGGGCGACGGCCGGGGCGCGCCGGAGCACGGCGTCGACGTCCATCTCCGTGAAGACGCCGCCGCGGTATTCCAGCTCCTTGCGCGGTACCTGCTCCAGACCGTGCAGCATCACTTCGGTGCGGGGCCGGTGATGGTGCTCGACGAACGCCACCACGCAGTCCGTCCCGCGTTCGACGCGGCGATGCGCCTCGGAGAGCATCGCGTAGGTCTTGCCGACGCCCGGTGCCGCACCGAGGTAGATCCGAAGCTTGCCGCGTCCCATGAGCTCTATTGTCTTCCTGTCACCGCTGTGTACGCAGCGTCGACCTTACGGCCAGGATTCCCGGCGAAAGGGACGATCGTCCGGCCGGGGAACGTCTTTGACGCAACCCTGATGCCCGCACGATCTCGCGGCCGCGTCATGGGTGGACCGGGCGCCGGTATCGCGACCGGACGCCCGGTCCCTCGATGGTTCATCGGACGGGACCCCCGCTTCGGTTCACGCGGGATTGTCGCCGTGCGTCAGCGTCTCCCACGCCACGAAGAGGTTGTTGCTGCCTGCCGGACGGTTCTGCTGGGTGAGCGTCTGGGTGTTGGTCATCGCGATGCCCAGGCGGTTGTGCAGCGCGTTGTAGCCGACCTCGGTCACCGGGCCGAGTCCGAGGTTCAGCGATCCGCCGCACAGCCAGCCCGGCACCGCCGTGCCCAGCTGGTACTTCGACTGGAAGCCGAGCGCCTGCCGCAGCCGCTCGCCGACGTCGGTGCCGTACAGGTCCTGCCCCTGGACACGGCTGGTCTCGGCGATGTGCGAGATGGCCGAGATGCCGTACCCGGTGTGGGTGAGGTCGCGGCAGGTCTCCTGGGTGAGCCCGGTGACGAAGGTGGACTGCCCCTGCCAGTAGCTGACGATCTTCGCGGTGGTGTCGAGGTTCTGGCTCGGCACGGTCTTGGGCACGGCGCCGTCGGTCGAGAGGTAGACGTACGCCGCGGTGCGCGTCCGGAACCTCGCCATGGCCTTGTCGTACGACGTCCTGTCCTCCAGGAAGACGGAGATGCCGACGGCGGCCTCCGTCATCGACAGTTCCCAGTTGCCGTTGGAGTTGGAGCCGTTGATGATCTCCGGCAGGTAGACGTCGCGCAGCATGGTCGCGAAGCGGCCGGAGTTCGCCCAGGAGCCGGTGTAGGTGTACTTGATGATCTCGGCAGCCTTGGGCCAGGAGGAGCCTGCCCAGCCGGTCTGCAGGGGCGCGTTGCTGTTGGTGTGCGCCTTGATCACCGCGGACCAGGCGTCCATGAGCTCGATGGCCTTCTTGGCGTAGCGGTCGTCGCGGGTGACGTACCAGGCGAGGGCGTCGGTGTACGCGGCTATCGCGTCCTCGCGCTCGTCGGTGCAGCCGTAGTTCGGGTTGGAGTACGAGCCGCACTCCACGGTCGCCCGGGGTGTGGGGGTGCGCGTCAGCGAGGCGTACTTGCTCGCCATCATCTGGTCGTAGGCGCCCTTCCAGGGCTGGGCGCCGGCCAGGACCTCGGTGCGGGCGAAGTCCAGCTGTCCCCTGGAGACGGTGACTCCGGGGTGGACGAAGGTGGCGGGCGCCGCTTCGGCCCGGTGCGCGCCGGGCCAGGACAGGAGGGTGGCCACGAGTGCGGTGGTCGCGGCGGCGACGGTGACGAGGAGAGCGGGGCGCCGTCTGCGGCGATGCCGAGTGGGGGTGGCGGACATACAGAGCCATCCGTTCTTGTATGTGAATTACACATGGGATACTGAACAGCTGCACTGGCCGGTGACCATAGGTACGGACCAGGCTTCCGTCAAGGTCTGAAGAAAGACCCGCTGCTCAACTGTCGTTCACATACAAGAACTTGGCGTGTGTGCGCCCGAAGGAACCCGCACACAGGAAAGGGCCGCACCCCCCTGGGGATGCGGCCCGCCTGTTGTCCGCTGATCCGTCCACCGCGCTTCGGCGATCTCCGGTTGTCCGTCCACTAGTGGACTTCGGTGATCTCCGGTCCACGCTGCAGCTGTCCCATGCCTCCGGAGAAGCGGGAGCCGCTCTGGTCCTCCTGCTGAACACCCTCGGGGACCATCTGCGCATCGTTGGGCAGCTTCAGGACGATCGGGTCGCGCGGGGCCATCGGGCCCTCACCGCGGACGACGACCGTGTCCCGGAAGATCTGCTCCAGCAGTCCCGCGGCCTGCGGCTGCACCGCGCCCTGCCCGGAGATCACTCCGCGCAGGAACCAGCGGGGGCCGTCCACGCCGACGAACCGCACGACCTGGAAACCGCCCGTGCCGTCCGGCAGCTGGACCGGTACCTGCGCCCGCAGCTCCCAGCCCAGCGGGCCCTCGACCTCGTCGATGACACCGCCCTGCTGGGTGATCCCGGAGGCGATCTCCTCGCGCACCTCGCCCCAGATGCCCTCGCGCTTGGGAGCGGCGAAGGCCTGGAGCTGCACGGCGCTGTCGTTGACGACGACGGTCGCCGCGACGATCGCGTCGCCCGCGACCTCGACCCGCAGCTCCATGCCGTCGACCCCGGGCACGAAAAGACCGCCCAGGTCCACCCGGCCCTCGGCCGGATCACGGACCTCTTCACTGTCCCAGGGCCCGTCGGGACGCGGCTCGGGTTCGAGCCTCACACGCTCGCGCTCCCCGTCCTCGTCCGCCTCAGTGTCGACGCCGTCGACGACCTGCTCGGCCTCGCCCGCCGCGTCCTCGGCGGCACTGCCCTTCTTGCGACGTCCGAACACGTCACTGTCCTTCCCGGTCGGATACGACCGACGCGTATCGATTCCCACCCGTTGTGCTGTCCACGGCGGCATGACCGCCGGTGGACCCGAAGCCCCCTGCGGCCCGCGCCGAGTCGGGAAGTTCCGCCACCTCCTGGAAGCGAACCTTCTCGACTTGCTGGACGACCAGTTGAGCAATCCGGTCGAAGCGCTCGAACCGCACGGACTCGCGCGGATCGAGATTCACCACGATCACCTTGATCTCCCCACGGTACCCGGCATCCACCGTCCCCGGGGCATTCACGAGGGCGACGCCGCAGCGGGCGGCCAGGCCGGAACGCGGGTGCACGAAGGCCGCGTACCCCTCGGGCAGCGCGATGGACACGCCCGTCGGCAGCACGGCCCGTTCACCGGGCTCCAGCTCGCGGCTCTCGGTGGTGCGCAGATCGGCTCCGGCGTCACCGGGGTGCGCGTACTCGGGAAGCGGGACGTCCGGATCCACTCGCCGGATCAGCACAGCGACTTCTTGACGGGGCTCACGGGCCCCAGGACTACGGGTCACGGGTTCACCTCGAAGGCACGCGCTCGCCGGATCTGATCCGGGTCGTTCATGGCGGCCCGGATCTCGTCCGGCCGGCCGTTGTCGATGAAGTGGTCGACCTTCACCTCGACGAAGAGGGCGTCTGCGGTGACCGCGACGGGCCCGTCGGGTCCGCCGATCCGCCCGGTGGCGGTGCAGTAGATCTTCCGGCCGGCCACCGCGGTGACCTCGGCCTCCAGATAGAGCACGGTGTCGACGGGTACGGGGCGGCGGAAGTCGGTCTCCAGGCGTCCCGTCACGGCGATCGTCCGCAACAGCCAGTTCAGCGATCCGAGCGTCTCGTCGAGCGCGGTGGCGAGAACGCCGCCGTGCGCCAGACCGGGGGCTCCCTGGTGCACCGGCCGCACGGTGAACTCCGCCGTGACCCGGACCCCGTCGCCCGCGCGGGCCTCCAGATGGAGTCCGTGGGGCTGCTCCCCGCCACACCCGAAACACTGTCCGTAGTGTGCTCCGAGGAGCTCTCCGGGGGCGGGCGCGTCGGGGTGCCGCACCGGCGCGACGGCGTCGGCGGGAGGCGTCAGAGCTGCGGAAGTACCACTCACAGCCGCAGACCTTACCCGCGCGTCCACCAAGTCTTCGCACCGTGCCAAGCTTGGCCTCATGCAGCTCTCCGCCTCCCCGTACGAAGAACGCCTCACCGCACCCCGGTCGTGGTGGCTGATCAGCTTCCTGGTCGGGATCGCGCTGGCCCTGGTCTTCCTCCCGTTCGGCACGCTGCCGATGCTCGGAGCGCTGGTCGGCGGCACCGCGTTCGCGGGGGTCGCGGCCAGTGCGTACGGCTCGATCCGCATCCGTGTGGTCGGTGACTCGCTGATCGCCGGCGACGCCAGGATCCCGGTGTCGGCCCTCGGTGACACGGAGATCCTGGACCAGGAGGAGGCGCGAGCCTGGCGCACCTACAAGGCCGACACCCGTGCCTTCATGCTCCTTCGCTCGTACATCCCCACGGCGCTGCGCGTCCAGGTGACCGACCCGGCGGATCCGACGCCCTACCTGTATCTGTCGACGCGGGAGCCGGAGCGCCTGGTGGCCGCCCTGGAGACGGCACGTGCAGCCGCCCGACAGGCGAAGAACTAGAACTCGAAACACATAGCTACGGGCTACGGGCTACGGGCTACGGGCTACGGGCTACGGGCTACGGGCTACGGGCTACGGGCTACGGGCTACGGGCTACGGGCTACGGGCTACGGGACAGTGTTCGGATCACGCCGCGGACGTGGGTTCGACACGCCCTCGCACGGCATTGCAAGGCAAGGCAAGCAAGGCAACGCACCCGAGCGCCGCACCCGCGGGACCCACCGAAGTCACCGGTGGCGTTCCTCCGCTGGATCGCCCAGCCTCCTGCCGTGCCACAGACGCGAGCGTGCCACGCACCCCGCCCGCGGGGACCGGGTGCCACGCACCCCGCCCGCGGGGACCGGGTGCCACGCACCCCGCCCGCGGGGACCGCTCGGCCCCTTCACCCCGCCCGGCGGGCGCGCAGTGGCCGAGCCGGGCCACCGGCGAGGGAAGCCTCGGCCGAGCGCGGACGGACCTCGCGGGCGCCGGCCACGCGAACGGCCTCCGTGAACAGGCCTCAGTGCCCCAGGTCCGGTGAGATCTCCGGGATCTCTCCGATCCGGACCGGATCCGTCGGCTTCTCCAGCGGTGGCAGCTCCGGCAGCGCCTCCCACGGCACCTGCATCTTGCGCAGGTCCTTGCGGATGTGGCCCGCCACGCGTTTGGTGTCGCGGCGGTTCATCACCGCGCCCACGGCCGCGCCGACCATGAAAGGCATCAGGTTGGGCAGGTCCCGAACCGTTCGCTTCATGATCTGCTGGCGCAGCTCGCGCTTCATCCGGCCGCCCAGCGCGGCGTCGATCGTGAGGGGCTTGGCCACGTCGATTCCGCGCTCGCCCGACCAGGAGCTCAGATACGCGGTGCTCCGCTGTTTGAGGTTGCCCGGTGGACGCAGGCCGTAGACCTCATGGAGTTCGGCGATCAGCTTCAGCTCGATCGCGGCGACGGCGGTGATCTCGGCGGCCAGCTCCGTGGGCATCGCGGGCGGCACCGGCAGCATCGCGGCGGCGCCGATTCCGGCGCCGACGGTGGACGTCGCGGCGGCGGCGCCCGTGACGAGCTTGTCCGCGAGCTCCTCGGGGCCGAGGCCCGGGAACTGTCTGCGGAGGGTGACGAGGTCCCTCACGGGAACCCGCGGGGCGATGTCGATGATGCGGTCGGTGACATACGCCAGGCCCGCCCTGGCCCGGACACCGCTCTTCGTGACGCCCCTCCGGACCCCGTCGCGGACAGCCGCCGCGCGACGCCTTGCGGCGGGCGCGGGAGTGTCCGTGGGGGCCGTCAGGCCGTCTGTGGCGCCCGCTCGGTCGAGCGAGGCTGATCCCTGTTCGGAAGAGCCCCGCTCGTCGTCACGCACGCCTTCAGGGCCCGTGAAGGACCCTTCGTCCGCCGCCCCGGAGGGGAGGCGGCGCTTCCAAGGTGGGGTCGAGCCAGTCACGGCCGACCCTGCCTCAGTCGCAGTCGCGGCAGATCGGCTGACCGTTCTTCTCGCGGGCCAGCTGGCTGCGGTGGTGCACCAGGAAACAGCTCATGCAGGTGAACTCGTCCTGCTGCTTGGGCAGCACCCGGACGGCCAGCTCTTCGTTCGAGAGGTCCGCACCGGGCAGCTCCAGGCCTTCTGCGGCCTCGAACTCATCTACGTCGACGGACGAAGTCGACTTGTCGTTCCGGCGAGCCTTCAGTTCTTCAAGGCTGTCCGAATCGACGTCGTCGTCGGTCTTGCGCGGGGTGTCGTAATCCGTTGCCATTGTCGCTCTCCCCCTCTGGGTGTCTTCGGTGTCTCCAGCGCTGGTAACGCGTGAGAGGCCGGACTTGTGCCCGACCCGAGGCGGAGATTTTGCCTCACATCAAGGTCTGTTACTCAATCGACACCCAACCGGACCCCTCGAAGGTGATCGGCTTGGATGGCGATGCGGACCGTACACGGTCCTGAGGCCGCACTTCAAAGGCGTCCCACCGTGTACTTCCCGTGATCAAGACCCCCGAAAACCCGGATTTTCCCGGCTTTCCGACAGCTTGCATGATCACGGAGAGTAGATGGGCAGGAAATCGCCCTTGTGATCGATCACACACGGGTCACCCGGATGGGTGACCAGAAAATTCAGCGCAAAGCGAACATCGTCGCGTGTCCGCGACATGGTCTCAGATCGGAAGGGTGACGCGCATCACGAGCCCACCCCCTTCGCGGGGGTGACCGACGATGTGGCCTCCGTGAGCGCGGGCCACCGACCGGGCGATCGACAGGCCGAGGCCCACACCCTTGTCGCTGCCCGTGCGCTCCGTGCGCAGCCGCCGGAAGGGCTCGAAGAGGTTGTCGACCTCGTACGCGGGAACGACCGGTCCCGTGTTCGACACCTCCAGGACCGCCCGGCCGTGCTGTGTGCCGGTCGTGACCTCGACCCAGCCGTCCTTCGGCACGTTGTACCTGACGGCGTTCTGGACGAGGTTCAGGGCGATCCGCTCCAGGAGGACACCGTTGCCCTGGACGACCACCGGGGACCGGTTCCCGCGGATCTTCACGCCCTTGGCCTCGGCCTCGGCGTGGACCTGGTCGACGGCCTGCGAGGCGACCTCGGCGAGGTCCACCGGCTTCCGCTCGACGATCTGGTTGTCGCTGCGGGCGAGCAGCAGCAGGCCCTCGACGAGCTGCTCGCTGCGCTCGTTCGTGGCGAGCAGCGTCTTGCCCAGCTGCTGCAGCTCCGTCGACACCCCCGGATCGGAGAGATGCACCTCGAGGAGCGTGCGGTTGATCGCGAGCGGGGTGCGCAGTTCGTGCGAGGCGTTCCCGACGAACCGCTGCTGCGCGGTGAAGGCCCGCTGCAGTCGCTCCAGCATGTCGTCGAAGGTGTCCGCGAGCTCCTTCAGCTCGTCGTCCGGGCCGTCCAGCTCGATCCGCCGGGACAGGTCGGAGCCGGCCACCGCTCGCGCGGTGCGGGTGATGTGGCCGAGCGGTGAAAGGACGCGGCCCGCCATCGCGTAGCCGAACGCGAAGGCGATGATCGCGAGGCCGAGCAGGGCCAGCAGGGAGCGGCTGAGCAGGTCGTCCAGTGCGTGCTGGCGCTGCCGGTTCACGCACTCGTACATCGCGTGGTTGAGCTCGTCCCCCGAGGGGAGGTTGCAGGTGTTGCTGCCGACCTGCCCTGAAATGATCTTGAAGGGGAGTTCGCTGCCGACGTTCAGCGCCTGCGCCGCGAGCAGGTAGATGATCGACAGCAGCAGGATGCCGGCGATCAGGAACATGCCGCCGTACAGCAGCGTGAGCCGTATGCGGATCGTGGGGCGCAGCCAGGGGAACGGAGGCTCCGCCCTTCTGGGGTCCCAGGTGGGCTTCGGAGGCGCCGCGGGCGGCGCGGGGGTGGTGGCCACGGTGGATCAGATCCTGTACCCGGAGCCGGGCACGGTGACGATCACGGCGGGCTCGCCGAGCTTGCGGCGCAGCGTCATGACGGTCACGCGCACGACGTTGGTGAACGGGTCCGTGTTCTCGTCCCAGGCCTTCTCCAGGAGCTGCTCCGCGGAGACGACGGCGCCCTCGCTGCGCAGCAGCACTTCCAGGACGGCGAACTCCTTGGGAGCGAGCTGGACCTCCTTGCCGTCGCGGAAGACCTCGCGGCGGTTGGGGTCGAGCTTGATCCCGGCACGCTCCAGGACCGGCGGCAGCGGCACGCTCGTACGACGTCCGAGGGCACGCACGCGTGCGGTCAGCTCGCTGAACGCGAACGGCTTGGGGAGGTAGTCGTCGGCGCCGATCTCCAGGCCCTCGACACGGTCACTGACGTCGCCCGACGCGGTCAGCATCAGCACGCGCGTGGGCATGCCGAGCTCGACGATCTTGCGGCAGACGTCGTCGCCGTGCACGAGCGGGAGGTCGCGGTCGAGAACGACCACGTCGTAGTCGTTGACCCCGATGCGCTCCAGCGCGGCCGCGCCGTCGTACACGACGTCGACGGCCATGGCCTCCCGGCGCAGTCCGGTGGCCACCGCATCGGCGAGCAGCTGCTCGTCCTCGACGACGAGTACACGCACGTCGCTTGTCCTTCCTCTGTCCACCGGCGGGGCACGTCTCAGGGCACCACGCGGGCAGGTCCGTCACGGATGAGAGCTCCATCCTGCCCGTTTCGGCCATAAACCGGCTGTAAGACGGGGAGAAGGCGCCAGGGAAGCCCGTCCCGGGGACCGGGAATGCCAGATTTTCTCGTCGGGTTGAGGTTTCCACGGAAGAGAGCGGGGGGAGGACGGTTTTACACCCCGCGATCACGCTCTGCATGTGGCAAGCCACATTGTGGTACGTCCAACCGCTTCCGCAGAGCGGGCGTGGGTGTCCGGCACCGTCGCCGCCCAGACCGGGCAGCGCTGGGCACCCCTTCAGAGACGTGATCGCCCCTTCCCATCGGCACACCCCCGTGCCACCCGACCCACGACCCAGGACGAGGGGGCGCAGCATGGACGCATTCACCGCAGGACTTCTGCAGCGCATAAGGGCGACCGAGTCCGACCTGACGCGGGCTCGCGAGACAGGCGACGACTTCCTCGCGGAGGTGGAACAGGCCGAGCTGGACGACCTGCACCGCCTTGCCCAAGAGCACGGTGTGGAGGTCGGCGCCGCGCGCGTCTGACCAGTACGCACCAGAGCGGGGCCCCGGTATCGATCCAGTACCGGGGCCCCGCTCCGTGCTCGCTCCCGCCGTATCTGTCCTACGGCGTCTCGGTCCTACGCCGTCTCGCTCATCCGCCGTCGGTGGCCGGTGGTCCGCCGTCGGCCGTGCCGTCAGTCGTGCCGTCAGTCGTGCCAGGCACCGAAGTCCTCCAGGAGGCGCTGGAGGGGCCCGAAGACGCCCGGGGAGGCGGCGACCGTGAGCTCGCCCGCGGGGCGCTCTCCGGAGCGTCCACCGGTCACCGCGCCCGCTTCCCGGGCGATCAGGTCCCCCGCCGCGAGGTCCCAGGGGTGCAGACCCCGCTCGTAGTAGCCGTCGAGGCGGCCGGCCGCGACGTCGCACAGGTCGACCGCCGCCGAGCCGGAGCGCCGGATGTCGCGCACCAGCGGGATCAGTCGCTGGGCCACGTCGGCCTGATGCGTCTTGACCGCGGTGACGTAGTTGAAGCCGGTCGAGACGAGGGCCTGGTCGAGCGGCGGCGACGGGCGGCAGGCCAGCCGGCGTTCGCCGACCCAGGCGCCGGAGGCCCGGGCGCCCCGGCCGCGCACCGCGTGGTACGTCTCGCCGCGCATCGGTGCCGCCACGACGCCGACGACGGTCTCGCCGTCCTGTTCGGCCGCGATGGACACCGCCCAGGTCGGCAGCCCGTAGAGGTAGTTGACCGTGCCGTCGAGCGGGTCGACGATCCAGCGGATGCCGCTGGTGCCCTCGACGGCGGCGCCCTCCTCGCCGAGGAAGCCGTCACGTGGGCGGTGCTCGGCGATCAGCGTGGTGATCAGCTTCTCGGCGGCGATGTCCATCTCGGTGACGACGTCGATCGGGCTGGACTTGGTGGCGGCCACCGCGAGGTCGGCCGGGCGGCCATCGCGCAGCAGCGCGCCCGCGCGGCGGGCGGCCTCGTGCGCGAGCTGGAGGAGTTCGGTGTGCAGAGGCTCGGTCACGGGGCTCCTCATGCGTAGGGGCTGTCGGTGCCCGCGGCGGCGGGCTTGGGCGTGCGGGCCGGACAGCAGCCCACCGGGCACAGGTCATGACTCGCTCCCAGCGCGCCCAGGGCACACCGTGTCACCCGTCGGCCGCTCTCGGCCGCGGCGCGCTCCAGCACCAGGTCACGGACCGCCGCGGCGAACCGGGGGTCGGAGCCCACCGTGGCCGAACGGCGCACCGGAAGCCCCAGCTCCTGCGCCTTCGCCCGCGCCTCGGTGTCCAGGTCGTACAGGACTTCCATGTGATCCGAGACGAACCCGATCGGCACCATCACCGCCGACTCCGCCCCGGCCCCGTGCAGCTCCTCCAGGTGGTCGCAGATGTCCGGCTCCAGCCACGGAATGTGCGGGGCTCCGGAACGCGACTGGTAGACGAGCCGCCACGGGTGGTCGATGCCGGTCTCCTCGCGCACCGCCGCCACGATCAGCCGGGCCACGTCCAGATGCTGCCGGACGTACGCGCCACCGTCGCCGTGTGCCTCGACCGGGCCGGAGGTGTCCGCCGCGGCGGTGGGGATCGAGTGCGTGGTGAACGCGAGGTGCGCGCCCGCCCGGACCTCCTCGGGCAGTTCGGCCAGGGACTTGAGGACGCCCTCGGTCATCGGCTCCACGAACCCGGGATGGTTGAAGTAGTGCCGCAGCTTGTCGATCCTCGGCGGCTCCAGCCCCTCCCCCTCCAGAACGGCCAGCGCCCCCGCCAGATCCTCGCGGTACTGCCGGCAGCCGGAGTACGAGGCGTACGCGCTGGTGGCCAGCACCAGGATCCGGCGCCGCCCGTCGGCGGCCATCTCGCGCAGCGTGTCGGTCAGATACGGCGCCCAGTTGCGGTTGCCCCAGTAGACCGGCAGGTCCAGACCGTGCCCGGCGAAGTCCTTGCGCAGCGCGTCGAGGAGGGTGCGGTTCTGGTCGTTGATGGGGCTGATCCCGTCGAACAGGAAGTAGTGCTGCCCGACCTCCTTGAGCCGTTCCTTGGGGATACCCCTGCCCCGCGTCACGTTCTCCAGGAACGGGACCACTTCGTCCGGTCCCTCCGGACCGCCGAAGGAAAGCAGGAGCAGGGCGTCGTAGGGGGCGGCATCGAGCGCTTCTGGCATGTGTCCGATCCTGCCATCCGCCGCCGACGGGCGAGAACCTGCGGGGTGACGAGGCGTGCGCGGTCCGTCCGGAGCGGGGTGCGGAAGGGGTGCGTTAGGTGCACCTAACACGTAAGCTGTATCGGCCAGCTTCACGCCTTACCGAAGTTCGGGCCGCCCGCTGTGTCGGGGAGGGGCCGAGCCGAGCCGACGGAGACCCTCGTGCCCAGCCCCTACCGCGCCCTGTTCGCCGCCCCCGGCTCGAAGGGCTTCTCCACTGCGGGCCTGCTCGGCAGGATGCCGCTGTCCATGATGGGCATCGGCATCGTCACGATGATCTCCCAGCTGACCGGGCGCTACGGCCTCGCCGGTGCCCTCTCGGCGACCATCGCCCTGGCGGCCGCGGCGATGGGCCCGCAGGTCTCAAGGATGGTGGACCGGCACGGTCAGCGGCGGATCCTGCGCCCGGTGACGCTCTTCGCGCTCACGGCGGCCGCGGGGCTGCTGCTCGCCGCGCACTTCGGGTGGCCGGACTGGGTGCTGTTCGTGTGCGCGGCCGGCATCGGCTGCGTCCCGAGCATCGGCGCGATGATCCGGGCCCGCTGGGCGGCCCTCTACGGAGGCACCCCGCAACTGCACACCGCGTACTCCCTGGAGTCCGTGGTGGACGAGATCTGCTTCATCTTCGGGCCGATCATCTCCATCGGCCTGTCCACGGTGTGGTTCCCGGAGGCCGGCCCGCTGCTCGCCGCCTGCTTCCTGGCTGCCGGGGTCTTCTGGCTGACCTCCCAGCGCGCCACCGAGCCCCGGCCGCATCCGCGCGGACAGCACAGTGCGGGCTCGGCGCTGCGCTCGGCCGGACTCCAGGTCCTGGTGGCCACCTTCGTGGCGACCGGGACGATCTTCGGAGCCGTCGACGTGGTCACCGTGGCCTTCGCCGAGGAGCAGGGCCACAAGGGCGCCGCGAGCGTCGTCCTGGCCCTCTACGCGGCGGGCTCCTGCCTCGCGGGGGCCGTCTTCGGGCTGCTGCACTTCAAGGGGGCGGCCGAAGGAAGGTGGCTGCTGGGCATATGCGCGATGGCCGTGAGTATGATCCCCCTCCTACTGGTCGGAAACTTGCCGTTCCTGGCCGTGGCGCTGTTCGTTTCGGGTCTGTCCATCGCTCCCACGATGATCACGACGATGTCCCTCATCGAACAGCACGTACCTCGCGCGAAACTGACCGAAGGCATGACCTGGGTGAGCACAGGACTCGCCGTCGGAGTCGCGCTCGGTTCCTCCGTGGCCGGCTGGGTGATCGACTCCGCCGGCGCGAAGGCCGGGTACGGGGTTCCGGCGGTGTCCGGGGCCGTCGCGGTCGCGGTCGGTTTCCTCGGGTATCGCCGGCTCAGCAGGCCGGTTCCGCAGCGGGGAGGGTCTCATGAGCACCACAGTGAGCGGGAAGAGCGGCACGTGGCGTAACTGGGCGGGGAACGTCACCGCCCGTCCCGTACGGGAGGTCACCCCTGCCTCGGTGGACGAACTCTCCGCCGCCGTGCGGAAGGCGGCCGAGGACGGCCTGACGGTGAAGGCCGTCGGCACCGGGCACTCCTTCACGGCCGCCGCGGCGACCGACGGCGTATTGATCCGCCCTCAGCTGTTGACCGGGATCCGCAAGATCGACCGTGCGGCCATGACGGTCACGGTCGAGGCGGGCACCCCGCTCAAGAGGCTCAACATGGCCCTCGCGCGCGAAGGTCTGTCGCTCACGAACATGGGCGACATCATGGAGCAGACGGTCTCGGGGGCGACCAGCACCGGGACGCACGGCACCGGCCGGGACTCGGCCTCGATCGCCGCTCAGATCACAGGGCTTGAACTGGTGACGGCGGACGGCTCGGTGCTGTCCTGTTCCGAGAACGAGAACCCCGAGATCTTCGCGTCGGCCCGCGTCGGGATCGGCGCCCTGGGAATCGTCACCGCGATCACCTTCTCCGTGGAGCCCGTCTTCCTGCTCTCGGCCCGCGAGGAGCCGATGACCTTCGACAAGGTCACCGCCGACTTCGAGGAACTCTTCACCGAGAACGAGCACTTCGAGTTCTACTGGTTCCCGCACACCGGCAACTGCAACACCAAGCGGAACAACCGCAGCGCGGGCCCCGAGAAGCCGGTGGGGCCGGTCCGCGGGTGGATCGAGGACGAGTTCCTCTCCAACGGCGCCTTCCAGGTGGCCAATCTGCTCGGCCGGGCCGTGCCCGCCGCCATTCCGTCGATCGCCCGGCTCTCCAGCCGCGCGCTGTCCGCGCGGACCTACACCGACATTCCGTACAAGGTGTTCACCTCTCCGCGCCGCGTGCGGTTCGTGGAGATGGAGTACGCCGTACCGCGCGAGGCCCTCGTCGAGACGCTGCGCGAGCTGAAGTCGATGGTCGACAGCTCGACGCTGCGGGTCAGCTTCCCCGTGGAGGTGCGGACCGCGCCCGCCGACGACATCACCCTCTCCACGGCCTCCGGACGGGAGAGCGCGTACGTCGCCGTCCACATGTTCAGGGGTACCCCCTATCAGGCGTACTTCACGGCGGCCGAGCGGATCTTCACCGCGCACGAGGGGCGGCCGCACTGGGGCAAGGTGCACACGCGTGACGCGGAGTACTTCTCCAAGGTCTACCCGCGCTTCGGCGAGTTCACCGCGCTGCGGGACCGGCTGGATCCGGACCGGCGCTTTGCGAATGACTACTTGCGGAGGGTTCTGGGGTCGTAGCGGTCGCACTGGGTACGGGAGCCGGGGTGCCGTCCCCGGCCTGCGGTGCCGAGGGCGTGCCGTCTCCCGGCGTCGGCACGGCGGTCGTACCACCGCCGCCGCCCACCTCACCTGAGCCGCCGCTGTCGGCGGACGGCGCCGGCGCCTTTCGGGAATCCGGGGCCGAGGACGGCGAAGACCCGGTCGTCGGAGCCGTGCCGCGCTCCGCGCTCCCCGAGCCGGCGCCGTGCCCCTTGAAGGCGTCGCCGACCGTCGTGCTCGTGCCGTCGCCGCTGAAGCTCTGCCCCGAGACCATCTCGTACGAGGTGATTCCGGCCATCGTGACGCCGAAGACGAGAGCGGTCGCGACCAGCGGCCTCTTCCAGCTCCTGACCCGCGCGCGGTAGACGGTCCCCTCGGTGAACTCACCGGAGGGACCGGACAGCCGCCGGGGCTTCGGTTTCGTCTGCACCTTCACTTCACGGATCTGCTCTCCGGTGCGCTTGAAGAAGTGCTGGAAGACCGTTCCTCCGCAGGTGGCGACGGCGCTGACCAGTCCGGCGCCCAGGATCGTCCCGTAGACACCGAAGTAGGAGGCGAGTTTCGCCGCCACCACCGCGGCGACCGCGCTCCCCGCCACTTGGGGGACGCTCAGGTCCAGCCGCCTCTTCCTCGGTTCCACGTCGGCACCCGGCTGCTCGCCGCCGACTTCCGGCTTCTTACGCATTCCCGGACCTTGCCTGCCTTTCCCGCACTTGATCGACCTACAGCACGAGAAAGGGACGTACGGGCGAAACGATTAGTTCCATTTCTGCCGATTACGTGAAGTGCGCCACTTTCCACGATCGCCGAAAGGGCGCCGGGATCGGCCAACTGGCACCCCCCGCCCGAAGTTGGGCGGCGTGCCGATCCACGCAAGTGGCCCGAATGGAGTACTGTTGCGAGCCCTGGGTCCGGACTCCCGCCAGGGTGTCCGGGGCCTTGCAGGACCGCCGGGAGGGGGCTCGTTGCACAGGGTGATGGAGTTCGTCACTTAGCGTTGCGAACAGGTAACCGTGCCATAACGGCGACCCCGGGCCCGCGCCCGACACGCCGGGCAACTCGGCAAGGTTGTGGCAGGCTGCACCCGGGCAGGCCACACTCGACTAGCGGAAGCAGCGACGCACGTGACGTCGGCAGGCACCACCCGGGAGGTCCCCATGCCCGAACTGCGTGTCGTGGCCGTCTCTAACGACGGCACACGGCTGGTGCTGAAGGCTGCGGACAGTACGGAGTACACGCTTCCGATTGACGAGCGTCTGCGCGCCGCCGTACGCGGCGACCGTCCCCGCCTCGGCCAGATCGAGATCGAGGTGGAGAGCCATCTCCGCCCCCGAGACATCCAGGCGCGTATACGCGCCGGCGCTTCCGCGGAGGAAGTCGCCCAGCTCGCCGGAATCCCCGTCGATCGCGTACGCCGCTTCGAAGGACCCGTGCTGGCCGAGCGCGCCTTCATGGCCGAGCGCGCCAGGAAGACACCCGTCCGCCGCCCCGGAGAGAACGCCGGCCCCCAGCTCGGCGAGGCCGTCCAGGAACGACTGCTGATCCGGGGTGCCGAGAAGGACACCGTGCAGTGGGACTCCTGGCGCCGCGACGACGGCACCTGGGAAGTCATGCTGGTCTACCGGGTCGCGGGCGAACCGCACGCCGCGAGCTGGACCTACGACCCGCCCCGGCGGCTCGTGCAGGCCGTCGACGACGAGGCGCGCTCGCTGATCGGCGAGTCCGACGACCTCGCGGCGCCCGAGCCGAGCTTCCCGTTCGTGCCGCGGATCGCCAGGCTGCCCCGCGACCGTCCGCTGGACCGCGCCCTGGACCGGCAGATGGAGCGGCCGAGCCTGCCCCCGCCCTCCCAGGATCCGGCCGAGGAGGCCGAGGACCGGGACTCGCTGACCAGCCTTCTGGAGGCGGTGCCCAGCTTCCGGGGCGACATGGTGGTGCCCGAACGGCCCGCACCGGCCGAACGGCCCGCCGCCGAGGAGCCCGCCGCCGAGCCCGAGGAGGAGGAGCCCCCGGCTCCCGCCGCCTCGGCGGGTGCCGGTTCCGCCTACGCGGACGTACTCATGCCCCGCTCGGTCGGCAGCCATCGCGACCGGCTCGTCGGCGCGACCGACCGCCAGGCCGAGGCCGACGGCGTCCGTCCCGGCCGCCGAGCGGCGGTCCCGAGCTGGGACGAGATCGTCTTCGGCACACGCCGGAAGAAGCAGGACTAGTCAGGTCTACGAGGAGGGGGCCCGCACCGGATCGGTGCGGGCCCCCTCCTCGTGCAACCGAGCCTCGTGCACCGAGCGGCGAACCGGCATCCGCGCCCGGCACGACGGACCACCCGGCGCACCGTGCCGTCATCCGGGCGGTCGCACGGTCGCGCCTCCACCCGGGCGGTCGCACGTCGCACCACGGTGCCCCCGTCGAGGGCACCCACAGGCGCCGGTGAGCGGCACGGCGGGCGCTCGCAGGGGCGGCACCACGGATACGGCTGCGGGCCGGAGCCCACCGCGACGTCACTGCGGGTCGGGGCCCACCGCGACGGGACGGCTCCGGTCCTGGGACCACTCCGACCAGGAACCCACGTACAGCGCCGCGGGAATGCCGGCCACGGCGAGGGCCAGCACCTCATGGGCGCCCGAGACCCCGGAGCCGCAGTAGACGCCGACCTCTGACGCGGGGGTCACGCCGAAGGACTTGAAGCGGTCGGCGAGTTCGGCGGACGGCAGGAACCGTCCGTCCTCCGTGACGTTCTCGGCCGTCGGTGCGGAGACGGCGCCCGGGATGTGGCCGCCGACCGGATCGATCGGCTCGACGTCGCCCCGGTACCGCTCCCCCGCGCGGGCATCCAGCAGCAGTCCGGTGCGGGCGAGCGCGGCGGCCCCGTCCGCGTCGAGCGACGGCCGGGCGCCGGGTGCCGGTACGAATGTTCCGGGCGTCGGCGAGGGGGCCTCGGAGGACACGGGGCCGCTCCAGGCGGCGAACCCTCCGTCAAGCACGCGTACCGACGGATGACCCGAATAGCCCAGCAGCCACCAGGCGCGCGCGGCGGCCCAGCCCTGCCCGCCGTCGTACACAACGACGTCGCGGTTCTCGGACACTCCCGCGGCCCGCATCGCCGCGCCGAAGACCTCGGGGCCGGGAAGCGGATGCCGGCCCGCCGCACCGGCCGGACCAGCGAGTTCGGAATCCAGATCGACGAAGACGGCACCGGGAATGTGCGCGTTCTCGTACTCGGAGCGCAGGTTGGGGCCGCCCAACCGCCAGCGGACGTCGAGGAGGACCGGCGGGTTCGGCCCCGCCAGGTCACTCGCGAGTTCGGGTGCCGTGATGATGGCGTTCATGGCCACCATCCTTGCGCACGGGGTGGCCGCTTCGTCCATGTCCGGCTACTCTGCTCCGCCGGACAGGTCCGATCACCAGGCGTATGGGATCGGGCACATGCTGTACAACCGATGGACACCACGCGGCAATCGGTCCGAAACGGATGAGAAACGGCAGATCGGGCGTCCTCCGTCCGTGCCCCGTTCAACGGCGGCGCGGCCCGGACGCACGGCACGGCCGGTGGTGCGAACATCGGCACGGGCGTGCACGCACGCGACTGAGTACGCGTGTCCGCAGGCGGAAGGTGACCGGCCACCGCGAGGGGCCGAGAAGAGAGTGACGATGACCGAGGCACGGGAATCGGCCGGCCCGAACGGCACCACGCACGCTCGGCACGCGCCCGGCACACCCTGCTGGGTGAGCCTGATGGCGCATGAGACGGCCGCGACCCAGGACTTCTACGGAGCGTTGTTCGGCTGGGAGTTCCAGCCGGGCCCCCCGCAGCTCGGCCCGTACGCGCGGGCCCTTCTCGACGGCCACGAGGTGGCCGGGATCGGCCAGTTGCCGCCCGACCGGCACCTGCCGATCGCCTGGACGCCCTACTTCGCCTCGGCCGACGTGGACCAGACCGCCGAGACGGTGCGGCACAGCGGCGGCACCGTGGGCGTGGGACCGATCGACGCCGCCGAGGCCGGCCGCCTGGCGATCGCCTCCGACCCGTCGGGCGCCGTCTTCGGCATCTGGCAGGTGGCGGCCCACCTGGGCACGGGGATCACCGGCGTGCCGGGCACCCCGGCGTGGAACGAGCTCGTGACGCGGGACACCGAGAGCGTCGTCAAGTTCTACCGGGGGGTCTTCGGCTACGAACTGGAGCCGACCGTCTCGGCCGACTTCGACTACGTGACACTGCACATCGACGGCCGGCCGGTGGCCGGCATCCACGGCGTGGGGAACGCCCTGCCGCGCGACCGGGGCCCGCACTGGCTGACGTACTTCGAGGCCGCCGAACTGGACGAAACCGTACGGCGTGTCACGGAACTCGGCGGGCACCTCCTGCGGGCCGCCCACGACTCCCCGTACGGCCGCGTGGCGACGGTGGCGGATCCGGAGGGCGCGGTGTTCTCCCTGATCCATGCCGTCACATGACGCGGTGAGCCGTCCGGCCCGACGGTCCGAAGCCGGGCCGGCGCCGGGCGTGGGGGCGGGCATCGGGCCGAGGCGCCGGACCTCGGGGCACAGGACTCCGGGAACGGCTTCAGACCGAGGCGATCGGCAGGACGTCGGGTGACAGGGCACCCGCGTGGGCCGTGGCCGCTGTCATACGGCGGCGGTGATGCCGACGGCAGAGCACCTCGTAGCCGATGTTCTCGGGCTGGTTGACGTCGCCGACGACGACCTGGGCGCCCTCGACGACCATCTCGCCGCCCACGGTGCGGGCGTTGTGCGTGGCGCGGGCGCCGCACCAGCACAGGGCCTCGACCTGGAGGACCTCGACCCGGTCGGCCAGTTCGACGAGGCGCTGGGAGCCGGGGAAGAGCTTGGAGCGGAAGTCGGTGGTGATCCCGAAGGCGAACACGTCGACACCCAGGTCGTCCACCACTCGGGCCAGTTGGTCGATCTGCGCGGGACCCAGGAACTGCGCCTCGTCCGCGATCACGTAGTCCGCCCGGCCGCCCTGCGAGAGGTGGTCGACGAGATAGGCGTAAAGGTCCTGGTCGTCCGCCACCTCGACCGCGTCGGTGACCAGGCCGAGGCGCGAGGAGAGCTTGCCCTCGCCCGCGCGGTCGTCGCGCGTGAAGATCATGCCCTGCAGCCCCCGCGCCGAGCGGTTGTGCTCGATCTGGAGAGCCAGCGTGGACTTCCCGCAGTCCATCGTTCCGGAGAAGAACACCAGCTCGGGCATGGGGAGTTGAGCACCTTTCGGCAACGGAGGAAGGGAGACGGGCGTCAGGAGCGTACTTGGAGGAGGGGCACCAACTGCTCGGCCGGGGTCATCGAGCCGTGGTTGCCGACCATGAGCGACTCCTTCGGCTCCCGCTCGGAGGCGGTGATCAGGACATCGTCCCGGGCGGCCGCGATCACGTCACCCAGCCGGGAGTACACCCGCTCGTCGATCCGGGGGCCGAACCAGCCCGCGTCGATCGCCTCGTCACGGGAGGCGACCCAGAACTGCTCGCCGAGGACCTCGCGCCAGCACGTCAGCACGTCCACCTCGGCGCCCGGGACCGCGTACACATGGCGGGCACGCCCCTCACCGCCCAGCAGGGCGACTCCGGCGCGCAGTTCCCAGTCCTCGTCGAAGTCGATGCGGTGCTGCTCGTCGAACGGGATGTCGATCATGCCGTGGTCGGCGGTGACGTACAGCGCCGAGCGCGGCGGCAGCTGCTCCGCGAGGCGCTGGACCAGGCGGTCGACATACATCAGCTGGCCGCGCCAGGGGTCCGAGTCGACGCCGAAGCGATGACCCTTGCCGTCCACCTCGGCGTAGTACGTGTAGACCAAGGAGCGGTCCCCGGCGCCCAGTTGCTCGGCGGCGAGGTCCATGCGCTCCTCGCCTGACAGCCGGCCGTGGAACGTCCCGCCGCTCAGCGCGATCTTCGTCAGCGGGGTGTTCTGGAAGGTCGGCGAGGAGACCTGGGCGGTGTGCACCCCCGCCGCCTCCGCCAGCTGGAAGATCGTGGGATAGGGCTGCCAGGCCCGCGGCTCGGTCCACGGGTTCCAGCGGAGCTGGTTCATCAGCTCGCCGGTGGCGGGGTTGCGCGCGGTGTAGCCGGGCAGGCCGTGCGCGCCCGGAGGCAGGCCGGTGCCCACGGAGGCGAGGGAGGTCGCGGTGGTGGCCGGGTAGCCCGCGGTGATCGGACGCCCCGTGCCACCGCGCGAGGACGCGAGGAGCGACGTCATGAAGGGTGCCTCGTCCGGGTGAGCCTTGAGCTGCTCCCAGCCGAGACCGTCGATCAGGAACACGCAGTTCCGGTCGGATTCCGTCAGCTCGGGTATCACGGCGGTCGCACCGGGAACGGACATGCCGGCGGCGAGCGTGGGCAGCAGATCGGCCAGTGAACCGGCGCCGTACTCGGGGACGGGCGCGGAGTCGAGGGCGAGCGGTTCCGGGTGGTCCCAGGTGGGCAGGGCCATCAGCGAGCGACGTCCGCGGTCGCCTCGGAGAGGGACTGCGCGAAGGCGAGGGCCTGGCGGACGGTCTCCGGACCGTCCCCCGCCTCACTGACCCGCAGGCTCAGGTCGTCCGCCGTCGAGCTGCCGGTGTAGCCGTGATCCGCTTCACAGTTGGGGTCACCGCAGGCGGCAGGCTCCAGGTCGATGCGGGAGACGGCGCCCCAGCCGATGGTCAGGACCACTTCGCGGGGCAGCGTACCGGGGGTGTAGGACTCCGGGTTCGCGACGACGCGGCTGACGACGACCGAGGAGATGCGGCCGAGCTTGACCGATTCCGTCGAGGTCGTGGCGTACGGCGTCGGGGACGTGGTGTCCGCGTTCTGCTCGTCCGTGTGGCTCACGATGAAGCGGTTGCCGGTGAGGACGAGCACGGTGACGTGCCGCCGTACCTCGTTCGCGTCGAACGTCGTCTCCTGGTGGACCAGGTACGACCGGATGGTCTCGCCGCCGATCGCGGCCTCCACCGCCTCGGCCACGAGGGCCGGGTAGTAGCCGCTGCGCTCGATCGCCGCTCGCAGCCCCTGGGTCGTCGTACTGGTCTTGGCCATGCCCTCCATCCTACGGGGGCCCGCTGACTGCGAGGCACCGCTCGCGTTGGTCTGTCGTGGACGGAACAGATCGAATCGGGGGACACCCCCTCGACCGGACCATGCGGCCCGGACGACGCCGACGGCCCGGACGACTCAGACGACGGGCAGTGTCCGAGGGCCGAGGTCGTCCCGTACCGGGGCGCGGGCCAGCCGTACCGTGGCGCCCAGCACACTCAGGCCGGACGGGGCGACCACCACCGGCTCCAGCGAGACCGCGACGACCTCCGGGTGGTCGTCGACCAGCCGGGACACCCGCAGCATGAGCTCTTCGAGGGCGGCCGTGTCGACCGGCGCGGAGCCCCGCCAGCCGAACAGGAGCGGCGCCGTCCGGATCGACCGGACCAGGGAGGCCGCTTCCCGGTCGGTGACCGGAATCAGCCGGTGCGCCGTGTCCCCGAGCAGTTCGGAGGCGGCTCCGGAGAGCCCGAAGGAGAGCACCGCCCCGGCCGCCGGGTCGATCACCGCGCGGACGACCGTGTCGACACCGCGCGGCGCCATCCCCTGCACGACCGGGCGCAGCACTGTCGGTGCCCCGAACAGTTCGGTCAGCTCCGCGTAGGCCCGGCGCAGCTGTTCCTCGTCCGCCACGTCCAGCCGCACGCCGCCCAGGTCGGCGCGGTGCCGCAGGTGCGGGGCGGTGGTCTTGAGGGCCACGGGGTAGCCGATGGCACCCGCGGCCGCCACGGCCTCGTCCGCGGTGGGCGCCGGCAGGGCGCGGCGCACGTCGATGCCGTACTTCCCGAGCAGTGTCGCCGTCTCCTCGCCTCCCAGGGTCAGACCCTCCCCGCGCGCGAGGAGGCCTTCGACGAGCCGAGCCGCGCCCTTCTCGTCGATGTCCTCGTGTTCGGGCACCTTGCCGGGCTCGCCGGCGTCCAGGCGCCACTGGGCGTACTTGACGGCTTCGGCGAGGGCGCGGACGGCGCGTTCCGCGGCGGGGTAGGCGGGGATGAGCCGGGAGTCCGGGGCGGATTCGGGGCGCGTCGCGGCGGGCGATCGGTCCGAGGGGTGGAAGCGGGCGCCGGACGCCGCTCCCTGCGCCGCCTCGGGGGCCTGGGGGGCGGTGCTCGCGGCGGCGGACAGGGCCTCGGCGAGCCCGCCCAGTTCGACGTGCACGACGAGCACCGGTTTCGCCGGAGCCGCCAGGGCGGAGGACCGGAGCGCCTCGGCGAGCTCCGCGTCGGCGGCCGAGGTCTCCCCCAGCGCCGGTATGGCCGTCACGACCACGGCGTCACAGCCGTCGTCGGCGAGTGCCTGCGACAGCGCCCGGTGGAAGTCCTCCGCCGAGGCCGCCGTGGTCAGGTCCCGCGGCGGCAGCGGCCTGAGCCCCTCGGCGAGACACGCGTCGTACGTGAGCAGCCCCAGTGACTCGGAGTTCCCGAGGATCGCCACGCGGGGTCCTTCGGGGAGCGGCTGGCGGGCCAGCAGCAGGCCCGCGTCGACGAGTTCGGTGATGGTGTCGACCCGGATGACTCCGGCCTGGCGCAGCAGCGCGGACACGGTGGCGTGCGGCAGCCGGGTGGCCCGCACGGCATGCCCCTGGGGAGAGGCCCCGCCGTGCCGCGCGCCCTGGACCACGACCAGTGGCTTCGCCGCCGCCGTCCGCCGCGCGAGGCGGGTGAACTTGCGCGGGTTGCCGATGGATTCGAGGTACATCAGGACGACGTCGGTGTCCGGGTCGTCGTACCAGTACTGCAGTACGTCGTTGCCCGAGACGTCCGCCCGGTTCCCGGAGGAGACGAAGGTCGACACGCCGGTCACGCCCGTGACGCCGCCGCCGCGCCGGTGCAGCCGGGACAGCAGGGCGATCCCGATGGCGCCGGACTGGGCGAACAGGCCGATGCGTCCGGGGCGGGGCATCTGCGGGGCGAGCGAGGCGTTCAGACGCACTTCGGGGGACGTGTTGATGACTCCGAAGGCGTTGGGACCGATGATGCGCATCCCGTACGTACGCGCGTGCCGTACGAGTTCACGCTGGCGTTCGCGTCCTTCGGGACCGCTCTCGGCGTATCCGGCGGAGACCACCACGAGTCCCTGCACCCCGTGTTCGCCGCATTCCGTGACGACCTCGGGGACGTGCTCGGCCGGTACGGCCACGACGGCGAGGTCGACGGGCTCGGCGATGTCGCGGACGGAACGGTGGGCCGGGACTCCGTCGAGTTCCTTGTCCTGCTCCCCGAGCGCCGCGTTCACGGCGTACAGACGCCCGGTGAATCCGGCGTCCCGCAGGTTGTCCAGGACGCTGCGGCCGACCCCGCCAGGAGTGCGGCCGGCACCGATGACGGCGACCGAGCCGGGGGCGAGCAGCCGCTGCACGGAACGGGCCTCGGCGCGCTGCTCCCGCGCGCGCTGCACGGCGAGGGACCGGTCGGTGGGTTCGAGGTCGAACTCCAGGCGTACGACGCCGTCCTCGAAGCTGCGCTTCTGGGTGTATCCGGCGTCCGTGAACACCTTGATCATTTTGTTGTTGGCGGGCAGCACCTCGGCCGCGAAACGGCGGATGTCCCGCTCGCGGGCCACGGCCGCGATGTGTTCGAGCAGGGCCGAGGCGACGCCGCGGCCCTGGTGGGCGTCCTGCACGAGGAAGGCGACCTCTGCCTCGTCGGCGGGCGCGGACGCGGGCATCCCGTCGGCGTCGATCCGGTCGTAGCGCACGGTGGCGATGAACTCGCCGCCCACCGTGGCCGCGAGACCCACGCGGTCCACGAAGTCGTGATGGGTGAACCGGTGGACGTCCTTGGCGGACAGCCGCGGATACGGCGCGAAGAAGCGGTAGTACTTCGACTCGTCGGACACCTGCTCGTAGAAGCTGACCAGGCGTTCGGCGTCGTCGACGGTGATGGGCCTGATGCGTGCGGTGCCGCCGTCGCGCAGCACCACGTCGGCCTCCCAGTGAGCCGGGTACTCGTGCCGGTCCGACGAGGTCTGCATGGGGCCCAGAGTACGGCTCGCGTACGACAACGGCGCGAGGCAGTCTGAAGGTGACGGACGCCGGAGCGGGGCCGCGGACCGGCGCCGCCGCGGGCGGAACCCGGTCCGTCCGGGCACGCCTCACGATATGGAACACTGGTCTAGACAACCTTGAACACCCGAAGGGCAGCATCACATGGCTGAGCGCCGCGTCAACGTCGGCTGGACCGAGGGCCTCCACGCCCGCCCCGCCTCCATCTTCGTCCGGGCCGCCACGGCCTCCGGCATCCCCGTGACGATCGCCAAGTCCGACGGCAACCCCGTCAACGCGGCCTCCATGCTCGCGGTCCTCGGCCTGGGCGCCCAGGGCGGCGAGGAGATCGTCCTCGCGTCGGACTCCGAGGGCGCGGACGCCGCTCTCGACCGTCTGGCGAAGCTGGTCGCCGAGGGTCTCGACGAGCTCCCCGAGACCGTCTGAGCCCACAAGGCACCCAGGACCACACGCGGCTGAGCCGCGCCCCCCTTCTCCGGGCGGCGCGGCTCAGCCGTTTTCCGCACCCCGCTCAGGAATTCCCGCGGCGACACCCGCGGGCCCTGGTGCCGCCGTCACGGGAATAGCGCGCGCCGAAATTCCGGACACACGAATAAAAGGGCATCAGAAATAAGCCCCCGCCGAATATCCCTCTTTGTATACGGCGCCCGTGTTAATGACGCTGGCCCATCATGTTTACGGGATGTTGCGAACTTCTCACACGGTCCGGCCGGTCGCCGCCGGGAAATCGGAGCCGGTGCGCGGTCGTCGCGCGCTCGGTGTGCAGGGCCATGATCGCGCGGGCCCGCTCGCCGTCGCCGCGGGCGACAGCGTCCACGATGCCGCCGTGCTCCGCCCAGGACTCCGCGGGGTTGGCCGGAGCGTCCACCGAGTACATCCAGGCGATCTTGTGACGCAGCTGGGCGAGCGTGGACGTCAGCGCGGGACTGCCGGACGCCTGTGCGAGCGTCTCGTGGAACCAGCCGCCCAGGGAACGCAGATCCTCGCTGTGGCCTCTCCTGGAACGCTCCTGGCCCAGCCTGACCAGGCCCCGCAGCACCTTGAGGTGGGCCTCCGTACGCCGCTGGGCGGCCCTCGCGGCACCCAGTGGTTCCAGCAGCATGCGCATCTCCAGGAGGTCCGCGGCCTCCTGCTCGGTGGGCTCCGCGACGCACGCGCCCGCGTGCCGACGGGTGACCACGAAGCCCTCGGCCTCCAGGGTGCGCAGGGCCTCGCGCACGGGGACGCGCGAGACGCCGTAGCGCCGCGCGAGCAGTTCCTCGGTGAGCCGGCCGCCGCGCTCGTAGACACCCGCGACGATGTCGTCACGGATCGCCGTGCATACCGAGTGCGCCGGAATACGCATGACCGACCTCCGCTTTAATCCCCGCGAAACGCCATCGATTGACGCTTGTTCAGTGACTCTATTGCAGGAAGCCTGAATTTCCGATGGCGGGCCTGAATCCATGGATATTTTTTGGACAGACGCCTCCGGAAACGACGATGCCCCGGCTCGGTGAGCCGGGGCATCGAAAGCGGTGAGAAGCCGCGAAGCGGTCGTCAGACGTTGACTCCGTGCGAGCGCAGGTACGCGACCGGGTCGATGTCCGAGCCGTACTCCGCGGTCGTACGGGCCTCGAAGTGAAGGTGCGGTCCGGTGGTGTTGCCGGTGTCCCCGGAGAGGCCGATCTGCTGCCCCGGAGTGACCGTCTGCCCCACGGACACGCCGATGGACGACAGGTGGCCGTACATGGTGTACGTCCCGTCGTGCATCTTGATCACTACTTGATTGCCGTAGGCGCCGCCCCAGCCGGTCGTGACGATGGTGCCGGAGCCCACCGCGTGGACCGAGGTGCCGTACGCGGCGTGGAAGTCGACGCCGGTGTGGCTGCCCGAGGACCAGAGGCTGCTGCTGGCCTGGTAACCGGTGGAGACGTAGGAACCGGTGATCGGGATGACGAACGTGTTCAGGCGCTTGCGCTCGGCCTCACGGGCGGCGCGCTCCTTGGCCTCGCGGGACTTCGCGGCCTGCTCCGCGGCGTACTTGCGCGCGGCCTGTTCGGCCTGCTTCCGCGCGGCGGCCTCGTCGGCGGCGCGCTGCTGCGCGAAGGCCTGGGCGTCGATCTGGTCGGCGACCGTGTCTCCGAGGGTGACGGCCTGGGTCAGCCCGGTCTGCTCGACGGAGGCCTCCGCCGCGAACGCGGGGGCGGCCAGGGTTCCGATCACACCGGTCGTGGTGAGCGCCGCGACCCCGACGGCGGTCGTGGTGGTGCTGTGCACCCGGCTCGTTCGACGATGCTTGCCGGTGCCACAGGTGAACGCCATGTAGGGGCTGATCCTTTCCTTCCCTCTCGCCTACCGGGTTAGCTGACGGGTTCGGAGCAGGAAGGTCTCCTACGGACCCCCTCCGAAGAGGGCGTCCGATTCACCCCAGGGACTACGTGTGGGTCCCCGGCTCCCCTGACTCGCGCCATGGGGGACTCGGCGATGACTGTCCGGTGCCGCGGGCGCGGCGCACTGCGTGACGAACAGCCGGACCGACGCTAAACGGGGTGTCATTCGAACAACAAACGGATCACGATTTTTGTAACGCATCCCACAGGGCAGAAGGGCAACTCCCGCACGAATACGGACATCTTGGGGGCCTTTCGCGGGACGCAGGAGGGCCCTGACGACTCTTCGGTCACCAGGGCCCTCCTCCGTCGCACGGCCCCTACTCGGCGGCCACCACGCTGACTTCACCGATTCCGAGAGCCTTGACCGGCTCCTCGATCTGCGCCGCGTCGCCCACCAGGACGGTCACCAGCCGGTCCATCGGGAAGGCGCTCACCGCGGCCGCGGTGGCCTCCACGGTGCCGGTGGCGGCCAGTTGCCGGTACAGCGTCGCCTGATAGTCGTCCGGCAGGTACTGCTCGACCTGGTCCGCGAGCGTGCTCGCGACGGCTGCCGCCGTCTCGAACTTGAGGGGCGCGACACCCACCAGGTTCTGCACGGCGACGTCGCGCTCCGCGTCGGTCAGCCCCTCGGCCGCGAGGGTGCGCAGCACCTTCCACAGGTCGTCGAGCGCCGGACCGGTGTTCGGGGTGTCCACCGAGCCGCTGATGGCGAGCATCGCGACACCCGTGCCGTCCGGCGCGGCGCGCAGGACCTGGCCGAACGCCCGTACGCCGTAGGTGTAGCCCTTCTCCTCGCGCAGGACGCGGTCCAGGCGTGAGGTGAGGGTGCCGCCGAGGCAGTAGGTGCCGAGCACCTGGGCGGCCCACACGCGGTCGTGCCGGTCGGCGCCGACCCGGCCGATGAGCAGCTGCGTCTGGACCGCGCCGGGGCGGTCGACGATGATCACGCGGCCGGTGTCGTCGGCGCTCACCGGCGGCACGGGACGCGGCTCGGCGGACGAACCGGTCCAGGAGCCCAGCGTGTCGCCGAGCAGCTCGTCGAGGTCGACACCCGTCAGGTCACCGACGACGACGGCGGTGGCCGTCGCGGGGCGTACGTACTTGTCGTAGAAGGCGCGTACGGCCGCGGAGTCGATCTTCTGGACGGTCTCCTCGGTGCCCTGGCGCGGGCGCGACATGCGCGCGCTCGCCGGGAACAGTTCCTTGGAGAGCTCCTTTGCGGCACGACGGGCGGGGTTGGCCGTCTCGTGCGGGATCTCGTCGAGCCGGTTGCGCACCAGCCGCTCGACCTCGCTGTCCGCGAACGCGGGCGCTCGCAGGGCGTCGGCGAGCAGGCCCAGCGCCTTGGCCAGGCGCGAGACCGGCACTTCGAGGGACAGCCGTACGCCGGGGTGGTCGGCGTGCGCGTCGAGCGTGGCGCCGCAGCGCTCCAGTTCGGCGGCGAAGTCCTCGGCCGAGTGCTTGTCGGTGCCCTCGGAGAACGCGCGCGCCATGATCGTGGCGATGCCGTCCAGGCCCGCGGGCTCGGCCTCCAGTGGCGCGGCCAGGATCACCTCGACGGCGACGACCTGCTGGCCGGGGCGGTGGCAGCGCAGCACGGTCAGACCGTTGTCCAGGGTGCCGCGCTGGGGGGCGGGAAAGGCCCACGGCTTGGGGCTGCCGGCCTGGGGCTGCGGGTGGAAGTCCATGGTGGCGAGCTCGGTCACTTCGCCGCCTCCTCGTCGGTCTCGTCGGCCAGGTCGGCCGCGTCGGCGGCTTCGGCGGTGGTCGGCTCGTAGACGAGCACCGCGCGGTTGTCGGGGCGCAGGCGGGCGCGGGCGGCCTCCCGGACCTCCTCCGCCGTGACGTCCAGGACGCGCTGCACGGCGGTCAGGGCGAGCTGCGGGTCGCCGAACAGGACGGCGTACCTGCACAGTTCGTCGGCGCGGCCCGCGACGGTGCCGAGCCGGTCGAGCCACTCACGCTCCAACTGGGCCTGCGCGCGCTCCATTTCCTCGTCCGTCGGGCCCTCCTCGGCGAACCGGGCGAGCTCCTCGTCGACGGCGGCCTCGATGACCGGGACCTCGACATCGCCGGACGTCTTCACGTCCAGCCACCCCAGGGAGGGCGCTCCGGCGAGCCGCAGCAGGCCGAACCCGGCCGCGACGGCGGTGCGGTCACGGCGTACGAGCCGGTTGTAGAGCCGGGAGGACTCGCCGCCGCCGAGGACGGTGAGTGCCAGGTCGGCGGCGTCGCACGCGCGCGTGCCGTCCTCCGGGAGCCGGTAGGCGGCCATCAGGGCGCGCGCCGGGACGTCTTCCTCGACGACCTCACGCAGCTGCTCGCCGATGATGTCGGGCAGCGAACCGTCGCGCGGGGCGGCCTTGCCGTCGTGCCCGGGGATGGAGCCGAAGTACTTCTCGACCCAGACGAGCGTCTGCTCCGGGTCGATGTCGCCGACGATCGACAGGACCGCGTTGTTGGGCGCGTAGTTGGTGCGGAAGAACGCGCGGGCGTCCTCCAGGGTGGCCGCGTCCAGGTCCGCCATCGAACCGATCGGGGTGTGGTGGTACGGGTGACCCTCGGGGTACGAGAGCGCGGTGAGCTTCTCGAACGCGGTGCCGTACGGGACGTTGTCGTAACGCTGCCGGCGCTCGTTCTTGACGACGTCGCGCTGGTTCTCCATGGACTCGTCGTCCAGTGCCGCGAGCAGCGAGCCCATGCGGTCGGCCTCCAGCCAGAGGGCGAGCTCCAGCTGGTGGGTGGGCATGGTCTCGAAGTAGTTGGTGCGCTCGAAGCTCGTCGTGCCGTTGAGCGAGCCGCCGGCGCCCTGGACGAGTTCGAAGTGACCGTTGCCCTGGACCTGCTTGGAGCCCTGGAACATCAGGTGCTCGAAGAGGTGGGCGAGTCCGGTCCGGCCCTTGACCTCGTGGCGCGAGCCGACGTCGTACCAGAGGCACACCGCGGCGACCGGGGTCAGATGGTCCTCGGAGAGCACCACGCGCAGGCCGTTGGCCAGGCGGTGCTCGGTCGCTGTCAGGCCGCCGGAGCCTGCCTCAGCTGTGGCCGTGTGACCCATGGGCATGTACGTCCCTTCGATCGCGGAACTGCGTCATTCCTGTCGGTCCTGCCACTGTATGCAAGCGCGCGGACGGCTGGCGAAGTTCCCGCACCGCGTACGCCGAGAGCGAGACTTACGCGTGTCCCTGACACACCCCGGGAAACCCTCCGAGAACCACCGCGAACACTGTCGCCAGCCGCCGGGTACCGGGCTCGGGAACGGCTCGGCAACAGCTCAGGAACGTCGCCGGGACCGGTCTCGAGGACGGCCGCGGAGCGCGCCGGAGGGGCGCTACGGACGGGTCGCGGTCGGCGTTGTCAGTGGGGCGGTCCACAATGGTGCGCGTCAGAACCCGTTCATGCCCCGGCAGAGACTGTGAAGGAGCCGCAGCAGCGATGGCCCGCCGCAGCACGAAGACCCCGCCGCCCGACGACTCGTACGAGGAGAAGATCCTCGACATCGACGTCGTGGACGAGATGCAGGGCTCCTTCCTCGAATACGCGTACTCGGTCATCTACTCGCGAGCCCTGCCGGACGCCCGCGACGGCCTCAAGCCGGTGCACCGTCGCATCGTGTACCAGATGAACGAGATGGGACTGCGCCCCGACCGCGGCTATGTGAAGTGCGCCCGCGTCGTCGGCGAGGTCATGGGCAAGCTGCACCCGCACGGCGACTCGTCGATCTACGACGCGCTGGTGCGCCTGGCGCAGCCCTTCTCCATGCGCCTTCCCCTGGTCGACGGTCACGGCAACTTCGGTTCGCTGGGCAACGACGACCCGCCGGCCGCGATGCGTTACACCGAGTGCCGGATGGCCGACGCCACGTCGTTGATGACCGAGTCGATCGACGAGGACACCGTCGACTTCTCGCCCAACTACGACGGCCAGGAGCGGGAGCCGGTGGCTCTGCCGGCCGCCTTCCCGAACCTGCTGGTCAACGGCTCGTCCGGAATCGCCGTCGGCATGGCCACCAACATGCCGCCGCACAACCTCGGCGAGGTCATCGCCGCCGCCCGTCACCTCATCCGGTACCCGGGCGCCGACCTCGAGACGCTGATGAAGCACGTCCCGGGTCCCGACCTGCCCACCGGCGGCCGGATCGTCGGTCTCTCCGGGATCAGGGACGCGTACGAGACGGGCCGCGGCACCTTCAAGATCCGTGCCACGGTGTCGGTCGAGGACGTCACGGCGCGCCGCAAGGGCCTCGTCGTCACCGAACTGCCCTTCACCGTCGGCCCGGAGAAGGTGATCGCCAAGATCAAGGACCTGGTCGGCGCGAAGAAGCTCCAGGGCATCGCCGACGTCAAGGACCTCACCGACCGTTCGCACGGACTGCGTCTGGTCATCGAGATCAAGAACGGCTTCGTGCCGGAGGCGGTCCTCGAACAGCTCTACAAACTGACGCCGATGGAGGAGTCCTTCGGCATCAACAACGTGGCACTGGTGGACGGTCAGCCGCTCACCCTGGGCCTCAAGGAGCTGCTGGAGGTCTACCTCGACCACCGCTTCGAGGTCGTGCGCCGCCGCAGCGAGTTCCGCCGCACGAAGAAGCGCGACCGGCTGCACCTGGTCGAGGGTCTTCTCGTCGCTCTCCTGGACATCGACGAGGTCATCCGCCTCATCCGCTCCAGCGACAACTCGGCGCAGGCCAAGGAGCGCCTGATCGAGCACTTCTCCCTCTCGGAGATCCAGACGCAGTACATCCTGGACACGCCGCTGCGCCGCCTCACCCGGTTCGACCGCATCGAGCTGGAGTCGGAGCGCGACCGGCTCAACGGCGAGATCGACGAGCTGACCGGCATCCTGGATTCGGACCCGGAGCTGCGCAAACTGGTCTCCGGCGAACTGGCCGCGGTGGCCAAGAAGTTCGGCACCGACCGGCGTACGGTGCTCCTGGAGTCCGCGGGCAGCCCCGCCGCGACGGTCTCGCTCCAGGTCGCCGACGACCCGTGCCGGGTTCTGCTGTCCTCGACGGGACTGCTGGCCCGTACGGCCACGGGTGACCCCTTCGGGGAGGACCCGGACGGCAAGCGCACCAAGCACGACGTGATCGTCTCGGCGGTGCCCGCGACGGCGCGCGGCGAGATCGGTGCCGTGACGTCCCTGGGCCGCCTCCTCCGCCTGAACGTGATCGACCTCCCGCGGCTGCCCGAGACGGCGTCGGCGCCCAATCTCTCCGGGGGCGCTCCGATCTCGGAGTTCCTGTCCGCCCTGGAGCCGGACGAGACGGTGATCTGTCTGGCGACCCTCGACGAGGCGTCGCCGGGTCTGGCGATCGGCACGGAGCAGGGTGTCGTCAAGCGTGTGGTGCCCGACTACCCCTCGAACAAGGAGGAGCTGGAGGTCATCACCCTCAAGGACGGCGACCGGATCGTCGGCGCCGTCGAACTGCGCACCGGCGAGGAGGACCTGGTCTTCATCACGGACGACGCCCAGTTGCTGCGCTACCAGGCCTCGCAGGTGCGCCCGCAGGGCCGTGCCGCTGGCGGCATGGCGGGCGTCAAGCTGACCGACGGCGCGAAGGTGATCTCGTTCACCGCGGTCGACCCGGCGGTCGACGCGGTGGTGTTCACGGTCGCGGGTTCGCGCGGGACGCTGGACGACTCCGTCCAGACCACGGCCAAGCTGACTCCCTTCGACCAGTACCCGCGCAAGGGCCGCGCCACGGGCGGTGTGCGCTGTCAGCGGTTCCTGAAGGGCGAGGACTGCCTGTCACTGGCCTGGGCCGGCCCGACGCCGGGACGCGCGGCGCAGAAGACCGGTATGCCCGTCGACCTGCCGGAGATCGACCCGCGTCGTGACGGCTCGGGCATCTCGCTGGGCAAGCCGGTGTCGGTGGTGGCAGGCCCGGTGTAGTCCGCGGTCAGCCTCCCGGCCGGCCCGCCGCGCGCTGTCGCGGTCCGGGGTCAGCCCTCCGGGTCCGGCTCCTGTACGTAGCGCAGGACGCCCCACATGCTGTGTTCGTCGGCGTGCGGGGCGTCCTCTTCGCATGCCTGCAGCTCCTTGGCCAGCGCCGCCGTGTCGATCCCGGAGCCGATGAGGACGAGCTGGGTGAGCCGCTCGTCCGCACCGGCCCAGGGCTCCGGATAGAAGCGCAGGAACCGCCCGACGGCGTGCACGGCATACCGGTTGCGGAGGTCCTGGACGCCGAAGTCGACGTACCCCTTGATCCGGTAGAGCCCTTCGGGCCTGCTGTCGAGGAACGTCATCAACCGCCTTGGCGCCAGCGGCACTTCGGAACTGAAGGAGAGGGATTCATAGGCGGCGTGCAGATGGCCGAGGTCGCCGCGCCCCTCGTGACCGCCCTGCCCCGGGCCGCCTTCCTCGTGATCGTGGAGATCGTCGAAGGACAGTTGTCCGACGCGCTCCTCGCCCGGCCTGCAGTCGAAGAGGAACTCCGGATCGACACGGCCGTAGGTGGCGGGGACGACCGCGGCGCGGTCGGCGAGCCCCCGGACGACACCCAGCACGCGCTCGGCGTCGTCGGCCCGGTCGATCTTGTTGACGACGACGAGATCGGCGAGGGCGAGGTGCCGGTCGATCTCGGGATGCTTCTCACGCGTGCCCGCGAACTCGGCGGCGTCGACGATCTCGACGAGCCCTCCGTACACGATCCCCGGGTGCTCGCTGGCGAGCACCATGCGCACGAGTTCCTGGGGTTCGGCGAGCCCGCTCGCCTCGATGACGATGACGTCGATCCGGGCGGAGGGCTGAGCGAGCCGATCAAGATACTGATCAAGTTCACCGACATCGACCGCACAGCACAGGCACCCGTTGCCGAGCGAGACCGTGGAGTCGCCGAGCGCTCCGGCCACCGCCATCGCGTCGATCTCGATCGCCCCGAAGTCGTTGACGACGGCTCCGATACGGCTGCCACCGCTGCGGTGCAGGAGATGGTTGAGCAGCGTGGTCTTGCCGGAACCCAGGAAACCGGCGAGAACGATGACCGGGATCTGCCGGGTACTCGACTGGCTCACCGTGCGCCCTCTCTGAACCTGTGCGCGCGCCGGCTCATGGGACCGGCGCTCACGTGGGAAACGAATGCCGATCCAGCATACGAGTGGGAGGAAACGCACCGAAGTGAACGATTGTTAGCGGCGCTCGCGGGGCACACGTTGGACATGGCGCCGGTGGACGCGACCCGCACATCCCTCCGTGCGCCTCCTCTCCGCCTCCCCGCCGATCAGAGCCGCTCGGCGACACTGGGGGGCGGCAAGCGCGCCGCCCACCGCTCGCCGGTCCGCTCCCTGTCGCCCCGCAACCGACGACCGGCGGACGGTCGCCTGATTCGGGGGTTGACATGGCCACACAGAAATCCGCGATACGGAGGCTGGGCTCGGTCGCCCGGGCCAGGCTCGGCGTCGCGGCACACGCCGTGACGGACCGAGGCTCACGGCAGCGCAGGCGCGCCGTGCTCACCGAGCAGCACCGCCTTCATTTCGACCTGCTGTGCAAGGCCATGGACGATCCCGCCCTCGCCGCCGTCCTCAACACGTACGAGACCGAGATCGGCCCCGAGAAGCAGCGCCAGTACCTCTTCGCGAACGCCCTTTACATCAACGCCCTGTACTTCCATCGGATCGGGGCGCTGAACCGCGCCGAGCTGCACGGGCACTTCCGCATCATCTGCCAGAACCGGATCTTCCGGGATTACTGGGCGGCGACCGAGCATCACCGCAAGAGCCTGCCTGATTCCTCTGACGAGGCCCAACTGGGCCGGATGATGGACACCCTGATCCAGGATCAGACGGATGGCGACGCCGACGAGTGGTGGGTGGTGGGTGAGCCGGACGAGGAATAGTCCTGGTGTCTCACGCAGGCCGGGACGCTCGCGCGCCGGATCCGACCGTCACACCCCCTCGCACGCACCCGTGCGCCTCCTGGTCCTCCGACGAGCACCTGGAGCCCCAATAGCATCTCCGGTCAAGGACAACTATCGAGATTCACTCCAACGCTTGTTGTAGCTTCATGCACCACGGACAACGGAAACCAGTAAGTTGGCGCATGCTCAGCTCCGGCCCAACACCCCTGCGACCGGAGACCCATGCCTCCGGTCGAACATCTCCGCCCGGAGGCCCTCACGTGCCGGTAAACCTCGGACGACACCACACTCCTGACTAGATTGGTACCACTTCGTGAAGATCGTGCGACGTGTCGGGGCTACTCCACGCGAGCGCGGCAGCGCTTCTGGCCAGTCCTGCCCCGACATCTTCGAGCTCAGCGACGGCAGCTTCGCCGTGATTGGGCGCGAGGCCACCCAGGAGCTCGAAGCCGAGCTCCCGCCCGACGCCTCACGAGCGGACTACGAGCGGATCGTGACCATCACCCGCGAGACGCTGTTGCGCGCCAAGAAGGACATCCCGGACGTCTGACTGACACGGGACCAGGGCTTGCCCGCGAAGTGGCGAGGACCTGACCGCACGCCAGCAGGCAGGCAGGCAGGCAGGCAGGCAGATCGCTCCCCTGCAGAGCTCCCTCGAATCTCTTCGAGGGAATCCCTTCAGCCACGACGCGAAGGCCCGGCATCACCACGAGGCCGGGCCCTTTACGCGTCACCGGACGCCGGGTTCCACACGTGTCGACAGCCGGTACCTTCAGGGCGACCACCGGATGACGTCAGCCCGCTGTCGGCACCGCCACCGGCGGAACCGGCCCCACGCGCCGGGCCGCCGGGCGGATGATCTTCTGATCGACAAGGACCGGTGCTGCTTCCGAGGCGTCGACGCGACGGAACCGGCCGCGCAGTACTCCTCCGAAGAGATCGCCGAATGGCTGTGGACCGGCTAGCTGCGCCCCCCGGGGGCGCTCTCACCGCCCCGGAGGCGTCGGTGGCGGTCGTCGGGCGGCGCGTCGACACGCTGCCCGAGCGCGGCGGCCCGACCGGCTGCGCGTCGCGGCGATCGCCGCAGCGGCGGCCGACCCGCTGCCCTTCGACCTCTCCGAGAGCGCCGTACTCGGCACCGGGCACACCCTCGTCGCCGCGCTTCCCCCTCCGTACGGCACGACCACCGCGAGGAGGGCCCGCTCGCTCATCTGCTCTACCCCGGCGGGGATCCACGCGCGCGTGCGTTGTTCGCGCTCCTGGGCGAAGTACCCGGCGCGGCGCCCGCCCTGGTGGCGGCCCATGACGTGGTGACCACCACGACCCGCCACGCACCCCTGCACGCCGATGTCGATCTCGCCCTGGCCGTCCTCACCGTCTCCTCCGGCATGCCGGCCTCGGCGGGAAAGACGATCTTCGCCGTCGCCCGGACGTCGGGGATCTTCGCCGTCGCCCCGACGTCGGGCTGGATCGCCCACACCCTGGAGGAGTACGCGGAGCGCCCCTTGCGGACACGCCCGAGCGGACACGAGCGGTAGCGGACACGAGCGGTAGCGGACACTACGTGGGCGAGCGGGTGCCGCAGCCGCTCCCTCGCTGGACGGCGGGCGCCGGACGAGGAGGGAGCGTCCTGTACGCGCCTCCCGGCGCTCTCTCCCCGCCACACGCTTCGGGCACCGGGCCGCACCCCCGGACCACCCTGACGCGGCCCCGCGTACACGGCCGGAAGTCGCCCCGGACGAACTCAGGTTAGGCTCACCTCTGTGAGTACGTGCACGACCGCGTCGCGGCATCTCGACGAGCCCCTTTCCGGGACCGCGGCCACCGCGACGACATGGCTGCTCATCGAGCAGCCCGGCCCCTGGGGTGCCAAGGCGCTCACCTCGAGCCACCTGGACCCCACACTGGGCCGCGCCCTCGAAGCCGCCGCGCTGGGCACCGGGGTGCGGATCGCGCTCATCCGCCGTCCCGGGCGCCATGCCGACTGCGGTACGCCCGCCGAGCGACATGTGTACGCGGCCCACACCACCCCGGGAAACGTATGGCTGCGTGCCGCCAAGACACGTGACCCCCAGCAGTTGCTCGACCTCGACCTCACCGCGCTCGGCACGGGCGATCCGCGCTCCTTCGACCAGGTTCTCCAAGGCCGTCCTCATACCGACGATCCGCTGGCCCTCGTCTGCACCAACGGCAAGCGCGACCGCTGCTGCGCCCTGCTCGGACGCCCCCTGGCAGCGGAACTGGCCGCCTCCGGCGTCAACGGCGCCTGGGAGGTCACCCATCTGGGCGGTCATCGCTTCTCGCCCACGGTGCTGGTCCTGCCCTACGGGTACGCGTACGGCCGCGCCGAGGCCCACGCCGTCAAGGAGATCCTCCAGGGCGTCCGGGAAGGCCGTGTCGTCACCGAGGGCTGTCGCGGGAACTCCGCCTGGGAGCGCCCGGGCCAGGCGGCCGAGCTGGCCGTACGGACGGCTTCGGGGGAGCACGCCGCCGACGTCCTGACGGTGCTCCGCACCGACGGCGCGGTGCCGCGCTGGGAGGTGACCGTGGCCCACGCCGACGGCCGTCTGTGGCGGGTCATCGTCGCGCGGGGCGCCTCGCTGCCGCCCCGCCCGGAGAGCTGCGGCTCGGCGCTCGGTTCACCGGCCCGGATGGACGTGGTGGCCGTACGGCAGCTGGAAGAGACAGCTGTCGCCGTGGCCTGCTGACGGCTCGGACCGCCTCGCTCGTCGGCCGGGAGATCCACGCCACACTCCCTTCGGGGGGACGCGTACACCCCCGTACCGTCATGGGTATGAGCCCTCCTGCCCCCGCACGACGACTGCGCCTCGGTCTCCCGCGGCGGGTGTTCTCGCAAGTGCTCCTGATGCAGATCGCGATCGCGGCGGGAGTCGCCGTACTCGCCACCGGGCTGTTCCTGGCACCGCTGAGCGCGCAGCTGGACGACCAGGCCATGCGGCGTGCCCTCGCGATCGCGCAGACCACGGCCGTCCAGCCGCAGATCGCCGTGGACCTCCAGAGAACAGCCCCCTCGAGGACCGGCCCCGTGCAGGTCGAGGCCGAGCGGATACGGAAGGCGAGCGGTGCCGAGTACGTCGTCGTGATGGACACGCGGCACATCCGCTGGTCGCACAAGAACCCCGTCGAGATCGGCAAGCCGGTCTCGACGAGCCCCGGACTGGCGCTGGCCGGCAAGGACGTGATGGAGATCGACACCGGAACGCTGGGCCGCTCCGCACGGGGCAAGGTCCCGCTGCGTGACTCCGCCGGCCGGATCGTCGGCGCGGTGTCGGTGGGTATCAAGTACGGCAGTGTGCGGGCCCGGTTGATCGGCGCGATCCCCGGACTGTTCGCGTACGCGGGCGGGGCCATGGCCGTCGGCGCGCTGGCCGCCTATCTGATCTCCCGCAGGGTTCAGCGGCAGACTCATGACCTGGCCTTCTCCGACATCTCGGCGCTGCTGGCGGAGCGCGAGGCGATGCTGCACGGCATCCGGGAGGGCGTGGTCGCCCTGGACCGAAGCGGCCGCGTGCGCCTCCTGAACGACGAGGCGCAGCGGCTGCTGGGAGTCGGCTCCGAGGCTGTCGGGCAGCCGCTGGACGACGCGCTGGGACGTGGCCGTACGACGGATGTGCTGGCCGGGCGCGTCACCGGTACGGATCTGCTCACCGTCCGGGGCCAGCGCGTCCTGATCGCCAACCGGATGCCCACCGAGGACGGCGGCGCCGTCGCCACACTGCGCGACCGGACCGAACTGGAGCAGCTCGGTCGCGAGCTCGACTCCACACGCGGCCTGATCGACGCGCTGCGCGCTCAGGACCATGAGCACGCCAACCGGATGCACACACTCCTGGGGCTGCTCGAACTGGAGATGTACGACGACGCCGTGGAGTTCGTCGGAGAGGTGGTCGGTGACCACAGGGTCACCGCAGAGCAGGTCACCGAGAAGGTCCATGATCCGCTGCTCGCCGCCCTCCTGGTCGGGAAGGCGACGGTGGCGACCGAGCGCGGCGTGGCACTGTGGATCTCGGACCGGACGCTGCTGCCGGACCGGTTGATCGACCCGCGAGGGCTCGTCACCGTGGTCGGGAACCTCGTCGACAACGCGCTGGACGCTGTCGCGGGCACGCTCCACGCGCGCGTAGAGGCCGAATTGCGCTCCGAGGGGCGCACGGTCGTACTGCGCGTACGGGACACCGGGCCCGGCATCCCGGAGGAGCGGCGGGAGTTGATCTTCACCGACGGCTGGAGCACCAAGCAGCCCCCCGCGCACGGCAAGCGCGGGATCGGCCTCTCCTTGGTACGGCGCCTCGCCGAGCGGCAGGGCGGCAGCGCGGAGGTGTCAGACGCGGACGGCGGAGGCGCGGAGTTCACGGTCGTCCTGCCGGAGGCGCTGACGGACCCGGCGCCGGCACCGAAGGACGGCGGAGCGCCGGACGACGGACTCGCGGCGCAGGACGGGCTCGCCCCCGTCCCCGGTCGCGTAACCGGAGACGTACGACGGCTCCCGTCCCGGGAGACCGCCGATGTCGCCACCCCCGCCGCCACCGTGGACACCAGGAACGCCAGGAACTCCCTGAACGCCCGGAACGCCGAGGAGAAGTCGCGATGATCGAGGTCCTGGTCGTGGACGACGACGCACGGGTCGCGCGCGTCAACGCCGCCTATGTGCAGAAGGTGCCGGGCTTCCGTGTCGCGGCCGAGGCGCACAGCGCGGCCGAAGCCCTGCGCCGCATGGAGGCGCTGCCGCGCCCGGACCTGGTTCTCATGGACCACCACCTGCCGGACGGGACGGGCCTCGCGGTCGTCCAGGAGATGCGCCGACGGGGCCACCAGAGCGATGTGATCATGGTGACCGCCGCACGTGACATCGCGACCGTCCGGGCGGCGTTGCGGCAGGGGGTTCTGCAGTACCTGGTCAAGCCGTTCTCGTTCGCCGGGCTACGGGCCAAACTGGAGGCGTACGCGGATCTGCGACGCACGCTCGACAGCGGCGGCACGGCCGAACAGTCCGACGTGGACCGGATCTTCGGGGCTCTGTCGACCGGCACCGTGCCCGACCCGCCCAAGGGGCACTCCCCTCCGACCGCGGAGCTCGTGCGGCGCGCCCTGCTGAACGCGAAGGGCTCTCTGTCGGCCCAGGAGGTCGCGGAGGAGACCGGACTGAGCCGGCAGACCGCGCAGCGCTATCTGAAGCTTCTGGAGCGCACGGGGAGAGCGGGGCTGACCCTCAGATACGGAGATGCGGGCCGCCCGGAGCACCGCTACGTATGGGCGGCCCGCGCCTGAGGACACGGTCGACGACGAGGGACAGCGCCGCACGCGTCGCGCGTACGACTGCCGGGAGAGCACAGTCGTACGCGCGAGGGAGGCGGCTCGCCGCGTTTCGGCGGCTTCAGGCGATCAGCCGGCCACCTTCTTCACGAACTCCGTGGTGTACGTCTTGCTCAGATCCACCGTGGCGTTCTTGATGTTGGGGTTGAAGGCCTTGAGGACCTTCTCGACGGTCTCGGGACCGTTCGCGGGCATCACGCCGTCCTTGGTGAACATCGGCAGCGTGCTCTGGATGGCCCCGGCGTACAGCGTCTTGTCGCCCTGGGAGTAGTCGGCGGGCATCTTGGCGGCGATCTCGGAGGCGCTGTGCCCGGACATCCACCGGAGGGTCCTCACGAAGGCGTTCGCCAGCTTCTGGACCGTCTCCTTGTGACCGTTGACCCAGTCCGTCTGCATGTAGAGGCTGGACGACGGGTACGGCCCGCCGAGCGCCTCCTGCGAGCCCTCGGGCGTCCGCATGTCGATGAGGACCTTGCCGAGCTTCTTCGCCATGACCGTGGCGACGGTGGGGTCCGTCGTCATGCCACCGTCGATGGCACCCTGCTGGAGAGCGGAGACGAACGTCGGCCCGGCGCCGACGGCGACCGGCGTGAACTCGCTGACCCGCACACCGTTCTTGACCGCGAGGTACTTCGTGAGGAAGTCGGTCGAGGAACCGAGTCCGGTGATGCCGAGTTTCCTGCCCTTGAAGTCCTTGGGTGAAGTGATGTCGCCCGCACGCTTGTCGGAGACGATCTCGACCTCACCCGGAGCGTGCGAGAACTGTACGACGGACTCGACGGACTTGCCCTTGGTCTGCAGGTCGAGGGTGTGGTCGTAGAAGCCGACGGCCCCCTGCACCTGCCCCGAGACGAGGGCGGTCTCGGCCTGGACACCGGCCGGCTCGCTGAGGAGCTGGACGTCCAGACCCTCGGCCTGGAAGTAGCCGAGCCGCTGGGTGAGCATCGCCGGCAGGTAGATGACCTTGTCGAGGCCACCGACCATGATCTTGACGTGCTCCCCCTTGCCGCCGCCCCCGCCGCTCCCGGAGTCGGCCGTCGTGCTCGCCGCGTCGTTGGCGCAGGCGGTGAGCGAGGTGAGAGCGAGCAGACCGGCGGCTGCCAGCGCGGAGTATCTGGCGGTCTTGCGCATGGTGGTTCACGTCCTTGTGAATGGAGGAGACGCCGTGCGTGCGAACGGCGGAATCGTGAGGGCGTACGGGCGGGTGCGTGCGTGCGTGCCCGTGAGGAGGGGTCAGCGGTCGGAGTCCGACGGCTTCCAGCGGAAGATGCGGCGTTCGCCGAAGGTCAGCAGTCCTTCGGCCAGGAGGGCGACGACGGCGAGGATGACCATGGCCGCGTACACCCCGGCCGCGTTGAAGGTGCCCTGCGACTGCGCGACGAGCAGGCCGATGCCCTTGGTGGCGCCGATGTACTCGCCGACGATCGCACCGATGAGCGCGAAGCCGAAGCTGACGTGGAGGCTGGTGAAGATCCACGAGGTGGCGGACGGAATGACGACCTGGAGCGTCACCCGGCGGTCGCTCGCGCCGAGGATCCGGGCGTTGGCCACCAGGTTCCGGTCGACCTCACGGGCACCCTGGAAGGCGTTGAAGAACACCGGGAAGAAGACGAGCACCACGGCCGAGGCGACCTTGGAGGCCGGTCCGAGGCCGAACCAGATCACGAAGATGGGTGCGAGGACGATCCTCGGTATGGAGTTGAGCACCTTGATGTATGGACCGAGAATGTCTGCCAGCAGGGTGATCCGGCCCAGGGCGATACCGAAGAGCACGCCGGCGACCACACCGATGACCCAGCCGAGCAGCGCCTCGTGAAGCGTGTACCAGACCTGCTCGCCGAGAGAGCCGAGCGCGGTCCCGTGCATCACCCAGGTGTGGATCTGCTCCCAGATCTTCGAGGGCATCGAGAAGTTGAACGGGTCGATGACCTCGGCCCGCGAAAGCGCCTCCCACAGGCCGAGCACGGTGACCAGGAGCAGCACCCGGGCGGTGCCCACCACGATCTTGCGCTTGCGGGCGGCACGGGCGCGGGAGTGCTCGCGGCCCGGGATCTTGGCCGTGTCGACGACCGGGGTGCTGAGGACCTCAGGCGACATGAGCGGCACCCCTCTCGCGGGTGATGCGGACCTCTTCGCCCAGGGACTCCCAGATCTCGCGGTAGATCTCGATGAACCGCGGCTCCAGGCGCACCTGTTCGACCTTGCGCGGCCGCGGCAGATCGATGTCGAAGACCTGCTTCACGGTGGCGGGGCCCGCGGTCATCACGACGACCTTGTCGGCGAGCGCGATGGACTCCTCCAGGTCGTGGGTGACGAAGACGACCGAGGCGCCCGTGCCTTCCCACAGTTCGAGCAGTTCGTCGGACATCAGCGCCCTGGTCTGCACGTCGAGCGCCGAGAAGGGCTCGTCCATCAGCAGGATCTCGGGGTCGTTGACGAAGGTCGCGGCGAGGGCGACACGCTTGCGCTGACCACCGGAGAGCTGGTGCGGATAGCGGTCCTCGAAGGCCGCGAGCCCGACCCGGGCGAGCCATTCCCGGGCGCGCTCCTTCGCTTCCGCCTTGGGCACACCGCGGAAGCGGGGCCCGGCCATCACGTTGGACAGAACCGTGCGCCAGGGGAAGGTGGCGTCCTGCTGGAAGACGAAGCCGACCTTTTCGCCGACGCCGGCGACCGGCTCCCCGGCGACCAGGACCTCGCCCTCGGTGGGCTCCTCAAGACCGCTGACCAGGGTCAGCGTGGTGGACTTACCGCAGCCGGTCGGTCCGACGACGGCCACGAACTCGCCCCGGCCGATGGTCAGGTCAAGCTCCCTGACGGCTGTGTGCAAACCCCCTGACGGGGTCTTGAAGATCTTGCTCGCGCCCCGCAGCTCGATGGCGGGGCTGGTGTCTGTGCTCATGGCCCGGACGGTAGATGTGGTGCTGGCCACAGCATCAGTCTTCTGGGCGCAAGGAATTCTTCTGCTCGCAAGAGTCTGTTGTGCTCATTTTGCTCGCGCTACAACAGCGGAGCCGAAACACGGGCGCAACACTCGCCCAGGCCTTGAGAGAAAGAGGCCCGATGATTGACGTCCTGGTCGTGGACGACGACTTCCGCGTCGCCGAGATCAACGCGAGATACGTGGGGAAGGTTCCCGGATTCCGGGTGGCCGCCCGCGCGCACAGTGCCGCCCAGGCACTGGCGGCGGTCGAGCGCGCGCCCGTCGACCTGGTGCTGCTCGACCACTATCTGCCTGACCGGACGGGCCTCGAACTCGTCCACCAGATGCGGGAGAACGGTCACGGCACCGACGTCATCATGATCACCGCGGCCAGCGACGTGGTCACCGTCCAGGCGGCGATGCGACTGGGCGCCCTGCACTACCTGGTCAAACCGTTCACCTTCACTGCCCTGCGCACCCGCCTCGACTCCTACGCCGCCCTGCGCCGCACCGTCGACCGCGTGGGCGGCCGGGGTGTGACGGGCCAGGAGCAGGTCGACCGGATCTTCGGCGCCCTGCGCACCGCACCCGCTCCGTCCTCCCCCGGGCTGCCCAGCGGTCATTCGGAGCCGACAACGGACCTGATCTGCGACGTGCTGCACCGCGCTCGCCACCCGCTGTCGGCCCACGAGGTGGCCGCCGAGACCGGCCTCAGCCGATCCACCGCCCAGCGCTATCTGCGGCACCTGGAACAGGCGGGACGGCTGCGCCTCTCCCTCAGGTACGGCGACGCGGGCCGCCCGGAACACCGCTACGCGTGGGTGGCGCCCTGAACCCGCACTCCCCCGACGGGGGCTGCCCTGCGGGATGCCGCCCCGGAGCGGTCGCCTACGCCGCTCAGGGGCCCTCAGACGGCCCCGGCGCCCGTGAGCGCACGGACCTCGATCTCGGCGTGCTTGGCCTCGTCCGGCGGCTCCGAAGAGGTGACGGTGCCGAGCCAGCCGGCGAGAAAGCCCAGCGGGATCGAGACGAGGCCCGGGTTCTGGAGCGGGAAGTACTGGAAGTCCACGCCCGGGAACAGTGATTCGGGGCTGCCCGACACCACCGGCGACAGCAGCACGAGCAGCAGCGAGGGCACCAGGCCGCCGTATACGGCCCAGACGGCACCGCGCGTCGTGAAGGACCGCCAGAACAGGGAGTACAGCAGCACCGGCAGGTTCGCGGACGCGGCCACCGCGAAGGCGAGACCGACCAGGAAGGCCACGTTGAGATCGCGGGCGAGGAGGCTGAGGGCGATGGCGATCACGCCGATGCCGACCGACGCGGCGCGCGCCACGGCGACCTCGCCGTGCGGCTTCGCGCGGCGGCGGCGCAACGAGGCATACAGGTCGTGGGCCACGGCGGCCGAGGACGCGAGGGTGACTCCGGCGACGACAGCGAGAATGGTGGCGAAGGCGATGGCGGCGACGACCGCGAACAGAACGGTTCCGCCCGTGGAGTCGGCTCCGCCACCCAGATCGAGGGCCAGCAACGGAACCGCCGTGTTGCCCGCTGCGTTCGATCCGCGCACCGCCTCGGGACCGACGACAGCGGCCGCGCCGAAGCCCAGCACGATCGTCATCAGGTAGAAGCCGCCGATGAGCCCGATCGACCACACCACCGAGCGTCGCGCGGCTCGCGCCGTCGGCACGGTGTAGAAACGCGACAGGATGTGCGGCAACCCGCCGGTGCCGAGCACCAGCGCGAGCCCGAGGCTCATGAAGTCGAAACGCGCCGTCCAGTCACCGCCGTATTTCAACCCGGGTGCGAGAAAGGCCGCACCGTGCCCGCTGCGCCGCGCGGCCGAACGCAGCAGGTCGTTGATGTCCCCGTGGAACCGCATCAGGACCAGCACGGTGAGCACGACGGCCCCGCCGATCAACAGAACCGCCTTGACGATCTGGATCCAGGTGGTCGCCCGCATCCCTCCCATCGACACATAGATCACCATGAGCGCGCCGACACCGATCACCGTCCAGTTGCGCGCCGCGTCGCTCGTGCCTCCCAGCAGGAGCGAGACCAGGCTGCCCGCTCCCACCATCTGCGCCACCAGATACAGAACGGACACCACCACCGAGGAGGTTCCGGCCGCGATCCGCACCGGCCGCTCGTCCATCCGGGCCGCGACGACGTCGGCGAGCGTGAACCGCCCGCAGTTGCGCACCAGTTCGGCGACCAGGAACAGGACGACCAGCCAGGCCACGAGGAAGCCCACGGCGTACAGCATCCCGTCGTAGCCGTACAGGGAGATGAGGCCCGTGATACCGAGGAAGGAAGCGGCCGACATGTAGTCCCCGGAGAGGGCAAAGCCATTCTCCATGGGCGAGAACAACCGCCCGCCCGCGTAGAACTCCTCCGCCGAACCATGCCGGTTGCGGCTCACCCACGTGGTGATCGCCAGCGTCACCGCGACAAACGCGCTGAACAACAACAGGGCCAGGGTCTGATGGTGGCCGCTCACCGCTCACCACCCCTGGCGTTCCGCGTCATCTCCTGGGTGTCCCAGCGCAGTTCCAGCGCGGCCCGGTCCCTGCGCAGCCGCGCGTGCCGCGCGTAGGCCCACGCGAACAGAAACGTCGTGAGGAACTGCCCGAGTCCCGCGAGCAGTGCCACGTTCACCGCACCGGCGACGGGACGCGCCATGAACCCCGGCGCGGTGGTCGCGGTCACCACATAACCCACGTACCAGGGGAAGAAGACGGCGACGGCCGGGATCACGAACCCGCGGTACCGGCCGCGCACTTCCTGGAAGGCGGCACTGCGCTGCACCTCCAGATAGACGTGGGCCGCTCCGCCCGTTCGTCCTTCGTGCTCCGAGCGGGCGGCCGGTACGGCGGGAGCGAGCGCACCCGTGCCGTCCAACTCGCCCCAGCCGGAAGCGAGCGCGTCGTACCAGGGGTCGTCGAACCGGACCTCCCCGGAGTCGCCGCCGTCGTGCTTGTCCACCGAACTCTCCTTGTCCGCGACCCGTTTCGGCCGCGTGCCCAAGGATGTGCAGATCGGGAGGCTCCTGGACTCCTCTCTCAGTGCTCTTCACCCCATCAGGTGACTTCATCCCGCGGGCGGCCGTACGAGACCTTTCCCATAGGCGTAACGCACTGCTTGCGCACGGTCCTTGAGACCCGTCTTGGCGAAGAGATTGTTGATGTGGGTCTTCACGGTGGCCGTGGACACATGCAGTTTGCGGGCGATCTCATGGTTGCTGAGGCCCTCGGCGATCAGCAGGAGCACCTCGGTCTCGCGCGAGGTGAGCCCGTCCGGCGCCTCCGCGGGCGGGCGGGGCTCCGGTTCCGGATCCGACAGCCGCTCCAGCAGCCGTCGCTGGATGCTCGGCGAGAGCCCGGCGTCCCCGGAGAGCACGCTTTCCACGGCCCGCACGATCTCGTCGCCTCCCGCGTCCTTGGTCAGATAGCCACGGGCCCCGGCTCGGAGCGCGGGGAACAACGACTCGTCGTCCGCGTACGTCGTGAGCACGACGACCTGCGTCCCGGGGTACTCGGCACGGATGCGCCGGGTCGCTTCGACCCCGTCGCAGCGGGGCATGCGCAGATCCATCAGCACGACGTCCGGGGAGAGTTCGGCCACCAGCGCGACCGCTTCAGCTCCGTCACCGGCCGCTCCGACGACCTCGATCCCGGGCAGCAGTCCCAGCAGCATCACGATGCCTTCGCGCACGACCGTCTGATCGTCCGCGACCACGACCCGGGCCGGCTTTCCGCCCTCCACCTGCTCGGTCATACCGGCACCTTCAACGTCACCACGAACCCCTCCTCGCCCGGTCCGGCATCCAGCGAGCCGCCCAGCAGTTCGGCACGCTCCCGCATACCCAGCAGACCGTACCCGGCTCCCGAACCGCTGAGCTCGCCCGGTTTTCCACCCGAATCCCGTACGTCCAGCGTCACTTCGTGCTCGCCGTAGTCCAGCCGGATGTGAATCCTGGCACCCGGAGCATGCTTGCGTACGTTCGTCAGCGCCTCCTGCGCGACTCTGCGCACCGCCTGGGAGGCCTCCGCCGGCAACGGCTGACGGTCGCCCGTCACCGTGACATCGGCACCGTCGGCGGTGGTGACGAGTTCACCGAGGAACTCCTCCAGCGGAGACATCTCGCCCCGCAGCGCGGAGAGTGCCTGCCTCGTCTCCGCGAGCCCTTCGCGGGCCATTCCCCGTGCCGCCACGACCCGTTCGAGGATGGTCCCCCGGTCCGCTCCCCTCTCGATGAGCAGCCGCGCCGCCTCCAGATGCACAAGTTGCGCCGAGAGACTGTGGGCGAGCACGTCATGGATCTCCCGTGCTATCCGCGCGCGCTCCGCGAGCGCCGCCGACTCCGTTTCGGCCACGCGGGCCGCGCGCTCCTGAGCCAGCAGCCGCTGCGCACCCGCTCGTGCTTCCGCGTCGAGGCGCAGCACATACCCAGCGAGTGCGAGCCCCACGGTGGTGGCCGCGGTGGTCAGCCAGACGTCGTTGTTGACCGACGCGTACGCGCTCAGCGCCACCGCGGTGGCGGGCAACGCCGCCGCGAGGGGCAGCCGTTCGATGGCGCTGACGGCACACCCGCACCACAGGACGAGTGCCGGAACCCGAAAGCCCACACTCTGCCCCACGGCCGCGATCGCCAGCAGCAGAGCAAGCAGCACCAGGGAGGGCAGCAGGCGATGCTCCAGTGTGGTGCGCCAGAACCCCCAGGCGAGGAACCCGCACGCCACGATTCCCGCGATGCCTCCGGCGAGCGCCCAACCGTTCAGCTTCGTGTTCGTGAACGTCGTGGCGATGAGCATCGCGAGCAGGATGGCGCGCGTGAACCGGCTGAGCGCACGGCGGGCCTTGTGCACGCCCACTCGGGAGAGCGCCTCACGGGAGGGCCACCGCATCCAGTCGTTGTCCGTCACAGGCGCTCCTTCCACAGGACCCGGCCCACGCCGTCACCGTACGCCGGGCCCTGTCCGGTCGCCGCCGGCTGCAGGGACCCCGCCCGCCAGGTCACCAGCCCGGAACGGACCAGCAGGGTGGCCGCCAGTCCGAGCATCAAGGCAGAGGAGTTCTGGTGTACACCGAGCAGGGCACCGATACCGAAAAGACCCAGGCGCAGGCAGATGCCCGCGATCCAGATGGCCCCGCTGGCCTTGGTGCTCCTGCTCCACAGGGCGCCGTCCGGCTCCGTCCATATCCGGGTGGTCCACGCCCATCCGGCACCGATGGCCAGCGCCGTCACCAGCTCCGTGCCCAGCAGGAGGGACGCCTCGACCTGGTGGTGCGGGTCGATCACTCCGGGGTCACGCAGCGCCATGAAGGCGAGCACGGCGGGCACGACCCACCAGCGCCTGTCCGACCTGATCCGGCGCGCACTGAACTGGCGCGCGATCACCACGACGGCAACGGCGAAGATCACCACAGCATTGATGAGCCCGGACATGCACGGCCTCCGTGAACGAGGAGCGGGTGTCCGCAGCGAGTGCTGCCGACACCATCGACGCTACGGAAATCGCGCCCTGAGCAGATCGGCGCCCGGGTGGATCGTGGGTGGATCCCCCACACCTCCACCCCTCCACCCACGGGTGGAGCCCCTCCACACGCCGAGCGAACTGCCCCCGGCGGCTGAAGCGCGGGCGGGAGGGACTGCGCCCAAGCCGCGGCGCACCCGCAGCGGTCCCAATGCCGAAGGGGCCGTGCCGGCCCATCGCATGCCCGTCGCTCACGTCCGGATCGGGAGCGGTTCCCATGGGAAACTCACCTCAGATCCAGCGGCGACGGGCGGATGTACCGGCACGGCCCCGACCCACGACGAACCAGGCGTCCGAAGACGCCCGGACGGCTACGCGTCGATCCGCGACCGGTCCAACGTCGCGGCCGAGCTCGAAATGAACTCCTTGCGCGGAGCCACATCGTTCCCCATCAGCAGATCGAACACCTGCTCGGACGCCTCCAGGTCGGAGATGTTGATCCGGCGCAGCGTCCTGACGCGCGGATCCATCGTCGTCTCGGCCAGCTGATCGGCGTCCATCTCACCGAGACCCTTGTACCGCTGGATCGAGTCCTTGTAGCGCACACCCTTGCGCTGCAGTTCCAGCACCGTCTCCCGCAGCTCACGGTCCGAGTACGTGTAGACGTACTTGTCCTGCCCCTTCTTGGGCTGACTGAGCTCGATCCGGTGCAGCGGCGGCACCGCCGCGAACACGCGCCCCGCCTCGACCATCGGCCGCATGTAACGCTGGAACAGCGTCAGCAGCAGAATCCGGATGTGCGCGCCGTCGACATCGGCGTCGACGAGAAGAATGATCTTCCCGTAGCGCGCCGCGTCGATGTCGAAGGTGCGCCCGGAACCGGCCCCTATGACCTGGATGATCGCACCGCACTCGGCGTTCTTCAGCATGTCCGTCACGGACGCCTTCTGAACGTTGAGGATCTTGCCCCGGATCGGGAGCAGCGCCTGGAACTCGGAGTTCCGGGCCAGCTTCGCCGTACCCAGCGCGGAGTCGCCCTCGACGATGAACAGCTCACTGCGCTCGACGTCGTCACTGCGGCAGTCGGCGAGCTTGGCGGGCAGCGAGGAGGACTCCAGAGCCGTCTTCCGGCGCTGCGCGTCCTTGTGCTGACGGGCGGCGATCCTCGTACGAGCGGCGGCGACGGCCTTCTCCATGACGACACGGGCCTGCGCGGCCTCGTCCCGCTTCGGGGAGGTCAGGAACGCCTTGAGCTCCTTGGTCACCACGTTCGTCACGATGCGGCGGGCGGCCGAGGTTCCGAGGACCTCCTTCGTCTGCCCCTCGAACTGCGGCTCGGCGAGACGCACGGTGACGACGGCCGTGAGGCCCTCCAGCGCGTCGTCCTTGACGATGTCGTCCTCGGCGACCCGAAGCAACTTCTTGGTCCGCAGGACCTCGTTCATCGTCTTGGCGACGGCCTGCTCGAAGCCGGCGACATGGGTGCCGCCCTTGGGCGTGGCGATGATGTTCACGAACGACTTCAGAGTCGTGTCGTAAGCGGTGCCCCAGCGCATCGCGACATCGACGCCCAGTTCACGGGTGACTTCGGTCGGAGTCATCTGCCCGTGCTCGTCGAGGACGGGCACGGTCTCCTTGAAGGTCCCCTGGCCGGAGAAGCGGAGGACGTCACAGACCGGCTTGTCGGCGGCCAGATACTCGCAGAACTCGCTGATTCCGCCGTCGAAGCGGAACGACTCCTCGCCCTTGCTGCCGCCGTCGCCCAGTCCGTACTCGTCACGGACGACGATGGTCAGGCCGGGCACCAGGAAGGCGGTCTGCCGGGCACGCTGGTGGAGGTGCTCCAGGGAAAGCTTGGCGTCCTTGAGGAAGATCTGGCGGTCGGCCCAGTAGCGCACGCGCGTACCGGTGCGGGTCTTCGGGATCCGCTTGAGCTTGCGCAGCCCGCCCGTCGCGTCGAAGGCGGCGTCGGGGCCGTCGGCCCGGAAGGCGCCCGGGGTACCGCGGCGGAAGCTCACAGCATGGGTCTGGCCATTGCGGTCCACCTCGACGTCCAGCCGGGCGGAGAGCGCGTTCACGACGGAGGCGCCCACGCCGTGCAGACCGCCGGACGCCGCGTACGAGCCCCCACCGAACTTGCCGCCGGCGTGCAGTTTGGTCATGACGACCTCGACGCCGGAGAGGCCGGTCTTGGGCTCCACGTCGACGGGGATGCCACGGCCGTTGTCCCGCACCTCGACGGAGGCGTCGTCGTGCAGGATGACGTCGATGTGGTCGCAGTAGCCCCCGAGGGCCTCGTCCACGGAGTTGTCGATGATCTCCCAGAGGCAGTGCATCAGGCCGCGGCTGTCGGTCGACCCGATGTACATGCCCGGGCGCTTCCGCACGGCCTCGAGCCCCTCAAGGACGAGCAGGTGCCGCGCGGTGTAGTTGGAACCGTCCCGGTCTGCTCCGGTCAGCAGCGCTGTGGACGGCACGGACGTCTCGGCGGTCACGCGGTTCGCTCCTCGCTGAATTTCATGGGAGACCCTTTTGGGTAAGGGCCCGGCTTCGGTCGCCGCTCAGAGGGTACCGAGGCCTGGTAGAGCCGTTGTAACACCACCCTCGCATGAACTCACACTAGTCCAGGGTCGTATGGGTGTTCGATCCCTCGATGGAGTGAAGTACATATCACGTTCCCTTCGAGGCATGAACCATTTAGGCTCCGGGCACGTCCTCATGAACAACCGGCAATCCAGCCGGGAGGACCGACCCCCGACAGACAGCGCGAACCCGTACAGACACGAAGACACGCAATACGGCTCATTCGCCGCCAACCGGCAGCAGACAGCCGCCTCGAAAGAAAATTTCGAGGAAAAGCCGCGAGCGGGAACGTTTTCGGCCTGGTTGGATGTTGACCCTGGTACGACAGCTCGTCGAGCTAGAGAAGAGGCGACGTGACTACTGTTCTGACCCCCGCGAGCCCGCTGACGGCCGCTGACCGCTGCGACCGTTGCGGCGCCCAGGCATATCTGCGCGTCGTCCTCCTGAGCGGCGGAGAACTGCTCTTCTGCGCCCACCACGGTCGCAAGTTCGAGCCGGAACTCAAGAAGATCGCCGCTGAGATACAGGACGAGACGGAGCGGCTCACGTCCGTTCCCGAGAGCGTCAACGACGAAGATCGCTGACCCTTCGCATCAACGACGAGCGGGTGCCGGCGACAGGCCGGTGAGTGGGCGGTCGCCCCCTGGACACAGGGAGTGGCCGCCCGCACTCGTACCGCAGCGGCAAGAGTTCTCAGCGGCCCGCGTCGAGCGCTCGGACCACTTCCGAGACCCGCGTGTAGACACCCGGGCTCCCTGCGCGCCCACAGCCGCTTCCCCACGACACCAGGCCGATGAGGCGTCCCCGGGCGACCAGCGGCCCGCCGCTGTCCCCCTGACAGGCGTCACGGCCGCCCGCCGGCTCCCCGGCGCACACCATGGACGCCGCCTCGTACGTCCCGGCCTCGCTGCCGGGATAGGCCCGCTCGCACGAGGCGTCGGACAGCACGTGCACATCCGCGGCCCGCAGGCTGTCGGCGTAGTCGCCGCCGCCCGTCAGATCACCCCAGCCGTAGACGACGGCGGCGTTCCCCGGCCCGTACGCCGGGTCGCCGGAGGAAGCCATACGGATCACGGAGGCGGCCGGCAGTGGCTCCGCGAGCGTCAGCACACCGAAGTCCCCGGCGTTCGTATCACTGTCGTAGTGCGGGTTGACCCAGATGTCGCGTACGGGAATCTCCTTGCCGTCGCTGGACATCAGATCCCCGCGCCCCGCGATGACCTTCAGATCGCGCGCCTGGCGCGGCGGCGCCCCCAGCACGTCGTCGCCCAGGCAGTGGGCCGCGGTCAGGACCGTGGTCGGACCGATGACCACTCCTCCGCAGAACTGCCCCGCGCGCGTTCCCCCGAACCGGTCACGACTGGACAGTGCGACCGTCCACGGACTCTCGGAGATCTGGACGGGACGACTTCCGATGACAACGCTGTCGGAGGCCGCGAGGGCAGGGGAGGTCAGCGGTATCACCGCTGCGGCGGCCGCAAGGGCCAGCGTCGGGACGTAGGGACGGCGCATGCGCGCTCCTCACACTGGGACGGTCGTGGAACACCCAGAGTGATCCAGCGAACGAAGGCACGCACTCCGCGCATACGTCGAGGGCCCGACCCCCCATGGGGAGTCGGGCCCTCGTCGACGTGCGGCCGAGGCCTAGTCGAGGTAGTCGCGCAGCACCTGGGACCGCGACGGGTGACGCAGCTTCGACATCGTCTTGGACTCGATCTGGCGGATCCGCTCGCGGGTCACGCCGTACACCTTGCCGATCTCGTCGAGGGTCTTCGGCTGACCGTCGGTGAGACCGAAGCGCATCGAGACGACGCCCGCCTCGCGCTCGGACAGGGTGTCGAGAACCGAGTGCAGCTGCTCCTGGAGGAGCGTGAAGCTGACCGCGTCGGCCGGGACGACGGCCTCGGAGTCCTCGATGAGGTCACCGAACTCGCTGTCGCCGTCCTCGCCCAGCGGGGTGTGCAGCGAGATGGGCTCACGACCGTACTTCTGGACCTCGATGACCTTTTCAGGGGTCATGTCGAGCTCCTTGGCCAGCTCCTCCGGGGTGGGCTCACGGCCCAGGTCCTGGAGCATCTGGCGCTGCACGCGCGCGAGCTTGTTGATGACCTCGACCATGTGCACCGGGATACGGATGGTGCGGGCCTGGTCGGCCATGGCGCGGGTGATCGCCTGTCGGATCCACCAGGTGGCGTACGTCGAGAACTTGTAGCCCTTGGTGTAGTCGAACTTCTCGACCGCGCGGATCAGACCGAGGTTGCCCTCCTGGATGAGGTCCAGGAAGAGCATGCCGCGACCGGTGTAGCGCTTGGCCAGGGAGACCACCAGACGGAGGTTGGCCTCCAGGAGGTGGTTCTTGGCGCGGCGGCCGTCCTCGGCGATGATCTCCAGCTCGCGCTTGAGCTTGGGAGCGAGCTTGTCGGCGTTGGCCAGCTTGTCCTCGGCGAACAGGCCGGCCTCGATGCGCTTGGCGAGCTCGACCTCCTGCTCGGCGTTGAGCAGCGGGACCTTGCCGATCTGCTTGAGGTAGTCCTTGACCGGGTCGGCGGTGGCACCGGCGGCGGCGACCTGCTGCGCGGGCGCGTCGTCCTCGTCCTCGTCGGACAGGACGAAGCCCTGGGCACCGTCTTCGGTGGGCTCCTCGGCGCCGGGCTTGCCCGGGGTCTCCTCGACCGCCTCGTCGTCGACGAGCTCGGCGTCGTCCTTCTTGGCGCTCGTCTTCTTGGCCGCCGTCTTCTTGGCGACCGTCTTCTTGGCGACGGCCTTCTTCGCCGTCGTCTTCTTGGCTACAGAGGCCTTGCCTGCGGACGCGTCCTCGGCCGAATCGTCGGCGAGGGCAGCCGGAGCCGCGGTGGCAGTGGCCTTCTTGGCAGTCACCGTCTTGGCCGCCACCGTCTTGGTGGCGGTGCGCTTGGCCGGACTCTTCGCTGCGACGCTCTTTCGGGTGCGCTTGGGCTCCGCGGCACTGACCATCAGCGTCACACCCTCTTCCTCGAGGATCTGGTTGAGGCTGCGCAGTACGTTCTTCCACTGAGTGGCCGGAATCTGGTCAGCTTCGAAGGCCCGACGCACGTCATCGCCGGCGATCTGCCCCTCAGCCTTTCCCCGCTCGATGAGCGCCATGACAGAGACGGACTCGGCGATCTCCGGCGGGAGCGTACGGGATGTGCTGGCCGACACGAACAACCTCTCGGAACGTTGGAAAACGGCTTCCGGCCCTGTCCATTGTGGACAGGAACCGACGACCGCCGACTGGGGATGGGCCGACGGCGCGGGCGGGGGCCGGGAAGATTCACAGCGCCACACGCGGCGTCTGTATTCCCTCCTCGGCTATCACCTCTTAGGTCATCGCGCTGCCCCGAAGAGCGTTACGCCCAATCTGCGTGGCCCGAGTCACACCCCGTAAGCGCTCAAAAGATGGCAGACCCTGTCAGACCAGGTCAGGTCATGATCCGCCGCCCGGTCGCGCCGTCGGGACCCCATCGAATCCACGAAGGATTCGATGGGGTCCCGACGAGCGATGGTTCGCCGGTCTGGCGACGCCACGGACGCGCACGCACTCCGGACCGCGTCACCCTCGGTGCGCGATCAGTGCTCGCGCGGCGCGGGCACGACACGCTCCACCTCGGGGTGGACGGCGAGGAGCTGCCGCATGGCCGTCTCGGCCGCCGCGCCGTCGGCGGCCGCGAGGGCGTCGGCGATGCGGGCGTGGTGTCCGAGCGAGGCGTCGTTCGGCCGGTCACAGCCGGTGATCGGACCTCCGGAGACCTGGAGAGCTGCCGACACGATCCCGGAGAGGTGCTCCAGCATCCGGTTGCCCGCGAGCTGGATGAGCAGCGAATGGAACTCGGCGTCGGCCCGCGAGAAGGTGAGGGAGTCACCCTGCGACATGGCGTGGCCCATGATCTCGACCATGTCGCCGAGCCGCTGCTGGATCTCCTCGCGTCCGTGTCCGGCCGCGAGGCGCGCGGCGAGCGGCTCGATGGTCCAGCGGAGCTCACTCAGCTCGCGCCGCTGGTCGTCCCGCTGCGGTCCGAAGGCCCGCCATTCGATGATGTCCGGGTCGAGAAGGTTCCAGTCACTGACGGGACGCACGCGCGTGCCGACATTCGGGCGGGCGCTGACCAGCCCCTTGGCCTCCAGGACGCGGAGCGACTCACGGACGACGGTCCGGGAGACCTCGAACCGCTGGCCGATCTCCTCGGGCACGAGCGGACGGTCCGCGCCGAGGTCTCCGGAGACGATCATCTGGCCCAACTGCTGGACGAGTTGGCCGTGCAGTCCGCGTCCGCGGCTGCCGGCGGCGCGTCGGCCGACGCGGCCGAGCTCCGGCTCGGCACTCTCCCACACAGGGGGGCCCACGCGGTCGACACCGGAAGCGTCGGTATAGGGGTAACGGTCGAGTTCGCCCGGTCCGGCGAGGCCGGAGTCTGAGGAACGGGCGGCGGTCATCATGGTCTGCGCAAGGGTACTCACGGGTCTTTTGTCGGCGCCGACTCCAACTCCCTTGAGGTCTTTGGTGAAAAGCACACGAAAGGGTGATCGCTCACCCCGTCGCAATTGACGCCTTATCGGAAAGAAATGAGCGTTCTTCGGGGAGTTGTGCGCACAGGGGGAACGGAAGGGTGCGGACGGTCGTCATCGGACCCGGCTCCGCAGGGTCGTGAGCAGATATGCGCAGAGCAGAGCGGTCAGCGACAACATCAGCGCTCCGCCCACAGGTTGGGCGAGTACCCGCACACCGGCCGCCAGGTAGCGCTCCCCACCGAACGGCCACTGCATGAGAACCAGTTCCCGAAGCCGCTCCGGGAACCCGGCCGCCGACCGCACAGACGGCCCCTGCGAGACCTTTTGTACGAGCGGTACGACGACGACAGGCACGGCGAGCACCGCCGCGAGCCCGGCGGCGGTGGACCGGAAGATGCCGGCCGCCAGCACGCCCGCCCACGCGCAGCCCACCACGAGTCCGAGCCAACTAGCGCTCAGCGAAAGCCAGTCCGACGGAACTCCGGTGAGCTCCCGCCCGTAGACGAGGTAGAGCATTTCGAGGTCGCATCCCACCGTGAGGAACGCCAGCATCAGCGCGGTGGCCGAGGCGACGAGGAGCTTGGCGGTCAGCAGGCCCAGCCGACGCGGGACGGTGCCGCGGTCCGTGGCCAGGGCGGGGTGCCGGAACTCCTCACCGAAGGCGACGGCGCCCAGCAGCCCCGCGCCGAGCGCGGCGGGCGGCAGCGGAAGTTCCCGCGGCCATGCGGCCAGCAGCCGCGGCTGGGGCGTGTGGCCGATTCTGGCCAGGAGGACGGACAGGAGGACCGAGGTGACGAGAACGGCGGCCGCGGTGAAGTAGCCGGTGCCGACACCGGCGGCTCTGCGCAGTTCGTAGCGCAGGGGGCGCAGCGGGGTCCGGGCCTGGCGAACGGCGATGGGCGGCGGGAGGGCGGGAAGGCCGTCCGCGGCCGGCCCCCCGGAGGGACACGGCTCGTCGGCCGGCTGCTCGCCCACCTCCGCGGACGGAGTCGCGGCCGGCCCCATGTCACCGGTCTCGTCGGCGAGTTGGTGTACGAGAATGCCGTGCCGGAAGGCTGTTTCGCCGACGTCGGCGCAGGTGCTGCCGTACACCGAGAGCCGGTTGCCCTCCTCTCGCACGACTTCGACGGAACGCTGCGCCGTGCGGGCCTCCTTGGCCAGGAGGGAGCCCAGCCGGGCGGCGTGCGGACTGCGGACGGCGACCCGGGGCCGGAGCCGGGTACGGGCGAACTCCGCGGCCTCCTGGTCGGCGACGAGGCGGCCCCGGTCCAGCGTGACGACCCGGTCGGCGGTTCGCGCGGCCTCCTTGGGGTCGTCCGTGGTGAACAGCACCGTGCCGCCCTGCGTGGCGTGCGCGCGCAGTACCCCGTGCAGCCAGCGGCCCTCCCTGACGGACAGTCCGTCCGCGGGAGCGTCGAGCACGAGGGTGTGCGGGTCGGGCAGAAGCACGCAGGCCAGTCCGAGCCGCCGGTCCATGCCGCGGGAGAGTGTGCCCAGGCGCTCGTCGCGGAGGCCGACGAGCCCGACCACTTCGAGGACCTCGTCCGCGCGGCGCACGGGTACACCCGCGGCGGCGCACAGCATGCGGAGCTGGCCGCGAACCGTGCGTGCGGGATGTCCCGGCACCTCGCCCATGAGCACGCCGACTTCACGCGAGGGACGGGCGATCCGGTGCAGCGGCCTGCCTCGGAAGTAGGTGATTCCACGGCCCTGTTGGAGTTCGAGCATGAGCTTCAGCGCCGTCGTCTTGCCCGCGCCCGGGGCTCCGAGGAGCGCTGTGACGTGGCCCGCGGGCGCCTCGAAGGACACGTCGTCAACGGCGGGCGGACGCGCCTTGCGGGTATTGCTGGTCAGTCCGATGGCCTGGATCACTCAAAGCAAGATAGCGCGACATTTCCGATTTTTCGGGCACCATGCGGCTCGTCTCCGACGGGCCTCGTGGCTCTGGCGAGCAGGCCGGGGCTGTGGGGCCCAGAACCCCGGCCTGCCGCCCTCCTCAGACCTCGGGGCGCAGCATCGGCGGGTTGAGCAGCGTGGCGCCGCCCGCGCGGAACAGCTGGGCGGGGCGGCCGCCCTGGCGTGTGGTCGTGCCTCCGGTGGGCACCAGGAAGCCCGGCGTGCCGGTCACCTTGCGGTGGAAGTTGCGCGGGTCGAGCACCACACCCCACACGGCCTCGTAGACACGGCGCAACTCGCCCACCGTGAACTCGGTCGGGCAGAAGGCGGTCGCCAGCGACGAATACTCGATCTTGGACCGGGCACGCTCCACACCGTCCGAGAGGATCTGCGCGTGGTCGAAGGCCAGGGGCGCCGCCTGTTCCCCGTCGCGCCCGTACCCGCCCTGCTGCAGCAGTTCCTCGACCGGTGCCCAGCGTGCGCTGTTCGCGTCCCCGCCCGCCCGGGGCGCGGGCAGGTCGGGGGCGAGGGCGAGATGCGCGACGCTGACGACTCGCATCCGGGGGTCGCGCTTGGGGTCGCCGTAGGTCGCGAGCTGTTCGAGGTGCGCACCGTTGTCCTGCGCGGGCACGGCGGGGTCGTGGGCGCACAGGCCCGTCTCCTCGGCGAGCTCGCGCGCCGCGGCCTGGGCGAGATCCTCGTCCGTCCGCACGAAGCCGCCGGGCAGCGCCCATCGCCCCTGGAACGGCTGCTCGCCCCGCCGTACCGCCAACGCGCACAGGGCATGGCGGCGCACGGTCAGCACGACCAGGTCCACGGTCACGGCGAAGGGCGGAAAGGCTGACGGGTCGTAGGGCATGCCGCGATCATAGTCGTCTGCCTGACGATAAACACCTCCTTCGGGAGCCCTGTCCATGGTTGATCGACTTCCGTCCGGTACGGCACCCCGCCACCGAGGGTGCTGCGTCCGAGACGCTTCCCGCGTCGTCACATTGCCGGCCGCAGGCCCTCGCCGGCCTCCTCGATCACGGCGAGACCGAGTCTGCTGACGCGGACGGAGAAGGGGGCGCCCGAGATCCGCAGGCCTGTCAGCGCGATCTCTCCCAGGGGCGCACCCCGGAACGGGCGCAGCGTCACGGTTCCCGCGGGCACATCGGGGCGGATCCCCGCCAGTGAGGTGAGCAGCGACACCCCGGCGGCCGCGGAGGTGGCCGCAGGCCGGGAGGCGGCCGGATGCGGAAGCGGGGCGCTCCCGCGCGTGCGCTGCTCCCCCGCGTACATCTCGGGCAGCCGGTTGCCGAAGGAGTCGGCCGCTGCCAGAAAGCCGCGCAGCAGTGCCCCCGCCTCCTTCTCGCAGTCCGCGGAGGCGAGACCGGTGACAGCGACGGCCGTCTCCTGGACGCGCACGGCCCCGCTGCGATGGCCGAACGGGTTGTACGCCGCCTCCTTCGCGCCGAGGCTGCGCAGACCCCAGCCCGAGTCCATGGCCGGACCGCCGAACAGTCGCGCGAGCTGTTCGGTCCGCGCCTTGTCGAGCAGCCCGGGGGCCAGTCCTCCGGAGCCCAGCAGACCGGTGTCGAGGAGATGGGCGGCGCTCGAACCGAGCTGGGGCACGAGGCGCCCGGCCGGAGTGCGCGCTCCGGCCGGTCTGCCACCGGCCGGGTCCTCGACCCAGAAGTCGTCGCGGAACGCCGTACGCAGCGCCCTGGCCCACTGACGCAGCGCCGTGCCGCCCGTCCGGCCGTGCGCGTCGAGCAGATCGGCGCCGAGCAGCGCAGCACGGTGCGCGTGCGCCTGCGTCTCGCAGCGGAAGGGTCCGGCCGGCTGCGGATCGGGTAGATAGGTGCTGTCGCCGACGGCCGTCCGCAGCCAGTCCAGACACCGTTCGGCCACGGGCAGCAGTTCCTCGACCTCCCGCTCGGCCAGTCCCCAGCGCCATGCCTCCGCGAGAAGCACGGGGAAGAGCAGTGTCGCCTCGGTCGCCGTGCATCCCGGCGGCAGGTGTGGCCCGCTGTCCCGGAGCGGTCCCGGAATCAGTCCGCAGCGCGGTCCCGGACCGGCGAGTTGGGTGCGGGCGAGGGTGCGCAGCGTGCCCGCGGCGAGACGCGTACCGAGCGGCAAGGTCATCCGGGCCGCGGCCAGCGCCTCGGCCGGCGCCAGCCCGCAGCGCCAGGGCGCTCCCGCCGCGAGGTGCGGGTCGGCCGGATGCCGGGGATCGCGCAGCAGCAGGGCCCGAAGGTCGTCGACGCAGGTACGCAGGAGCGCTTCGGCCCCTGGCTCGTCGCTCAGTACCCGGGGCTCGGCGAACGGGCTCGCCGAGCCCCGGCCCACCGCTCTGATCGGCCCCCGGCCGTCGGGCCGGACGCGCAGTTCCAAGGTGACGGCGCCGCCCGGTGGCAGTTCGATGTCCCAGCGCAGCATTCCCGCCGAAGCCAGGGCGTCGGTGGGCGGCGGGTCTGCGGTGACCGTCACGTACCCCCTGGGGCAGGACCAGCGCAGGCCCGTGGCGTGAACGCTGGCCGGCAGTTCCGGCCCGGCCCGGCCCGAGGCGACGTCGCCCAGTTCCGCGAGATCCGTCCCGAGGGCGGCCTCGACGGGCAGGCGCAATGCCCGCGGGGCCGAACTGCGCAACGTGATCAACTCGGTGCCGTCCGCATGGCGCGTTCTTTCGACGACCACGTCCGGGTCCGGGCCGGCGTCGGGGGAAGCGCGCAACGTACCCACGAAGCGGGCCCGGTCTGCCGCGAGCATCCGGGCCTGGATCACTACTGGTTCCCGGCCCGCGACCCGGACCTGGCAGCGGGACAGTATCCGCCGACCCGCCATGTAGAAGCCCTCCAACCCCCGGCCGGTCAGCTGTCCCTCCTCCGTGGAGATCACCAGTCCTGGAAGAGCGACGCAGATCAGGGTGGTGTGGGCGGGCGGCAGGTCCGCCGGCCGGCCCGGCACCGGAAGGGACGTCCTGGGAACGCTGGGGCCGCGCCCTCCCACGGTGGAGGGCGCACCGGCCTCGCGGCCCGCTCGCGGGACCGCCGGGGCGCCCCCACGCCCGAGGGGCTGGGCGGACTCCCGCCCGGACGGACGGATGCCGTCCGGGGCCGAGGACGGATGGGGCAAGGGCATGGGGTGGCTTCCTCCGCGCTCGGTGCGCCTGGAGCTCTCTCGGCTCCTGGTGGGGGCTCCGCAGGGTCGCGGGCGTTGCGGGCGACGCAATCCGGCCACGGATTCCGCCACTCAGGGGAACGGGGCAGTCCTGTCCGGGGTCACGCCTGGCCCCGGGAAGCCGACCGAATGGCGGTGGGGCGGCCGACCTGTCCCACGAGCACCCGCCGAGCGGAGACGGACCGCGCAGAAGGTGCCGTGGCCGCTGGGAGGACCCGCCTGTCGGCGCCGGAAAGACGAGGACGCCGCTCGCCCTCGGGGCGTCGGGAATCCCGTCAGGCCTCGGTCGGGTGGGCCGACCGGTCTTCGCCACGGACCCGTAGCCGATCACCTGTCCTCCCCCGCACCTCGCCGACCGCTCTCACCTCGCACGCGCAGTCGGCCGGCCGCCCTGTCAGCCGCGCGCAGCGGGCGGTCGCCGCCCGGCGAGGGGTCGTCGGCTGAGCCACGCCCTGGGCCACGTCCTTGGGAACTCTCGGTCCGGTGGCCGCGTCGGCCCGGTCGGCCTCCGCCGTTCGCGGCCGGACGGGGCCTGCGGCGGCGCCGGGTGGCAGCCGTCGAGGGTGTGGTGTCCCCCTGGGCGGAGCGCGCGGGGGCGGCCGCGCGAACCGGCGCGGCGGGATCGGCCGGCCGTTCCGCTTCGGCCGAGCCGAGGCCCGTACGCTCCGCGCGCAGGCAGCGCCGGACGGATTCCGGATCCAGGCCCTCATTGCACGCCTGATGGAGAAGGCGGGCGAACAGATAGTCGGGATCGGCGCCGAGGGCCATGGCGAGGGCTTCTCGCGCCTCCAGTTCGTCGCCCATGGACCAGGCGACCCACCCCGCGAGGGTGAGGGGTGCCGCGGCGTGCTCGCGATAGGGACCGACACAGCGACGGGCCAGGGCACGCCACAGGCGCAGCGCCGGGGCTGCCTCGTCGCCCTCCATCCACTGGGCGGCACGGTCACGGGTCGTGCGGTCCTGGAGACCGAGGATCAATGTGGCGGCCTCGTCGTTCTCCAGGAGTCCGTCGTCGCGCAGGTCCGACGGACGCGTGCCGGACACGGGGGAAGCGACTGCGAGGCGGTCCCTGATCCGCCGGGCCAGCGCGAGGGTCTCCTCGGCCACCTGCGCACGGCTGTCGTCCTCCAGGATCCTCGGTACGAGGGCCATGCTGGCCGTGTCGAGCGCCACCTCCTGGCCCAGCGCGGCGGTGGACTCCCAGGGAAGGAGCCTGGCGGTCAGGTCCTTCAGGGATCCGCGCACCTGAAGGCCCGCGTACGTCGCGGCGGCGGCGAGGACGGACGTCCCCGGGAGCCCCATCGCCGTGCCTTCGGCCGGACAGCAGCCCTGTCCCGGGCAGGTGTACGACCAGAAACGGCCGTCGGAGATGCAGAGAGCCTCGATCACCGGAACGTCAAGGCGTCCACAGGCCGTCCGCAGCAGTTGCGCGAGTGGCCGCAGGCGTTCCATCACCTCCCGCCCCGATTCACCGCTGCCCGGCTCCTGACAGAGGTACGCGACCATGCTCTCGGGACGGTCGCCTCGGCGCTCGCTCCCCTTCACCAGCCCTTGTGCCAGCTGGTCGGAGACGGACGGCCAGTCCTCCGCGTGGGCGGGGATGCCGAGGCGGGCCCGGCCGCCGAACCTGCCGCGCCGCTCCCGGTCGTGCAGGGCGACCAGGACGATGCTGTCGTCGGGGCGGTACCCGAGGAGATAGGGCAGTGCGTCGGCCAGCTCTGCCGGGGTACGGAGAGTCACCTGATGCTCCCCGCCCGGGAGGCTCGCGACGCCGGCATGGCGGCCTTCGCCGGCCCGGCCCGCGCCGTGCCCATGGTGCAGCGCGCCGGGAACGGCCGTACCGCCAGGGAGCTCCGGGTCGGCCTGCCGCCCCGATCGGTCCCGGCCCTCGCGTCCGGGCCTGCCGCCCGGGCCGGCCCATCCCGCGCCCGGTCCGCCGCTCCGGCCGTCCCGTTCGTCGGCGCGGGCGCCAGGCCCGCTCCGGTGGCTGTGATCGCCTTCGCCGCCGGATCGATCGCGCCCCGGGTTCCGGTCGCGTCCACCGACCGCGCTGATGTTCTCGTCGCCGGACGTGCCGGTCGCTTCGTCGTGATTCGTCATGCGGCGACCATCTCGCGGAGCGCAAGATTCCGGTTTGACCTGTGGATAACCGTCACCATGATCACGACAGAAGTTGTCCACAGCTCGACGGTTCGTTCGCGCTATGCCGGACCCATCGGGTTGCATGGAGCCATGACCAACGAAGACCCGCGCCCCACAGCCACCGACAACGCACACGACGCAGCACGCGGAGACCTCCGGGCCGCGGCCGATGCCGTCCTGGCCCGTCTGGTCGGCGCCCGGGCGGGCGAGGCGCGGCTGCGTGAGGACCAGTGGCGCGCCATCGAGGCGCTCGTGGCCGACAAGCGCAGAGCGCTGGTCGTGCAGCGCACCGGCTGGGGCAAGTCCGCGGTGTACTTCGTCGCCACCGCACTGCTGCGCGAGCTGGGTGCCGGGCCCACGGTGATCGTCTCACCCCTGCTCGCGCTGATGCGCAACCAGGTGGAGGCGGCGGCCCGAGCCGGGATCCGCGCGCGGACGATCAACTCCTCCAACACGGAGGAGTGGGAGACCATCCAGGCCGAGGTGGCGGCGGGCGAGGTCGATGTCCTCCTGGTGAGTCCGGAGAGGCTGAACAACCCCGACTTCCGCGACCAGGTGCTGCCGAAACTGGCCGCGGCCACCGGCCTCCTGGTCGTGGACGAGGCGCACTGCATCTCCGACTGGGGCCACGATTTCCGGCCGGACTACCGCCGCCTGCGCACGATGCTCGCCGATCTTCCGCCCGCCACTCCGGTGCTGGCCACCACCGCGACGGCCAACGCGCGCGTGACGGCCGATGTCGCCGAGCAACTGGGCACCGGAGTGAGCACCGACGCGCTGGTCCTCCGCGGCCCGCTGGACCGCGAGAGCCTGAGCCTCGGGGTGCTGCGGCTGCCGGACGCCGCGCACCGGATGGCCTGGCTCGCGGAGCATCTGAACGACCTGCCGGGCTCCGGCATCATCTACACGCTCACCGTGGCCGCGGCCGAGGAGGTCACCGCGTTCCTGCGCCAGAGCGGGTACACCGTGGCCTCGTACACCGGGAAGACGGAGAACGCGGACCGCCAGCAGGCCGAGGAGGATCTGCTCGCCAATCGCGTCAAGGCGCTCATCGCCACGTCGGCGCTGGGCATGGGCTTCGACAAGCCGGACCTGGGCTTCGTGGTGCACCTGGGCTCCCCTTCCTCCCCGATCGCCTATTACCAGCAGGTGGGACGTGCGGGGCGCGGTGTGGAGCACGCGGAGGTGCTGCTCCTGCCGGGCAAGGAGGACCAGGCGATCTGGGAGTACTTCGCCTCCATCGCCTTCCCCCCGGAGGAACAGGTGCGACGCACCCTGGACGTGCTGGCCCGGGCCGAGCGCCCGCTCTCCCTGCCGGCGCTGGAACCGCTGGTGGAGCTGCGCAGGTCGCGCCTGGAGACCATGCTGAAGGTGCTCGACGTCGATGGAGCCGTGCACCGGGTCAAGGGCGGCTGGATCTCAACCGGCTCGCCCTGGACGTACGACACGGAGCGCTACGCCTGGGTCGCCAAGCAGCGGGCGGCGGAGCAGCAGGCGATGCGGGACTACGTCTCGACGGCCGGCTGCCGTATGGAGTTCCTCCGCCGGCAGCTGGACGACGAGGGGGCCTTGCCGTGCGGGCGTTGCGACAACTGCGCCGGTGGCCGGTTCCGGACGGCCGTGTCCGTCACCGCGCTGGAGGCGGCGAACGGCGAGCTCGGCCGCGCGGGCGTCGACGTCGAGCCCCGCAAGATGTGGCCGACCGGGCTGTCAGCGGTCGGAGTCGAGCTGAAGGGACGTATCCCGGCCGGCGAACAGGCCGCCCCGGGGCGTGCCCTGGGACGACTCTCGGACATCGGCTGGGGCAACAGGCTGCGGCCGATGCTCGCCCCGCAGGCCCCGGACGGGCCCGTTCCGGAAGATGTCGCCAAGGCCGTGGTCGGCGTCCTGGCCGACTGGGCGAAGGGCTCCGGCGGCTGGGCCTCCGGGCATCCCGACGCGCAGCCGCGCCCGGTCGGCGTGGTGACCATCGCCTCGCGCTCGCGGCCGCAGCTGATCCAGTCGCTCGGTGCGCGGATCGCGGAAATCGGCCGACTGCCGCTGCTGGGATCCGTGGAGTACGTCGGCGAGGCGGCGCAGATCTCCCGGAGCAACAGCGCTCAGCGGCTGAAGGCGCTGGACGGGGCACTGACCGTGCCGCCGCGGCTGGCCGAGGCCTTGAAGGAAGCGGCTGGTCCGGTGCTGCTCGTGGACGACGCCACGGAGACGGGCTGGACGCTGGCGGTGGCGTCGCGGATGCTTCGCAGAGCGGGTGCCCAGGCAGTGTTGCCGCTGGTCCTCGCCGTACAGGCGTGATGCGCGTGTCGCCATTCGAAACACCGGGCAGGTATATAAGACACTAATCGCCTGAAAGCGGTCTGTGGCCCCAATTGCTCGTTGCCGCATCCCAGTTCGACAGGAAGAATTGAGGTCCGCTCCCCGCACGGTTCGCCCGTGGTCCGGTAGGGCTCTGCTGCGGCGTGCCATCCCCCAAGTCCGACCCCGCCCACCGTATGGGCAAGTAGCCGAAGGGAGGACCGTGACCTTCGGATTCGCTCCGTCCTCGGCGGCATCCATGTCGACGTCTCCCGACCTGTCCGCCGCTTCCGCCAATCCACTGACCCGCATGCTGGAACCCGCCGAATGGGCCTCGGCAGGAATTCCGCTTCTGCGCGATCCCCGCGAGGTCGTGAGCGGCCTCCACGCTCGACACCGGCCAAGACCGTCGACCGCGGTCGTCGCGGTGCTCGACCAGGACGAGCGCCTTATGGCGAGCGCCTCCTTCACACGGCGTTCGGCGCCGGCCGACGGCTGGATGTTCCGCAACGCGCTGCTCGCGCAGCTGCGCAGGGTCATCCCGCACGACCTGCGGCGCCGCACTCCCGCGCGCACGGCCGTACTGCTCTACTGCCGGGACGGCGACGCGCGCTGGACGGAGGAGGACGGGGCCTGGATGTGGGGGCTGCGGGATGCCTGCACGCTCCACGGACTGCGGTGCGGGGCGTACATCACCCTGACGCGTGATGGCTGGCAGGTCCTCGGCGAGGGCCGCGGCGGACGCCGTCCCAACTCCGACTCACCGCCGGAGTTCTTCGCGGGCGAGGTTCTGCCGCCCCTGCCGCGCACGGGAGGCGTGGCGTCGGAGGTCATGCGCCGGGCAGCCGCTCGCTGAGAGGCGAGCGAGTCGCGAGGCATCGGCCCGCCCCGGGGGAGGCGGGCCGCACACGTCCGGCCGGGCCCGCTCCAGGGCTGTACCGGTCATGCGCGGGAACGCGAACGGCCGCGCGGCTCAGGCGCGAGGAACGCACAGGCTCTCAGCACGGGACGGCGCCCACCCCCGGCAAGGGGTCGCGCCAGACCGCTACACGGATGCCAGGCGATGTGCGCACGCCACACCGGGCGGCGGACACGGAAAGCGGACACGGATCGAGGTCTACCTCCGCCCGTGGCGCCCGCCGGGAACGGGGAATTCAACAGGCTGCGCACGGGCGCGCGACACGGCACATCGCCTCACACGAACGAGTGACGGGCAGAGCGCCTGCGGAGAGGTGTACGCGTTGCGGGTACGCCGAATCGACCGCCGTGCAGGTGCCGCCGTGGCGGCACCCTCAGCGTCCCGCCGGGCGCGTTCCGGACCGAATCCGGAACGCGCTCAGGCGCCTGCGGCCAGGACCGAGTTGATCTGCTGCGGGTCGCCGCAGACGATCAGCAGGGCCCCGGCCCGGCCGAGGGCCAGGGGCAGGGCGGTGGCGGCAGCCTCGCCGGAACCGCTGTTGACCGCGACCACGACCACGGGACGGGAAGCGGCCCGGCGCACGGCAGCGGCGTCGGCGTAGAAGACGTCGTCGCCGGCGTCGTGCTGCGCCCAGTACGCGGCCTCGCCGAAGGAGAGTTCGTGCGCGGCCCACGGGTGCGGATCGCCGGTGGTGACCACCAGCACCTCACCGGGAGCGCGGCCCGATTCCAGCAGCAGGTCGACGGCTTCTTCGGCGGCGTCCAGCGCACCCTCGGCCGAGGCCGGGACGAGCTGGATCTGTGGGGTGGCGGCAGCGGGTGCGGCCGCCTTGACGGACGGCCCCGGCGTGGCCACGACCGGCTCGCGCGGGGTGCGTTGGGCCGGCATCGGCCGGACAGGACCCGGACGGCCGGGACGCGGCGGAGCCACGGGACGGGGACCGGGTACGGGGCGAGGGGTCGGCGCGGTACGGCCACTGGCCGGAGTGACGCGGGGACCCTGGGCACTCTCGTGAATCTGAGGCTCCTCGGGAATGAGAGGCATGAGCTGATATCTATCAAACGCCGGTGCGACTCGCCTCGGCGGGTGGCACATGAGTGTGAACGGAATCGTCAGAAATCGAAGCCGAGCTGGCCCTCGATCTCCGGAACGTTTCCGTCCGCCCAGCTGCGGGCTTTCTTGAGGTGCCGCCATTTGGGCAGCGCATCAAGATACGCCCACGACAACCGGTGGTACGGGGTGGGTCCCCGCTCCTCCAGCGCGGCTTTGTGGACCGGCGACGGGTACCCGGCGTTGGCCGCAAAGCCGAAGTCTGCATGTTCGATGCCCAGTTCGGCCATCATTTTGTCGCGCTGAACCTTGGCTATCACCGAGGCCGCCGCGACGGCGACACAGGACTGGTCACCCTTGATCACCGTACGGACCCGCCAGGGAGCGCCGAGGTAGTCGTGCTTCCCGTCGAGAATGACCGCGTCGGGGCGGACCGGCAAGACCTCCAGGGCGCGTACGGCCGCGAGGCGCAGGGCGGCCGTCATTCCCAGCTGGTCGATCTCCTCCGGGGAGGCGTGCCCGAGGGCGTACGCCGTCACCCATTTCTCCAACTCCACGGCGAGCGCGGTCCGGCGCTTGACGGTCAGGAGCTTGGAGTCGGTGAGACCTTCGGGCGGGCGGCGCAGTCCGGTGACGGCGGCGCAGACGGTGACGGGGCCGGCCCAGGCACCGCGCCCCACCTCGTCGACTCCGGCGATGACCTTCGCTCCGGTCGTGGCGCGGAGGGAGCGCTCGACGGTGTGAGTGGGGGGTTCGTACGGCATGGCAAGCCAAGACTACGCCGCCCGGAACCCCTCGCGACACCCAGGTTCCCCGAGCCGCCGGGAAGCCGGCCCCGGAGCCGGTCGGCCCACCCGCACAGCCGGGTCGGGCGACCCGCGCGCACCGGTCAGCCGACCCGCACACCCAGCAGCGGGACCATCATCTGGTCGATCATCTCCTGGAGATCCGTATCGCTCCATTCACTCGCGCACACCTTGGAGCGGTACATCATCATCGCCGGGACGGCGTCGAAGACATAAGAGTTCACGGCGTCCGGGCGCACCTCTCCCCGCTCAATACCGCGATGGACGACCTCACGGAGCAGGCGCAGGGTGGGTTCGACGACCCCGCCGACGATCACCTGACTGAAACGCTCAGCCTGTGTCACATCGCATTCGTGAAGCACTGCGCGAAGCGCGATTCCCGGCGGCGAGAACATCGCCTCGCGCACACGTCGGCACACCTCCAGCAGATCCTCCCGGACGCCGCCGAGGTCGGGAGCCTCCGTCAGGTCCGGCAGTCCGGCCTGGAGCGCGTCCGCGACCAGGTCCTCCCTGGACGGCCAGCGACGGTAGACCGCGGCCTTGCCGGTCCGGGCGCGCGCGGCCACGCCCTCCATGGTGAGGCCGTTCCAGCCGACCGCGCCGAGCTGTTCCAGCGCGGCTTCCAGGATCGCGCGCTCGAGCACGGCACCGCGCCGGCGCGATGAGGGCGCCTGAGCGGGGGCGGCCGTCCAACGCGAAGTAACCATCAGAGTGTCTCCGTCGTACAGGGGAGCGGAATTCGGGGAGTTCGGTCTTCCGTGAGGAGGGCGGGCGATCGGATCGACACCGTCGGGCAGCGGCTTCAGTGAACGCTTGCGTTCACTGACGGGGACTCACTACCGTTGACGCGACAGTGAACGCTGGCGTTCACTAATGCACTTGTGGGGGAAGCATAGTGACAACCTCTCAGTTGATTCAGGACACCCAGCCAGGTGCGGCCCGCCGGGAAGGGCATCCCGGCATCGCGCTCACCGTCATCGCGGCCTGCCAACTCATGGTGGTCCTCGACGCGACGATTGTGAACATCGCGCTCCCGCACATTCAAGACGCCCTCGCCTTCAGTACGACCGAGCTGACATGGGTGGTCAGTTCGTACACCCTCACCTTCGGCGGCCTGCTGCTTCTCGGCGCACGGGCCGGCGACATCCTCGGCCGGCGCCGGGTCTTCATGACCGGCATTCTGCTGTTCACCTTCGCCTCACTGCTCGGCGGACTCGCCCAGGAACCCTGGCAGTTGCTGGCGGCCCGCGCTCTGCAGGGAGTCGGTGGCGCGATCGCTTCGCCGACGGCGCTGGCCCTGATCACGACCACGTTCCCCGAAGGTCCGGAGCGGAACCGGGCGTTCGCCGTCTTCGCGACGGTATCGGCCGGTGGTGGCGCCATCGGCCTGCTCGCCGGAGGCATGCTCACGGAATGGCTCGACTGGCGGTGGGTCCTTTTCGTCAACGTGCCCATCGGCATCCTGATCGCTGTCCTCGCACCGATGTACATCAACGAGTCCCGGCGCCACCCCGGACGTTTCGACATCGCGGGCGCGCTCACCTCGACGGCCGGCATGGCGTCCTTGGTGTACGGCTTCATCCGCGCCGCGGAGGACGGCTGGCGCGACAGTCTCACGATCGGGTCGTTCGGCGCGGCCGTGGCCCTGCTGCTGGCCTTCGGGATCATCGAGACGCGGGCGAGGGAGCCCATCACCCCGCTGAGGATGTTCGCCGACCGCAATCGCTCGGGCACGTATGTGATCATGCTGAGCCTCGCCGCCGCGATGTTCGGCATGTTCTTCTACATCGTGCTCTTCGTACAGAACGTGCTGGGGTACAGCCCGATCTCGGCCGGTGTGGCCTTCCTTCCGGTGACGGTCGCGATCGCGGTCGGCGCGGGTCTTTCACAGCGGTTCCTGCCGGTGCTCGGCCCCAAGCCGTTCATGGTCACCGGCTCTGCGCTCGTCGCACTCGGGCTCGGCTGGCTGACCTTCATCAGCCCCGACGACTCGTACGCGAGCGGGGTCCTCGGCCCGATGCTGCTGTTCGGCTTCGGCATGGGCCTGAACTTCGTGACGCTCACCGTGACCGCGGTTTCCGGTGTCGCGCAGCAAGAGGCGGGCGCGGCCTCGGGTCTGCTCAATGTCACACAGCAGGTGGGCGGTTCGCTCGGTCTGTCCATCCTCACCACGGTCTTCGGTTCGGCCGGCCGCGACGAGGCGAAGCAGCAGATGCCGAAGTTCCTGGCGGACGGCTCGGCCGGGCAGAAGGCGGAGTTCGCCAAGACCCACCAGCTACCCGCCCCCTGGGGCCATGAAGTGCTCGCCCATGGCATCTCGACCGCCTTCGTGCCGGCGGCGGCGATGGCCCTGCTGGCCCTGATCACCGCGACACTGGTGATCAGGGTCCGCAAGAGCGACCTGGACGCTCTCGCCGGCACGGCGGGACCCGCGGCGGGCTGAGGACGGACCCGCGGACGGCCGGACGGTCGCCGTACTCGGACAGACCGCGGCGACCACGGTCCGACCGTCCGCGACACGCAGCCGGGGCGGGGCCGGGCCGCGCAGCAGATCCGGAACGCGGGGCGGCGCAAAGGCACATGGCACACGGGCCCCGGCTCACCGCCCCCCAGCTCACCAACTCACGGCTCGTGGCTCGTGGCTCGTGGCTCGTGGCTCGTGGCTCACGGCTCACGGCTCACGGCTCACCGACTCACCGACTCACCGACTCACCGACTCACCGACTCACCGACTCACCGACTCACCGACTCACCGACTCACCGACTCACCAGCATGCCGCCGCAGACGGAGGCGCGGACCCGGCCCCCGCTCAAGGAACATGCCGCGCGGGCCGGACCCGTCGCCCACGGAACCGCCGCCGGGAAGCCGCTCAGCGGTACGTGAGGGGGTCCACCAACCGGCTGCACACGCTCCAGTCGGTGGACGCGGCCGGTGGGCGCTCGCGGAGGATGTCCCGGGCTCGGGCCTCGCCCCAACTGGTCGCGTACCAGGGCGCGTCGTCCCTGCCGAGTTCGTCGGCGATCGATTTCAGCACGCAGGAACGCATCGGCTCCTTGAGCTTGTCGAGGGCGGGTACGGCGTCGGCCGACAGGTCACCGGCGTACAGGAGGTCGAACTTGCCCGTGTCCTCGTACCGCTGGACGTTACGCTCGGCGATCAGGCTGTCGGGCGACATCAGCCCGAAGGCGAGCACACCGGCCGCCGCACTGGCCGCGACGGCGCGGGGCAGCCAGCGGGCCCCCCACACACCGGCCGCCATGATGAGCACGATGACCAGGCCCAGCCACAGCTCCCCGGCCAGCACCGACACCCTCAGCCGTGTCAGTCCATAAGCCTCCACATACATGTCCATACGTCGCACGGCGGACGCCACGACAACGAGCGCCAGGGCGCAGAGAGTTCCCAGCACAGCCCGCACCAGCTTGCGGTCGCTCGCGTCGTCCCGGGGCGCCCAGCGCAGCGCGAACACCACGACGAGCAGGGTCAGCAGCGTGACGACCAGCAGCTGCCAGAAGCCCTGACGCGCGTACTCGGCGTACGTCTGGTCGGTCTTCTTCAGTACGGCGTCGTAACCGCCGAACAGGACGGCGAGCTGGACGGCGTTGAAGGCCGCGAAGAGCGCGGTGAGCACGATCAGCGGCAGGGCCCACTCGACGCGGTTACGAGGGCGTCCAGCGGGCACCACGACCCGGTCCCACCGCACCGGCGCGGCCGCCGTGTGGGCCACGGCCAGCGCTCCGACCAGACCGAACAGCAGAAGCACCACGCGCCAGGGTCCACCGGCGACAGAGGTGTCCGGCACCAGGTCACTGAGCAGGTTGGCGAAGGCGGCGTCGGCCCCGGCGAACAGTGCCCCGAAGACGAGCAGCAGGACCGCGCTCACCACGAACGCGCGCAGCCCGACGCCCACGCCGCGACGGGCACCGCCGATTCGTCCCCGCAGCCCGCGCCAGCCCCAGGCGGGGCCAGTGACCAAGGAGTTGAACACACCGATGGGGCCCAGCAGAACCGCGGGCCAGGTGCGTCCGCCGTTCAGCGCGAGCGAACCGAGCCCGATCGCCGTCACGACGGCGAGGAACGACGGCCAGTCCGCGTCCCGCAGAGCCGGCACGATCAGCAGGCCGATGCCGCCGATGCCCCAGACCAGGCTCCACGCGCGCGTGGAGCGTCCCGCGGCCCGGCCCGAGAAGTACGCGGCGAAGGCGGCGGGGATCGCGACCAGCAGGAGGTTGATCGCGAGACCGCCGTCGAGGAGCTGCATGCTCAGCACTCCGGTCGCGAGCACGGCCCACAGCGTGGGCGTACGCACCGGGGCGGGCGACGTGAACTGAAGAGCGGCCGACCAGGGACCGGCGGCGGCCGACGGGCGCGTCCCGCCGGCGCTTCCGCGCGGCGACCGAGCGGCCTGCGTCAGGGGCTGCACGCCTCCACCGGCGCCTGCCGCCGCCTCGGCCCGCGGCTTGGCACCTGCGCCGACGGTCCGGGCGGCAGCCACTTCGGCTCCTTCGTCCCCGACGGTCCCTCCGGCGCCGCGCGCCCCGGGCTCTTCGTCTCCGGCTGCCCCTCCGGCGGGCTGCCCCGCGGGTTCCTCGTCCACGTCCTGCCCGGGTCGGCCTCCGGGCTCTTCCCGGCCCTCCGGCTCTGCCGCGTCCCCGACCGCTCCCGTCGCCCCGGGCTCTTTCCCGCCCCCCGGTTCGGCCTTTGCCATGGCGTCGGATTCGGTGCCGGACCGCCTCGTGGATCCCGGTGCGGGCGGATCCGTGGAATCGTCCTGCGACGGCACCTCCGGAAATCGCTCCCCGGCTTCCGGAACCTCCTTGCTCACCCCCGGGCTCTTCCGCTGCGCCGCCGCCTCGTCTCCGGGCTCTGGCGTGGACGGTATGTCGGACAAGGGATCCCCTCCCAGCCGGTCACCGGGCAGCCCGCAACGCGCCACTGCGGCGCGGAGGCCGCCGACCGGTGTCTCGTCGGCACACGCCCGCCATGATCAACGGGCGGCGTGGCGCACAGGTTATCCACGGGCACCGCGGCTCACGACGGGGCCGGGGGGCTGTAGCAAGCCTGTGACACAGCCCCGCACCCGCCCCTCGCGAGGGCGGACCGTCGTGACTGCCCCGAGGCCTCCCAGGGACTCCGAGGCTCCCGAGGAATCCCTGAAGCCGGCCCAAGACCGCTCCCGAGACCGCGCCCGCGTGCCGCCGCCCACGGCTCAGCGGCCCGGGAACACCTCTGCCGTGCGCGCTACGCGTCGTCGGCCGTGCGGCCGGACCCGAGTCCCGGCAACCATCCCGGCAGCGCCTCCGTGGCTTCCAGCCACGCTCCGGGGGGTGCTCCCGCCTTCCCGGAGGCGACCACGCCGCCCACGATGGAGCAGGTCGTGTCCACGTCACCGCCGACCTGGGCGGTGACCCAGAAGCCCTCCTCGTAGTCACCCAGAGCGCGGGCGGCCGACCAGAGGGCGAAGGGAACGGTGTCGTGAGCCGACGTACGCCGTCCGCAGCCCAGGACCGCGGCCACGGTCGCCGCGTCCCCGTAGTCGAGCATGTCCCGGGCGCGCCGCAGCCCTGCGCCCACGGCGCTGCGCGGTACGAGCGCGATGACACCGTCGAGCAGGGCCTCGGCGCTCGGCGGACCCGCCGGGTCGGCGGCCAGCGCGGCGGCCGCGGCGACGGCCATGGCACCGACCACGGCCTCACGGTGCTGGTGCGTGGGATAGGCGGAGATCTCCGCCTGGTGGGTCGCCTGCTCCGGGTCGTCGGCGTACCAGGCGCCCAGCGGGGCGATCCGCATCGCGGCGCCGTTGCCCCAGGAACCCTGTCCCTTGAAGAGGGCCGAGGACAGTTCGCGCCAGTCGCCGCCCTCGCGGATCAGCCGCAGCAGCCGATTGACCGCCGGGCCGTAGCCCCGGTCGAAATCGTGGTGGTCGGCGAAGGAGCGCGCCAGTTCGTCCTGGTCGATGCGGTGGTGTGTGGCCAGAACCGCGACCACGGAGCAGGCCATCTCGGCATCGTCGGTCCACTGCCAAGGTTGGGGCGGCAGCTCTCGGCGCTTCAGCAGCGGGTAGTTCGCGGGTACGAAGAACTGCGAGCCCAGCGCGTCCCCCACCGCGAGTCCGCGCAGGCTGGCGAGGGCGCGCTCGAAGCGCCCGTCGGGAGAGGAGTCAGCGATCATCGCCCTGCCACTCTATCCGGTGGCTCCGTACGATTCCGGATCACGCCACCGCTCGAAGGGGCGGTCGATGGTGTATCGGCCGTCCTCCCCCAGAACGAGCATCCTCATCTCTCCGTTCCCCGGGTTGGAGAGCGATTCGAACTCCGCGACCGTCCAGTGAAACCAGCGCATGCAGAACAACCGCATGGCCAGGCCATGGGTCACCAGGAGCACGTTCGGCGGGTGGTCCGGGGCCTCGAAGCTCCGGTACAGGCTCTCCAGGAAGCCGCCGACCCGGTCGTACACATCGGCACCGGACTCGCCTTGCGCGAAGCGGTAGAAGAAGTGCCCGTACGCGTCGCGACAGGCCTTCTGGAGACGTACGTCGTCACGGTCCTGCCAGTTGCCCCAGTCCTGCTCGCGCAGTCGCGGCTCCTCGCGGACCCGGACGAGCCCGGGGTCCAGGTGGAAGGCGCGGAGCGTCTCGTGGGTGCGGCGGTACGGGGAGACGTAAACGCTTACGCGCTCCCCACCGAAGGTCTCACGCAGCCGTTTACCGGTGTCCTCCGCCTGCTGCCACCCCGTCTCGGTGAGCGCCAGAGCGTGGTCGGGCTCGCGTTCGTACACGGTGTCATCGGCATTGCCCACCGACTCGCCGTGCCGGACAAGGACGATGCGCCGTGGTCGTGCCATGCCAAGACCCTAGATCGTGTCGGCCCTGTTCGAGCAGTCGTACGGGCCGCATACGGCGCAGGTCACACCGTTCCCGCGCATCAGGACCCCTCGGCGGAGTGTGCCGTCAGACGTTCCAGCCGGGTTCCAGCTGCACGATGTCGCCCGCGAGGGCGGCTATGTCGGCCTCGATCTGGGCACGCAGCGCCAGCCTCTCCACACGCTCGGCACGGTACTTGCCGTGTTCGGCGGCCGACCGCCACATGGACAGGACCAGGAACTCGCTGCCGGGCGCCTCGCCGAACATGCCCCGCACCATGCCGGGCGAACCGGCCATCGCGGGGTTCCAGACCTTCTCCTGCATCAGCGCGAAGTGCTCGGCCCGGTTCTCGTGGACACGGCAGTGCGCGACCCGGACCACATCGGAGTCCGTGAAGCGCGGCTCGAAACCGGTCTTGACGTCGAAGCGGTAGTCGAACAGTTTGGCCTGGGAGTCCTTGAAGGTGCCCGACTGCGCGGCGGCGAGCCGGTCATGGGACCGGGCCATGAACGAGTCGTAGAAGGCCCGGCTCTCCCAGAAGGCGAAGATGTGCGCGACGCCGGACCGCCCCACACTCCATCCTCCGCCCTGTCCCCGGAATCCCGGCTCCCCCAGAAGCCCCGCCCACTTTCGCTGCCCGCGTTCGAAACCGCGGCGATCGACCACGGTGCAGCGAATCCACTTGACCAGCACCGCGCCATCGTAAGGCCCCGGAACGTGGCGCCGGTCACGCTCCGGCGCAGTGGATCCGGACGGGCTCCCCGGAGCACGTGGCACGATGGACAAAGAGCCCTGCTCTCAGGGGAGTTGGTCCGGTGGCTGTTGGGGAACAGGGAGGGGACATCCGGTGAACGGTCTCAACAAGGGCATCCGCAAAGTCGAGTTGGCGATCAAGTGGGATCCCAGTCCCGTAGGTGAGCCCGCGACCGATCTCGACATCATCGCGGCGACGTATCTGGCGTCCGCCCCGCAGGGAAGTCCGGCCTACGTGGTGTATTTCGGCAGCCGTTCACCGGACGGCACGATCTATCTGAACCGCGACAGCAAGGACGGCAAGGGCTTCGGCTGGGACGAGGTCATGACCCTGGAGCTCGACCGCCTGGACAGCCGTTACGCGCGCGTGGTCGTCGGTGTCCTCATCCAGCAGCGCACCGAGGCGAGGACGTTCGTCAGCGTCCTCAACCCCGGCTTCCGCCTGCGTGAGGGCTATACCGTCCTGACGGAGGGCGACTTCGGCGATGTCCTGGGCGCGACGGCCGCGACCATCGGGGAGTTCGTACGCGACCACTCCGGAGAGTGGACGTTCCACGCGGCCATCCGCGGTTACGACACCGACCCGGCGACCTTCGCCAGGGTCATGGGCGGCCCCCAGGAGGCTTGAGTTGCGGCGGAGACTCCTCGTTCAGCCGTTCTTCCAGCCCGGCAGCGTCGGCAGCACCGTCTCGGCCACGCGGAACAGGGCCGCGTCATCGGGCTTGACATCGTCCTGACGCCAGATGACGATCTCGAACGAACCGCCCCCGTCCTTCGCGTCCCTGGCGACCAGCAGACTGCGGGCGATGCCGCCGGGGCCGGTCTCGGCTTTGCCGGAGCCGAAGTTGAGGGCGATCGTCCGGTCCGAGGAGAGGACCGCGGGGTGGCCCAGGATCTGCCTCGGTTCGGCCGACGGCAGCACGGCGACATCCTGGGCGACCGAGAACCGGTCGTCGGAAGCCGACAGCTTCACTGAGTAGGTCTTCAGGGAGACGGTCGCTTCAGGGATGGCGATCTTGGTGCCACCGTCGAGGGTGATCACGCTGTCGTTGCCGACGGCCGTCTGCGCGTGCTCGTCGGGCGTCCCGAGGAGAGCCGGCAGGTCCGCGCGGTTCAGCGCCCGGCAAAGCTGCGCACCGGAGGCGTGCTTCGTCGGCCGGGTGCCCTGCTCCTCGGAACAGGTGGCCGGTTCATCGGCGTTGTGCTGCGGGAGGACCCGTGACAGCCCCCATATACCTCCCGTGACGCCCACGACCAGCACCACCGCCGCGACCGCCTGGACCCCCGCGCCCAGGCCCTTCTTCGATCCGGCCATCTCGTCGGCCATGTCCCCCGCCCTCCCCCATCGCGCTCCGTGCGCGCTGAGGGAGACTAGCCGTTGATCGATTCGCGGGAAACCCGAATTTCGCCGATGCCCGGACCATCGCGCGCCGCGAGGCGCACGCCCGGGACACACCCCGCACGCCGGGCCCGCCTCCGGGCACGGCGGATCCCCTTCGGCCAACGCCGAGGGCGGTGCGGTCGACAATCGACCGCACCGCCCTGACCGGCTGCTTCACGCCCAAAAGGCGCTCGGCGTCAGCTGCAACCGCTCGTCGAGCCGCAACCCTCGCAGATGTAGCAGGACCCGGCCCGCTGCATCTTCGTGCCGCAGGAGAAGCACAGCGGGGCGTCGGCCTGGATGCCCAGCTGCATCTCCACCAGCTCGGCGCTGGTGTGGACCTGCCGCGGGGCGGGTTCGGCCGCGACGGCCTCGGCCTTGGGGACGGCGACGGCCTTCAGCTCCTGCGCGAGGGGCGCGGACTGGGCCAGGCCCTCGACGTCGACCTCGTCGTCGGAGGGTTCGTAGGAGCCCGTCTCCAGGTGACGCTGGCGCTCCTCGGCGGAGTGGATGCCGAGCGCGGAGCGCGTCTCGAAGGGCAGGAAGTCCAGCGCCAGGCGGCGGAAGATGTAGTCGACGATCGACTGCGCCATCCGCACGTCCGGGTCGTCCGTCATGCCGGCCGGCTCGAAGCGCATGTTGGTGAACTTCGAGACGTATGTCTCCAGGGGCACGCCGTACTGCAGACCGACCGAGACGGCGATCGAGAAGGCGTCCATCATGCCCGCGAGGGTGGAGCCCTGCTTCGACATCTTCAGGAAGACCTCGCCGAGACCGTCGTCCGGGTAGGAGTTGGCGGTCATGTAGCCCTCGGCGCCGCCCACCGTGAAGGAGGTGGTGATGCCGGGACGGCCCTTGGGCAGACGCTTGCGGACCGGACGGTACTCGACGACCTTCTCGACCGCGGTACGGATGGTGTCCTCGGCCTTCGCCGTGACAGCGTCGGTCGCGGACTTCTCCTTCTCCTTGGTCTTCGCGGAGAGGGGCTGGCCGACCTTGCAGTTGTCGCGGTAGATCGCGAGCGCCTTGACGCCCATCTTCCACGCCTCGAAGTAGACCTCTTCGACGTCCTCGACGGTCGCCGTCTCCGGCAGGTTGACCGTCTTGGAGAGCGCGCCGGAGATCCACGGCTGGATCGCGGCCATCATGCGGACGTGACCCATCGCGGAGATGGAGCGCTCGCCCATGGCGCAGTCGAAGACCTCGTAGTGCTCGTGCTTGAGACCCGGGGCGTCGACGACGTTGCCGTTCTCGGCGATGTGGGCGACGACCGCCTCGATCTGCTCCTCCTGGTAACCCAGGCGACGCAGGGCCTGCGGCACGGTGCCGTTGACGATCTGCATCGAGCCGCCGCCGACCAGCTTCTTGAACTTGACCAGCGCGAGGTCGGGCTCGAGACCGGTGGTGTCGCAGGACATCGCGAGACCGATGGTGCCGGTCGGGGCGATGACGGAGGCCTGCGCGTTGCGGAAGCCGTTCTTCTCGCCGAGGCGGACCACGTCCTGCCAGGCCTCCGTGGCGGCGGCCCAGATCGGGGTGTCCAGGTCGTCCACGCGGACGGCCGTGGTGTTGGCGTCGGCGTGCTGCCGCATGACGCGCTGGTGGGGCTGCGCATTGCGGGCGTAGCCGTCGTACGGGCCGACGACCGCGGCGAGCTCGGCGGAACGCTTGTACGACGTACCCGTCATCAGGGAGGTGATGGCGCCGGCGAGGGCGCGGCCGCCGTCGGAGTCGTACGCGTGGCCGGTCGCCATCAGGAGGGCGCCGAGGTTGGCGTAGCCGATGCCCAGCTGACGGAAGGCGCGGGTGTTCTCGCCGATCTTCTGGGTCGGGAAGTCCGCGAAGCAGATGGAGATGTCCATCGCGGTGATGACCAGCTCGACGACCTTGGCGAAGCGCTCGATCTCGAAGGACTGGCGGCCCAGACCGTCGTCCTTGAGGAACTTCATCAGGTTCAGCGAGGCGAGGTTGCAGGACGTGTTGTCCAGGTGCATGTACTCGCTGCACGGGTTCGAGCCGTTGATACGGCCGGACTCCGGGCACGTGTGCCACTGGTTGATCGTGTCGTCGTACTGGATGCCCGGGTCGGCGCAGGCCCAGGCGGCCTCGGCCATCTTGCGGAAGAGCGACTTGGCGTCGACCTCCTCGATGACCTCGCCGGTCATGCGCGAGGTGAGGCCGAACTTGCCGCCCGACTCGACGGCCTTCATGAACGTGTCGTTCACACGGACCGAGTTGTTGGCGTTCTGGTACTGGACGGACGTGATGTCGTCGCCGCCCAGGTCCATGTCGAAGCCCGCGTCACGGAGGGCGCGGATCTTCTCCTCTTCCTTGACCTTGGTCTGGATGAAGTCCTCGATGTCGGGGTGGTCGACGTCGAGGATGACCATCTTGGCCGCGCGGCGGGTGGCGCCGCCCGACTTGATCGTTCCTGCGGAGGCGTCGGCACCGCGCATGAAGGAGACGGGACCCGAGGCGTTGCCGCCCGAGGAGAGGAGCTCCTTGGAGGAGCGGATGCGGGAGAGGTTCAGGCCGGCGCCGGAGCCGCCCTTGAAGATCATGCCCTCTTCCTTGTACCAGTCGAGGATCGACTCCATGGAGTCGTCGACGGCCAGGATGAAGCACGCGGAGACCTGCTGGGGCTGCGGGGTTCCGACGTTGAACCAGACAGGGCTGTTGAAGCTGAAGATCTGGTGCAGGAGGGCGTACGCCAGCTCGTGCTCGAAGATCTCGGCGTCGGCGGGCGAGGAGAAGTACTTGAAGTCCTCGCCGGCCTTCCGGTACGTCTTCACGATGCGGTCGATGAGCTGCTTGAGGCTCACCTCGCGCTGCGGGGTGCCCACAGCACCGCGGAAGTACTTGCTGGTGACGATGTTGACCGCGTTCACCGACCAGAAGCCGGGGAACTCGACGCCACGCTGCTCGAAGTTGACCGAGCCGTCGCGCCAGTTGGTCATGACGACGTCACGGCGCTCCCACTCCACCTCGTCGTACGGATGCACGCCGGGGGTGGTGTGAATGCGCTCGATACGCAGTCCCTTGCTGGCCTTGGCTCCGCTCTTTACGCGGGAACCTCGTGCCGGACCGCTCGCCGTCTCTGTCATTGCCGCCTCCCAGTAACAGCTAAAACGCGCTGAAGTGCCACGAACTTCCCGTGGCACCGTCTGTGTCTGATGCTGCGGGTGCCGTTGATACGGCCTGACGCAGCAGGTCTGTGGTCGCCGCCCGTGGCGGGGCCGGACGCCCCGAAGGGTCCGGCCCGCGGTCAGTCGGCGGCGGTGACGGGCACGGGAACCTCCACGGTTCCGCCGCGCCCGCGGTCTGTCTCCTGGCGCACCACGTCCGGGGCGTCGTCGTCCTCGGCGGGGCGCTGATTCACCTGCCTGAGTTCCGCGATGGCGGCTTCGAAGTCGTCCAGCGAGTCGAAGGCCCGGTACACGGACGCGAACCTCATGTAGGCCACGAGGTCGAGTTCCTGCAAGGGTCCGAGGATGGCCAGTCCCACGTCGTGGGTGGTCAGCTCGGCGCTTCCGGTGGCTCGCACGGCCTCTTCGACGCGCTGGCCGAGCTGGGCGAGCGCGTCCTCGGTGACGGGCCGCCCCTGACAGGCCTTGCGCACGCCGTTGATGACCTTGATCCGGCTGAAGGGCTCGGTCACACCGGAGCGCTTCACCACCATCAGCGAGCACGTCTCCACGGTCGTGAAACGACGGGAGCAGTCGGGGCACTGGCGGCGCCTGCGGATCGACGTGCCGTCGTCGGTCGTACGACTGTCGACGACGCGGCTGTCAGGGTGCCTGCAGAAGGGGCAGTGCATGGCTCCGACCCTCCTTCACAGCACGACTCAGGGACCTCATGGGACCTCACCGGCCCCTCGAAGCAGCCCCAAGCATAGGCGATGCCCGAGGGTTCGAAGACCCGGGGGACCACAACTTCTGGGATGCCGCCGCAATCGAACCACTAGATGTGGGGATCGGTCCATGAATTCGCCCACGACGCGCGTGTCGTACACGTAAGGGCACGCGCCGCACAGGCATACCCATCCCGGACACGCGGGGATAGCGTGGTCGACGCACGGAAGGGGGCCGGTTCCCGGCCGGTCGGCCATCGGATGGCAGACTGGGCGGCGGCCCAGGTCGGCCCGCACGGCTGCCGCCTCCGGCGGTGAAGGGTACAGCAATGAGCCCTTTTGTCCGCCAGGCGCGTCGCCAGCCATACACCCAGACACACACCCACGTCAGGCAATTCGCGGTTTTTCACTCGAACGTGTGTTTGGCGCAACCTTTCGAAAGCAACTACCGTTGTCCAGCAGGGAGACCATCGAGAGGGGCCGACGTGACCACCACCGCAGACAGCGCCACCATCACCGCCCAGGACCGCTCCCAGGGCCGACTCGAGCCGGTGCATGTGATGAACGAACCCGCGAATCATGAGGGGCCCAAGCGCTCCCTGCCTGGCCGACCTCCAGGCATCCGGGCCGACAGCTCGGGACTGACGGACCGGCAACGCCGGGTGATCGAGGTGATCCGGGACTCCGTGCAGCGGCGCGGCTACCCGCCGTCGATGCGGGAGATCGGGCAGGCCGTCGGCCTTTCCAGCACCTCCTCGGTCGCACATCAGCTGATGGCGCTGGAACGCAAGGGCTTCCTGCGTCGGGACCCGCACCGCCCGCGCGCGTACGAGGTGAGGGGCTCCGACCAGTCCTCGGTGCAGCCGACGGACACGGCGGGCAAGCCGGCCGCGTCCTACGTACCGCTCGTGGGCCGTATCGCCGCGGGTGGCCCGATCCTCGCCGAGGAGTCGGTCGAGGACGTCTTCCCTCTCCCGCGCCAGCTGGTCGGCGACGGGGAACTCTTCGTCCTGAAGGTCGTCGGTGACTCGATGATCGAGGCCGCCATCTGCGACGGGGACTGGGTGACGGTCCGCCGCCAGCCGGTCGCCGAGAACGGCGACATCGTCGCCGCGATGCTGGACGGCGAAGCCACGGTCAAGCGCTTCAAGCGCGAGGACGGACACGTGTGGCTGCTGCCGCACAACTCCGCCTACCAGCCGATCCCCGGCGACGAGGCGACCATCCTCGGGAAGGTCGTCGCCGTACTGCGCCGGGTGTGACGCCGCGACGGGCGGTCCGCCGCCCCCGCCCCTGACCGGGCCCCGGAACCAACTGCGCCGGTTCCGGGGTCCTGTGCGTTTTCTGGCCGGGGGCCTTGACCGAGCTCCCCTGGTCCTTCGGCCGGGGTGCCGGGGTTCGATACACCCCACAGGCCCCGAGCCAGGGCACCACGTGGCTGGTGGGCATGGGGCCAGGGGCTTCGTGCGGCTCGTGGGCATAGGGGTCGCGTCGTTCGCACGGCTCCCAGGCACGAGGCTCCATTCGGCTCGCGGGCACGGGACTCGGGCTTCGTGCGGCTCCCGGGCACCGGGCCCAGGGATCCACGCGGCTCGTGGGCACGCGGCTGGGGCTTCGTGCGGCTCGTGTACGAGGTTCTGGGGGCCGTGGGCCGGGTCGCCCTTGGTGCTACGCGTCGTCCGGCTCACTCGCGGGCTCGTCGGTCTGCCCTGCCGTGTCCTCGATCGCCCTCGCCTTCTCGTCGATCGCGGCCAGGGACCTGCGGACCTGGTTCGGGTCCGTGGTGTACCAGAAGTCGGGGAGCGAGGCCTTCAGATAGCTGCCGTACCGAGCGGTGGCCAGACGCTGGTCCAGTACCGCCACCACACCCCGGTCGCCGGAAGCGCGTACGAGGCGGCCGGCGCCCTGGGCCATGAGGAGCGCGGCGTGAGTGGCGGCGACGGCCATGAAGCCGTTGCCCCCGTTGTCCTCGACGGCCTTCTGGCGGGCGCTCATGAGCGGGTCGTCGGGGCGCGGGAAGGGAATCTTGTCCATGACCACCAGCTGACAGCTGGTGCCCGGCACGTCCACGCCCTGCCAGAGGGAGAGCGTGCCGAAGAGGCAGGTCTTCGGGTCGGCCGCGAAGTTCTTGATCAGCTCGCCGAGGGTCTCCTCGCCCTGGAGCAGGATCGGGTACTCGGGGATGCGGGTCCGCAGCTCCTCCGCCGCGAGCTGGGCCGCGCGCATCGAGGAGAAGAGGCCGAGCGTACGACCGCCGGCGGCCTGGATCAGTTCGGTGAGCTCGTCGAGCATGTCGCCGCGGTCGGCGTCCCGCGCGGGACGCGACAGATGCTTGGCGACGTAGAGAATGCCCTGCCTGGGATAGTCGAAGGGCGAGCCGACATCGACACCCTTCCACTGGGGAAGATCCTCGCCCTCCGTGCCTTCCGGGGCGAGCCCCATCGACGCTCCCACGCCGTTGAAGTCGCCGCCGAGCTTGAGGGTCGCCGACGTCAGGACGACGGACCGGTCGGCGAAGAGCTTCTCCCTGAGGAGCCCGGACACGTTCATCGGAGCGACCCGGAGCGAGGCTCCGAAGCGGTCGTGACGCTCGTACCAGACGACGTCCCATTCGGAGCCGTTGGCGATGCGCTCCGCCACGGCGTGCACGGCCTCGACGGACGCCAGGGCCTGCTTGCGTACGGCGTCCTCGTCCTGGACTGACTTGTCGCGGGTGGACCCGATGGCCGTGATCACCGTGCGGGCGGCGTCTCGCAGTGCCATCAGCGCGTACCCAAGGTCCTCCGGGATCTCCTCCAGGCGTCCCGGCAGAGCCAGCTCCATCAGTCGCTCGAAGCCCTCGGCTGCGGTCTGGAGCTGGTCGGCGGCCTTCTCGTTGGCGAGCTTCGCGGCACGGCGCACGGCGCGGTTGACCTGTCCGGGCGTGAGCTCTCCGGTGGCGACGCCGGTGACCCTGGAGACCAGCTCGTGCGCCTCGTCGACGATCAGCACCTCGTGCTGCGGGAGGACCGGCGCGCCCTCGATGGCGTCGATCGCGAGCAGCGCGTGATTCGTGACGACGACCTCGGCCAGTTTGGCCCGCTCGCGGGCCATCTCGGCGAAGCACTCCGCTCCGTAGGCGCATTTCGTGGCGCCGAGGCACTCGCGGGACGACACCGACACCTGGCCCCAGGCCCGGTCGGAGACACCGGGTGTGAGGTCGTCCCGGTCACCCGTCTCGGTCTCGTCCGACCAGTCGCGCAGCCGCAGCAGATCCTGGCCCAGCTTGCTGGTCGGCGCGGCCGCCTCGAACTGGTCGAAGAGGCCCTCCTCCTCGTCCTGCGGCACGCCCTCGTGCAGGCGGTGCAGGCACAGGTAGTTCGACCGGCCCTTGAGCATCGCGAATTCGGGGCGGCGGCGCAGCAGCGGGTGCAGCGCGTCGACCGTGCGCGGCAGGTCCCGCTCCACGAGCTGGCGCTGGAGCGCCAGGGTCGCGGTCGCCACGACGACCCGCTCCCCGTGCGCGAGCGCGGGCACCAGGTAGCCGAGCGACTTTCCGGTACCGGTGCCCGCCTGGACCAGCAGGTGGGAACTGTCGTCGATGGCACCGGCGACGGCTTCGGCCATCGTCACCTGGCCAGGGCGCTCCGTACCGCCGACGGCGGTGACGGCAGCATGCAGGAGTTCGGGGAGTGAGGGCTTTGTCATAGCGCTGCCAGCCTACGGGGCGCCACTGACAACCGAGCGATCAAGGCCGGAACCCAAGACGTGATCAAGCCGAGCGCGAGCCGGGCGGTCACGGCTGGTGAAGGGGGTTCGGGACGATCCCGTGGACGGCGGCGCGCGGGCGCGCCGGACGGTCGCGGCAGCCGTCCGGACACGACCGGCCGCAGCTCGGACTCCGGCTCCGGCTCCGGCTCCGGCTCCGGCTCCGGCTCCGGCTCCGGCTCGATGATCCCCTCGTACCCGAACCCACCGATCGCCTTCGCGAGCAGCCGGCGGCTCACCCGCTCCCCGCGGTCCGCGCGCGGCTCGGGTGGGTCGGACCGGGCGGGCGTCTCTCGGGCGGCCGGGTTGGCGGATGGATTCGACACGGAGACTCCTCGGCGGGGAACCGGATCGGGGCGAGCAGTGAGCCAGGAGTGACCGCTCTACAACAGATCGCGCAGGCTCCGGTCACGGATCATGAGGGCCGCCCGCTTGTCCGGCAGATCGACCTCGGCGGCCAACCGGAAGCCCGCGCTCAGAAAGGCGGACACGGAAGGGGTGTTGCGGAGATCGGGTTCCGCGACGACACGCGCGCACGAGGGGCGCTTCGCCAGGACGTGGTCGGCGACTGCTCTGAGCAGGTTGGAGCCGAGTCCCCGTCCACGGTCGGCGACACCACCGATGAGGAGGTGGATTCCGGTGTCGTGGGGTCGGGCGGGGTAGTGGCGCGCCAGGGGGTCGAGATCGGCGCGGTAGATCTCCCAGTAGCTCATGGGAATACCGTCCAGCGCTCCGAGGCACGGAACACTGCGTCCGTCACCGTCGATCTGCCGGAGCAGATGGTCCTCGACCACGGACTCCGGTCCCGCGAGTTCCCAGAACGCCGCGACGGCGGGGTCGTTCATCCAGCGGTGGATGAGCGGGAGATCGCGCTCGGCACGCACGGGGACGAGGTGGAGGACGCCCGTGGGTGTTCTGACCGGCCCCCAGCCGCCGACGCGGTCCAGCAGATCGTCCCCGCCCGGAACCACGCCCTGCGTCCCACCCGGCGTCCATGTCCGCGTCCCGGCCGTGCTTTCGGCCGTGCTTTCGGCCGAATTCCCGTCACGGAATCCGGTGTCCCCGGCGAACAAGGCGATCAGTTCGTCTGGAAGACGCAGGTCGAGCGTGTCCTCGCCGTCCGGGCCGGCACCGGGGTCCGAGCCGGTGCCCGTGCGGGATCCGGGGCCGGATCCGGGGCCGAGTCGGGTGGCGCGGGCGGTGCCGGCGTCGGTGCTCGCGTCGGTGGGAAGCACGACGACGCTCCTCTCAGAAGACGGGTGGGTCATGTTCCTCAGGAATGAAGGGGGTTGGAGATGGTGACGTAGACGGACTGGGAGTCGACGGGACCGACGAGTTCGTCGAGGCCGTGCAGCCGGGTGAGCAGGTTGGCCTTGCAGCGCAGGACGGGTGAGTCGAGCAGAAGGGCGGGCAGCGGCGTCCGCAGTCGGCCGGGGCCGGTGGCCGCGCCGGTGAGGAAGCGCCGGAACCCCGCGAGCAACAGCCCCTCGTCGGCGAGCCGTTGAGAGCCGAACGCTCCGACGAGGCCGAGCACGTTGTTGATGGCGAGGTAGTAGGCGAAGCGTTCGTCGGTGACCTCGTCAGGGACGAAGGTGTCGCTGTGCGCCCCGATGCCGGGCAGCCGGGCGTCGAGTTCCGCGCGCCGTGACTCGCGGAAGTAGTAGCCCTGGTTGTCGCGGTAGCGGCCGCCGGCGGGCCAGCCTTCCGCGTCGAGCAGGAGCAGCGTGTTCTGCTGGTGCGCCTCCAGAGCGATCCCCGCCTCGCTGTCCAGCCAGAGCACGGGGCGTACGACCTGTTCGAGATAGCGCAGGAACCACTCGGTGGCGACGGCGCCGCGCGGGCGGCCGGTGCGGGCGGCGAGACCAGTGACGATCTCGGTGAGCCGGGACCGCATGAAGGGGCCGCGCTCCGCCGGGTTGTGCGTGCCGAGCCGCGCGTACGGCCGGGGCGAGACCAGCCCCGCGACGCAGCCGACGTCGTCCGTCGGCCCGAACGGGTTGTGGCGGATCATCACGTCGAGCCCGGGGACCGGGTTGCCGTCCCTGCCGTCCACGGCCAGCCAGGAGGGGTCACGGACGATGTCGAAGCCGGGGTGGGCGGCCCGCCACTGCTCGAACAGGCCGCCGCGCAAGAGGCGGTGGACCTCCACACCACGATGGAGCTCTTTACGGAGGTTCTCACGACGGGAGTTGGTGATGCGCAGGCCCAGCGAGAGCTTCAGCATCGCGGGGGCGCCGGAGCGGTACACCGTGCGGACGGAGGAGGTGGGGTGCCACGGCGTGCCGTGCGGACCGAGGTCCTGGAGCAGCCCGGCGTCCAGCAGGGCCGCGGTCTCCTGGCGGTGCTTGATCTCCCGCATCTGCCAGGGGTGCAACGGCAGAGCGGCGGCGTACCCCTCGGGGAGCGTCAGACCGGGCCCGGCCAGCCGCATGGTCAGCTGCTCCGCCGGCACGGTGCGTCCGCGCTCCGTCCACGCCGAGTCGGACGCCAGCGCCGAGGGGGCGACCGCCATCCAGTGCAGGGGGAAGGAGCCGCGCAACTCCGGCGAGTAGAGACCGCCTTCCGCGTCGGACAGGCCGTCGCGTCCCTTCGGTGTCGGGTGCGTCGGGTGACCGAGGAGGAGTGCCTGCTCAGCGGCGAGAAAGAGGTCGGGGACGTCCGCGGGGTGCTCCCTGCGGTCCCTGATGAACACCGCGGTGCGCCGAACCGAGTCGGCGACACGGCCGACCAGGTCGGTTCCTTCACCGGCCGGGCTGTCCGAGCGCCGGGGACCGGGGTCGCCCGGTGCGGCTACCGCCCGCTCGCCGGGGGGAGCCGGGCAGGTCGTGTCCGCGGCCGGTGTCCCGGCTGCCGTCTGCCGTGCGAAGAGGGCAGCCACTGTCACCGCGTCGACGGCCGGTGCCTGCTCGGGAGCCTCCGCGAGCAGGGGAAGGCCGAAGCGGTGCCAGCCGGAGGGGGACCAGTGGTGGACGGGAACGAGCAGGGTCGCCCCGCTGGCCGCCAGGGCGATGCGCAGGGTGCCGTCGTCGGGGGCGGGCAGGTTGTTCTCCCGGACCCAGCAGCGCAGCAGGTTCTCGACCGCCGCCGCCTGCGCCGCCGTCCGGGTGTCGGGGTGATCCAGCAGGTCGAGCAGGTCGACAGCGGCCCCGCGTGACCGTTCGGGCGCCCGGGACGCCTCCTTCTGCCGGGGAACGGCCTCCGGTCCGGACAGGTGCGGGGCCGGTGTGCCGACTGCCGTCCGCTCATACGGGGAGGGGGAGCTGCCGGGTGCGTGGATGGCGTTCACGAGAATTCCTTGCGGGTCGTTCGGGCTCGTGCGGCGGCGACGGACCGGGGCGGAAGCGGGGTGCGTCGGGTCGGACCGTCACCGCGGGCCGTCGGCACCCCGTGCCCCGTCCCGCCCCGGCCGGTGGTCGCCCCGTGCCACCGCGCTCACCGCGTCCGCGAGCCGGTCGAGCACGGCGGACGTCTGTTCGTCGCTGATCGTGAGCGGTGGAAGGAGACGTACGACGCTCGACCGGCGGCCTCCGAGTTCCACGATCAGGCCCCGGCGCAGGCACTCCCGCTGGACGGCGGCGGCGAGTTCGGGTGCGGCGGGGCGGGGTCCGTCGGGGGACGGACCGTCGGGCGTGGGACGCGGCGGCCCTTCGGGGTCCACGAGTTCGAGGCCGATCATCAGGCCGCGGCCGCGTACGTCGCCGACACAGGTTAACTCCGCCGCGAGACCGCGCAGTTGGGCCAGCATGCGGGCCCCGACGACGGCCGCGCGTTCGGCGAGGCCGTGCTCGCGGACGTACGCGAGGGTGGCCGTACCCGCGGCCATGGCCAGTTGGTTGCCCCGGAACGTGCCGGCGTGGGCACCCGGCTGCCAGACGTCGAGGTCGTCGCGGTAGACGACCACGGCCAGCGGCAGGCTGCCGCCGATGGCCTTGGACAGGACCATCACGTCCGGGGTGATGCCGCTGTGTTCCACGGCCCAGAACGTGCCGGTCCGGCCCACACCCGTCTGGACCTCGTCCACGATCAGCGGGATGGAACGGGCCGCCGTGATCTCGCGCATCCGCCGTGTCCAGGAGTCCGGCGCTGGAATGACCCCGCCCTCGCCCTGGACGGGTTCGAAGATCATCCCGGCGGGGTTCGGTACGCCCGACCTGGTGTCGTCGAGGAGGGACTCCGTCCAGCGCGCGCCGAGTTCGGCGCCGCGGTCGCCGCCGATACCGAACGGGCAGCGGTAGTCCTGCGGATAGGGCAGGCGCGCGACGCGTACGTCCGTCGCGCCGCCGGAGGCTTCGAGCGCGCCCGCGGTCATCCCGTGGTAGGCGCCGGTGAACGCGAGCACGCCGGTGCGGCCGGTGGCCGCGCGCACCAGTTTGACCGCGGCCTCCACGGCGTCCGTCCCGGCCGGTCCGCAGAACTGGACCCGCGCGCGCTCGGCGAACGACGGGGGAAGCGTGCGGAACAGCTCGGTGGTGAAGGCGTCCTTGACCGGTGTCGCGAGGTCCAGGACCTGCAGGGGCGCCCCCGAGTCGAGGACCTTCCTGATCGCCTCCAGGACGACGGGATGGTTGTGCCCGAGGGCCAGGGTCCCGGCTCCGGAGAGGCAGTCGAGATAGCGACGGCCGTCGGCGCCCTCGATCGTCAGCCCGCGGGCCCGCACGGGAACGATCGGAAGGGCACGAGCGTAGGTTCGTGCCGCCGATTCGCGCGCCGCCTGGCGGCGCAGAATCCCCTCGTGCGCCGCGCGCGCCCGCTCACCCTCTCCGGCGCCACCATCATCCCGTGCCCCCTCGAACTCTCCTGGCGCCCCCACCGGCACCACCGCTGACTCGGTCACGGCCACGACTTCAGGTCCTCCCGCTGCCCAGAGGCGAGTTGGCAAGAGGGTCCGAACGCAGGCGTCAGGCCCCCCGTACCTACCAACGACGCCGCTCGCGTTGGGAAGCGGGTGAATTCGAGGTTCCTCGCCCCTTCCCCGCGGGTTCTCCTCGCCGGGCCGGATCCGTTGCCGCTCCCGCACCGCCCCGGTCCGGCGGGCCCCGCGTCGGCCCGGCAGCAGACCCGCGTCGGGCCCTGGCCAGGGCCGCGGCTCCCGGCGGGCCATTGATGACGTTCCGTCAGGACAGCGGGTCGGGCGGACGCCCCCCCGTAGCTGAACCGTTGCCGTTCCGTCGGACGCCCCGCACAGCGACCGCATAGTCTTTGATGCCGTTCGGTGGTACCGAACCAACCGCTCAGGCACCCGCGGACGCACCGCACAGTTCCCATACGCTCAGGGGGAGTCACACCATGCGATCCATACGCCCGCCCTTCGCCGCCCGTCGAGGCAGGAGCGCGCGCCGCAGAACGTCCCCCGCTCTGGCCGCCGTCGGCGTCGCCGCCGCCCTGGCCCTCACGGCCACCGCCTGCGACTCGGGCGGCGACACGGCGAGCGGCCCGCCGACCGCCTCCGCGTCCCAGGGCGGTGACGGAAAGATCCAGATCCCGGACGACATCAAGAACAAGCTCAAAGAGCACGGCATCGATGTCGACAAGTGGAAGGGCGGCGCCTGGAAGAACTGGGACAAGGACGAGTGGCTGCGCCAGGCCGACGACTTCATCAACCCGATCATCAAGGGCCTCTGGGACCCGGCCCGGATGCGTGGCGCCGACGACCCCGACAAGAACAAGGGCGTCGACGACGCCGACCTCACGGGTGACCAGGGCGTCACCGACCCGGAACCGGCCCCGGTGACGGCGCGGGCCGTGCAGACGTCCTATCACGCGAACGTGCCCGAGGCGGGGAAGGTCTTCTTCGACTCCCCCGAGGGCACGATGGTCTGCTCGGCGACGGTGGTCGAGGACCCGGCCCACCCGGGCAAGTCCAACCTGGTGTGGACCGCGGGCCACTGCGTGCACGCCGGCAAGAAGGGCGGCTGGTACCGCAACATCGCCTTCGTGCCCTCGTACAACGACTCCGGCAGGACGGCGGCGCAGCTGGAGAGCGCCCCGCGCGAGGAGGTCGCTCCGTACGGCGTCTGGTGGAGCGACTGGGCGCAGACCTCGGACCAGTGGATCGAGCACGGCGGACCGACGGGCGGCCAGGGAGCGTCGTACGACTACGCCGTGCTGCATGTGACGCCGGAGAAGGGCAGCGGCGGCAAGTCCCTCGAGGAGACCGTGGGTTCGGCGCTGCCGGTGAACTTCAACGCTCCGGCCGTTCCCAAGGTGTCGAGCATCACGGCGACCGGCTACCCGGCCGCGGCGCCGTTCGACGGCCAGAAGCTGTACCAGTGCACTGACAGGCCTGGCCGGCTGTCCGTCGCACAGGCCGACCCGACGATGTACCGCATCGGCTGCACCATGACCGGCGGCTCCTCGGGCGGCGGCTGGGTGGCGACGGGTTCGGACGGCAAGCCTGCGCTGGTGTCCAACACCTCGATCGGCCCGGTCAAGTTCGGCTGGCTGGCGGGTCCGCGACTGGGCGATGTGGCCAAGGGCGTGTACGACTCGGTGAGCGCGAAGTACGCCGGACGGTGACGCGTACGGCGTAGCGGGTTCCGGACGGACGGCGGTGGGGCGGGACACGGGAACTGTCACCGGACCGCCGCCGTCCGTCCTCGACCGCCCGGCCGACGGTACCGCGGCCGGGCGAGGGCGCCCGGGCGCTCCACGAGCGGAAGAGCGAGGAGTACGGCGGCCGGAGGCAGTCCGGGCCCGTGCGGACGTACGGCCGAGCGCCCGTACGAGACAGCCGCCGAAACGCACGCGCGTCCAACGGCGAAGGCCCGCCCCCTCGGCAGGGGGCGGGCCTTCGTGCATCCGGAGCGATTGCTTGCCGAAGTGCCTGTCGGGGTGTTTACCGGAGCGCGGGCGCCGGGACGTAGGGCGCGAGGTCCGCCGCCAGCTCCTCATGGACCCGCAGCTTGAGCAGCGTGCCCTCCCCGGTGTGCTCCTCGGAGAGCACCTCGCCCTCGGTGTGGGCGCGGGCGACCAGCTTGCCGTGCGTGTAGGGCACGAGCGCCTCGATCTCGACCGAGGGACGCGGCAGCTCGTTGTCGATCAGCGCGAGCAGCTCGTCCATGCCCTGGCCCGTGCGCGCCGAGACCGCGATGGAGCGCGTCTCGATCCGCATCAGGCGCTGGAGGACCAGCGGGTCCGCCGCGTCCGCCTTGTTGATCACGACGATCTCGGGCACCTTGGTCGCGCCGACGTCACGGATGACCTCGCGCACCGCGGCGAGCTGCTCCTCCGGAGCCGGGTGCGAACCGTCCACCACGTGCAGGATCAGGTCGGAGTCGCCGACCTCCTCCATGGTGGAGCGGAACGCCTCGACCAGGTGATGCGGCAGATGGCGTACGAAGCCGACCGTGTCGACCAGCGTGTACAGCCGTCCGCTCGGGGTCTCGGCCCGGCGTACGGTCGGATCGAGGGTCGCGAACAGCGCGTTCTCGACCAGGACGCCCGCGCCTGTGAGGCGGTTGAGCAGGGACGACTTGCCGGCGTTGGTGTAACCGGCGATGGCGACCGAGGGCACCTTGTTGCGGCGGCGCTCCTGGCGCTTGATCTCGCGGCCGGTCTTCATCTCCGCGATCTCCCGGCGCATCTTCGCCATCTTCTCGCGGATCCGGCGCCGGTCCGTCTCGATCTTGGTCTCACCGGGACCACGGGTGGCGAGGCCGCCGCCCTTGCCGCCGCCCATCTGACGGGACAGCGACTGACCCCAGCCGCGCAGTCGCGGCAGCATGTACTGCATCTGCGCGAGCGCGACCTGCGCCTTGCCCTCCCGGGACTTGGCGTGCTGGGCGAAGATGTCGAGGATCAGCGCCGTACGGTCGATGACCTTGACCTTGACGACGTCCTCGAGGTGGATCAGCTGGCCGGGGCTCAGCTCACCGTCGCAGATCACGGTGTCGGCGCCGGTCTCGATCACGATGTCCCGGAGCTCATTGGCCTTGCCGGAGCCGATGTACGTGGCCGCGTCGGGCTTGTCGCGGCGCTGGACGACGCCGTCGAGCACGAGCGCTCCCGCGGTCTCCGCGAGCGCGGCCAGCTCGGCCAGCGAGTTGTCCGCGTCCCGGATGGTCCCCGTGGTCCAGACGCCGACGAGGACGACGCGCTCCAGGCGGAGCTGTCGGTACTCGACCTCGGTGACGTCCTCGAGCTCCGTGGAGAGGCCCGCGACACGGCGCAGGGCCGCGCGCTCGGAGCGCTCGAACTGCTCGCCGTCCCGGTCTCCGTCGATCTCGTGGCTCCAGGCGACGTCCTCTTCCATCAGGGCATCGGCCCGAAGACCTTCGGGGTAGTTCTGCGCGGAGTTCTGCGCGTCCTGGGAAGGGGAAGAAGAGGAGGTCATTGGATCCTTACGTAGCTGGGGAGAGCTGCGGGCCGACGAGAGTCGTCCGTCAAAGAGAACAACGCCCGAGGCCACCGGGAGATTCCCGGTTCCGGCCGGGCCAACCCTCCGCAGGGGGTCGCGCCGCCGGCTCGAAGATGGTCGCACGGTACGGCCCGGCTCGTCACGCGACTTATCGGGCCCCGCCGGGCACCCGTGGGACACCCCGCGGCCATCACTGCCGCGGGGCGCCGCCGTGCGCCCGGTGCCGTCGGTCCAGGGGCCCGCGGGCGCCGATTCCTCACGCGCTCCTGTGTGCCTTACGTGCCTTCGGGGCGTCGCTCTTCCAGTCCGGGTGACCCGGCATCGGCGGTGTCTTCCTGTCGTACAGCCACGCCTTGAAGAACCCGGTCAGATCGCGCGCGGCGACGGCGGAGGCGAGGTCCACGAAGTCGGCCGTCGAGGCCACGCCGTCGCGGTTGACGCTCACCCACGTCCGCTCCAGCCGTTCGAAGGCCGGGCGCCCGATCTCCTGGCGCAGCGCGTACAGGGCCAGCGCCGCGCCGTCGTAGACGTTCGGGCGGAAGATGCTGATCTTGTGGCCGGGCTTGGGTCCCTCGGGCTTCGCGGGCGGCCCGCCGGTGGCGCGCCAGGAGTCGGACAGCCGGTAGGCCGCCTTCATCCGCTTCTCCATGGGCTTGTTCGCCTTCTCCTCCGCGTACAGGGCTTCGTACCAGGTGGCGTGCCCTTCGTTGAGCCATACGTCGGACCAGGCGCGGGGACTGACACTGTCCCCGAACCACTGGTGCGACAGCTCGTGCACCATGATCGACTCGACGTACCACTTCGGGTACGCGGGCTCGGTGAAGAGCTCCTTCTCGAAGAGCGACAGCGTCTGCGTCTCCAGCTCGAAGCCCGTCTGCGCCTGGGCCATCAGCAGCCCGTAGGTCTCGAAGGGGTACCGCCCGACCTTGCTCTCCATCCAGGCGATCTGGCCGGGGGTCCTGCGGAGCCACGGTTCGAGCGCCGCACGGTCGGCGCGGGGGATCACATCGCGTACGGGCAGTCCGTGCGGCCCCTGCCTGTGCAGCACCGCGGAGTGGCCGATGGACACCTGGGTCAGCTCGGTGGCCATGGGGTGCTCGGTCCGGTACGTCCAGGTCGTGGCCCCGCGGGCCCGGTGGACGCCCTCGGGCAGACCGTTGGCGACGGCCGTGTACGTGTCGGGGGCCGTCACGTGGATGGTGAACATCGCCTTGTCGGAGGGATGGTCGTTGCACGGGAAGACCAGGTGCGCGGCGTCGGCCTGGCCGGCCATCGCGAGCCCGTCCTTCGTCCGTACCCAGCCGCCGTCCCGGCCCTTCGCGCTGACCGGATCACTGGTGTGACGCACGGTGATACGCAGCGCGCTCCCCGTGGGCAGCGGCTCGGCCGGTGTCACCACCAGGTCGTCGCCGGCCTTCGCGAAGTCGGCCGGGGCTCCGTTGACCTCGACCGATCGCACGGTGCCGTGCGCGAAGTCGAGGTTGACGCGGTCGAGCGGGCCGGTGGTCAGGGCGTCGATCGTGGTGACGGCCGTGAGCGGCTTGTCGTTGCGGCCGGCGTAGGTGAAGTCGAGGTCGTACGACTCGACGTCGTACCCGGGGTTGCCGAGGGTGGGGAACAAGCGGTCACCGACCCCCAGGGGCACGGCCGGGTCCGGGGCGCTCGCGGCGATCAGACAGACGGAGACGGCCGAGGAGAGCAGGGCCGCCGTGACGCGGCGGCTCCTCGGGCGTGCGGGCGTGGGGGTGGGGTTGAGCGGCATGGACCACCGCTACCAGCGCGCGCCGGTCCCGCGCCGACGACTCGCGACCGGCCCACCCGAACGGGTCGGTCCGGAGACTCATTGGGGCCAGCGCGCGGAAGCCGGAACCGGCGGCCCGGCGCGCGGTGTCCACCGGGCCGCGGGCGCGCGATGTCACCGGAACGCGGTCGCCCGACTTCCACTGGGCCGCGCGGGCGCCCGATCTCTCCTCGGCCGCGGTCGCCCGGTCGCTACCGGGCTGCCGTCTCTCCGTCGCTACTGGGCTGCCGTCGCCGGATGCTGGGCGCGGCTCACGTCGTACACGCCGGGCACATCGCGCATCGCGCGCATCAGGACCTGGAGGCGTGCCGCGTCCGGGAGTTGAAGCGTGTACGTGTGGCGCACGCGCTGCTGGCTCGGGGGTTCGACGGTCGCGGAGACGATGGCGACGCCCTCCGCCGCGATGGCTTCGGTGAGGTCGGCGAGCAGGTGCGGGCGTCCGAAGGACTCGGCGACCAGGGTGACGCGGCACTCGGTGGTGTCCCCCCAGCGCACACCGACCTCCGGGCGCCCCGCGCTCTTCATGCGCGCCGCTCCGGCGCACTCCACGCGGTGCACGGTGACCACTCCCCCGCGGACGGTGAAGCCGGTCACCTCGTCGGGCGGTACGGGCGTACAGCAGCCGGCCATGCGTACGGACGCGCCGGGCGGGTCGGCGACGGCGCTCGCGGGGCGGGCGGCCTGCGCCTCGGCGGGGCGGGCCGGAGCCTCGGCGGACGGCCTGGGACCCGTGGCGGAGGTTCCGGACGCCTCCTCGTCGCCGGGTGCGGGGTGCGTGGCCATCCAGCGCTGGATGGCGATCCGCGCGGCGGCCGTGTGCGCGTGCTCCAGCCACTCCCTGGACGGCTCGGAGGCGGGGTCCTGGCCCATGAGGAGCTGAACGGTGTCGCCGTCCTTCAGGACCGTACTCAGCGTCGCCAGGCGGCCGTTGACGCGGGCGCCGATGCAGGCGTGCGCGTCCTCGCCGTACTGCGCGTACGCGGCGTCGACGCAACTGGCGCCCTCCGGGAGGCCCAACGAGCCCCCGTCCGCGCGGAAGACGGTGATCTCGCGGTCCTGGGCGAGGTCTTCGCGGAGCGTCGACCAGAACGTGTCCGGGTCCGGGGCGCCCTGCTGCCAGTCGAGCAGCCGGGAGAGCCAGCCGGGGCGGGTGGGGTCGGCGCGCTCACCGTCGAAGGGGCGCTCCCCGCCGCCGTCCGGCTGGTCCTCCGACGGCGGAGCGTAGGGATTGCCGAGCGCGATGACTCCGGCCTCGGCGACCTTGTGCATCTGGTGCGTGCGGATGAGGACTTCGGCGACCTGGCCGTCGCCACGGGTGACGGCCGTGTGCAGCGACTGGTACAGGTTGAACTTGGGGACCGCGATGAAGTCCTTGAACTCCGACACCACCGGGGTGAGACAGGTGTGCAGTTCACCGAGGACGCCATAACAGTCGGCGTCCTCGTTCACGAGCACCAGGAGACGTCCGAAGTCGGCTCCGCGCATCGGGCCGCGTTTGCGCGACACCCGGTGCACGGAGACGAAGTGCCGTGGCCTTATGAGGACTTCGGCCTGGATCCCGGCGTCACGCAGAACCACGCGTACCTCCTCCGCGATCTCCGCGAGGGGGTCGTCGTCTCGGTTCTCGTTCCCGGAGATGAGCTCCCGGGTGTGCGCGTACTCCTCGGGATGCAGGATCGCGAAGACGAGGTCTTCCAGTTCGGTCTTGAGTGCCTGCACGCCGAGGCGCTCGGCGAGCGGGATCAGCACGTCCCGGGTCACTTTGGCGATCCGCGCCTGTTTCTCGGGGCGCATGACGCCGAGGGTCCGCATGTTGTGCAGGCGGTCCGCGAGTTTGATCGACATCACCCGGACGTCGTTGCCCGTCGCGACGAGCATCTTGCGGAAGGTCTCCGGTTCGGCGGCGGCGCCGTAGTCGACCTTCTCCAGCTTGGTGACGCCGTCGACCAGATAGCAGACCTCGTCGCCGAACTGCTCCCGTACCTGATCGAGCGTCACTTCCGTGTCCTCGACGGTGTCGTGGAGCAGGGACGCGGTCAACGTCGTGGTCTCGGCGCCGAGTTCGGCGAGGATCAGGGTCACGGCGAGCGGGTGCGTGATGTACGGCTCGCCGCTCTTGCGCATCTGGCCGCGGTGCGAGGACTCCGCGAGCACGTAAGCCCGGCGCAGGGGGTCGAGTTTGGCGTCGGGGTGGTGGGCGCGGTGCGCCTCGGCCACATGCCCGATCGCGTCCGGCAGCCGGTCGCGGGTCGCGGGCCCGAGCAGCGCGGCCCGCCCCAGCCGGCGCAGGTCGATCCGGGGACGCGACTTCCTGCGGTGCGCCGGGGGCACCGCCGGCTCGAGCGACGCCGGGCGCTGGGGAGCGGGCGTTGCAGGGCCTGGCGTCGCGGGATTCGTCGCCTCCGCACTCATGGGCACCTCCGGCTGCGTAAGACCGGCGGACGGGTGCCCCATGGCGTACTCGGCTCAGGGGATGGTGTCGATCCCCCGTCCGGGCCGGTGCTTGATGCTACCGACCCCACCACGCCCGGCTGACCGCCTCTCGCCGAGCGTGAAACGGATCACCCATTCGAGCGAAGGATTTGGGGTTTACGGTTTCGAACTTCCGGAAGAGACGGCATGGACGTACGACGTCCGACCAGTGACGTCGAACGGCGGCGAACCGGATCGGCCGGCATCGAACCGGTGCGGTCGGCCCCGCCGCGCTTCTCAGCGCAGGGCGCCGTCCAGCCACTCCGCGTCGATCTCGCCCTCGGCGACGATCACCGCGGGGCCCGTCATCTCGATCTCGCCGTCCGCGCGTTCGGTGATCACCAGGCGTCCGCCGGGCACGTCGACGGTGTACGTCGCCGGGGAGCCGGTCACCGCGGGGTCGGCGTTGTCGCGGCGCGCCGCGGCGACGGCCACCGCACACGCGCCCGTGCCGCAGGAGCGGGTCTCGCCGGAGCCTCGCTCATGGACCCGCAGGGCGACATGGCGTGGCCCCCGGTCGACCACGAACTCGACGTTGACCCCGTCCGGGTACGCCGACTGCGGACTGAACGGCGGAGGCGTGAACAGGTTCCCGGCGTGCGCGAGGTCGTCCACGAAGGCGACGGCGTGCGGGTTGCCCATGTTCACGTTGCGCGCGGGCCAGCTGCGCCCGCCGACGCTCACCGTGACCTCTCCTTCGGGAAGGAGCGCCTTGCCCATGCCGACGGTGACGTCGCCGTCCTTGGCGATGTGCACGGTCTTCACGCCCCCGCGCGTGGCGACCGCGCTGTCGCCTTCGGCCACATATCCGGCGCGGTGGAGGTAGTGCGCGAACACACGCACGCCGTTGCCGCACATTTCGGCGACCGAGCCGTCGCCGTTGCGGTAGTCCATGAACCACTCCGCCTCGGCCGCCATCGCCTCGGCCTCGGGGTGCTCGGCGGACCGCACGACGTGCAGCAGCCCGTCACCGCCGATGCCCGCGCGGCGGTCGCACAGGGCGGCGACAGCGGCCGGAGGCAGGTCGATGAGGTTCTCCGGGTCCGGGATGATCACGAAGTCGTTCTCGGTCCCGTGCCCCTTGAGGAAGGCGATCCGCGTGCTCATTCCTCGATCGTACGGGGTGGGTCCGACGGTCTGGCCGCCGCGGGGCGACGGTAGGCACGACAGCCGGGCCGACGCGGCGCTCGGCACTCTCGCGCGGCGGACCGAGGAGTTCGCCGCGTCACGTATCCGCGGGGTCGCTCGGCACTCGCGTGGACGGCGGACCGACATGCCGGGACAGGGACCCGGATCGGGCCGGCGTCCCGGTGGACCGGACCCGTGGGGTCAGCGCAGTCGGGCCACGCGCCATACGGCGAGCACGGCGACCGCGGCGACGACCACGACGTACGCGATCACCACCCGCCAGTCGGCGCGTCGTCCGGAGCCGCGCGGCGGAAGGCCCGGCAGGGCGTAGCCGACCCGGCGGGCGGCCATCATGCCCCAGCCGGCCGCGCACAGGCAGATCAGCAGTCCGAGCATGGCGACCACGGCACCGCCGTCGCCGAACTCGAAGGCGAGCGGGAAGGCGAACATCAGGGAGCCCGTGGCGGCCAGCGCCACGATGGGCGCGAGCTGCCAGATGCGCAGCAGACGCTGCGGGCGCAGCTCGACCTCGACCTCCGGCTCCGGGGACATCGCGCCGGGCTCGGGGCCGTCGGCGATCACGCCGCCGGGGGTGTCCTCGGGGCCGTCGGAGCTCAGACGCTCTCCGTCCAGCTCCGCCTCGACGCCGGGATCGGCGTCCGGATCGATGCTCAGACGAACTCCGTCCGGATCAGCACCGTACTCAGTGCCTCGTGCAGTGTCGCGAGGGCCGGCCTCCATCGCCACGCGCCCTCCCAACTCGGACTTCACTGGTCGATCGAAGCTTGATGATGGCACGGCACCGGAGGCCCGGATGACGGCCGGAGCGTCCCGATGCCATGACGTGATCAGGCTGTGACCGGTCGTTCGACCAACGCCAGTGCGAGTTCCGGAAGTTCCGTGACGTCCGCCGCAGCCCCACTGAGCCAATGCACCCTGGGGTCGCGCCGGAACCATGAATCCTGACGGCGCGCGAAGCGCTTGGTGGCGCGAACGGTCTCGGCGCGGGCCGCGTCCTCGGTGGATTCGCCGGCGAGCACCGCGAGGACCTGCTGGTATCCGAGCGCGCGGGAAGCCGTGCGCCCCGCGCGCAGGCCCTGCGCCTCCAGCGTGCACACCTCGTCCACGAGCCCGGCCTCCCACATCCGGTCCACCCGGCGCGCGATGCGCTCGTCCAGCTCGGGGCGCGCCACGTCGACACCGATCTGGAGGGTGTCGTACACGGAGTCGTGGCCGGGCAGATTCGCGGTGAAGGGCTTGCCGGTGATCTCGATGACTTCGAGGGCCCGGACGATACGGCGGCCGTTGCTGGGCAGGATCGCCTGGGCGGCCCCGGGGTCGGCCATGGCGAGCCGTGCGTGCAGCGCTCCGGAGCCGCGCAGGGTGAGCTCCTCCTCCAGGCGGGCGCGCACGGCCGGGTCGGTGCCGGGGAACTCCATCTTGTCGACGGCCCCGCGGACGTAGAGTCCGGACCCGCCCACCAGGATCGGCCAGCGCCCCTCGGCGAGCAGCGCGTCGATCCGGGCGCGGGCGAGCCGTTGGTACTCGGCGACGCTCGCGGTGACCGTCACGTCCCAGACGTCCAGGAGGTGGTGCGGGACGCCGCCGCGCTCGTCGGGCGTCAGTTTGGCGGTGCCGATGTCCATCCCTCGGTACAACTGCATGGAGTCGGCGTTGACCACCTCGCCTCCGAGGTGCCGAGCGAGGAAAACGCCCAGATCGGACTTTCCTGCCGCGGTCGGTCCGACGACGGCGATGACCCTGGGTGCGGGGGGTGCGCTACTCACGGTCCCAGTCTCGCAAACCCGGGGACCTCTTCCCCAACGAGTTACGTGACGCCAGGGGTCCGGGTTCGTTCCCTCTTGCGAGGTTCCGGCCGCCGGTTTCGAGAACCGGTGACCCGGGTGACGCAATGGGACGCACCGGGCGACGCGGAATTTCGCCCTCACGAGTAACATATGGAGCCGATATGGGCGTTTTTGAACGAATTCTCCGGAGGTCAAGGGCTACGGAGGAGGCACCGCCCGCCGAGGCGCGGGCCGCCGCGCAACCGGTCGCCGCAGAGGCGGTCGCCGCACAGACGGTCGCCGCACAGGCGGAGGTGTCGACGGAGGTGAAGGGTTCGTCCGAGAAGGAGGACTCGTCCGTGAACGAGGGCGAGGCGGCGGCGGGGACCACCGGGGCCGTCACCACCGAGGACGTCGACATCCCCAAGCAGCAGACCGCCGAGCAGGCCGCCGACAACGAGACCGGCAAGGGATCCCGGACGTAACTGTCCCGCGAGGGAAGGCGAACCATGGGTCTGATGGACGATCTGAAAGCCAGGCTGGAGCCCGCCAAGGACAAGGTCTCCGGGCTCGCGCAGCAGCACGGGCACAAGGTCACTCACGGCCTCGACAAGGCCGCGAAGGTGGTCGACGAGAAGACCGGGCACAAGTACAGCGACAAGATCCGGACGGGCACGGGCAAGGCGAAGGACGCCATGGACCGCCTCGCGCACAAGGACGGCGGCGGAGCCGCGAGCCCGCCGGACATGCCGACCCCGCCTCGGGCTTCCTGAACGACCCGCGCATCGGCGGACGGCCGCGAAGCGCTCAGGCTGCTTCCGGCCGTCCGCCGCGGCCGCCGGGTCCGGGCCGGTATGCCCGACCGCTCGTCCGGGCCGGTACGGGGCGGAACGCTCGTCCGGGCCGGTACACCGCTGACGGCTAGTCCGGGACGCCGTATCCGACGCTGTGCCCTGTGTCCGCCACCGGCACGGCTGACGGCACGTCGGAGAGCCCGTCCCGTCCCGGGGGCCGCCGGAGAGAGGCACCGGGAGCCGACGGAGAGACCCCGCGAGCCGGCGCGGAGAGCCCGCGTACCGGCGCGGAGCGCCGCCGGGGCGCACCCCGGCGGCGCTTCCCGCTCGTACGGCCCAAGGCGCCGCGCGCGCCCTCGGACGCGGCTACGGCCCAGGCTCCGCTCCGGCTCCTACGACCAGGCCGCCACCAGGTATCCCACCCCGTACGGAGCGTCGTCGTAGAGCAGGGCGCCGCCGAGCCCCGCGCCCTCGGCCGCGCCCGCGAGGACCTGCCAGGGGGCACGCCCCGCGGCCTTCAGCTCGTACGCCAGAGAGGCGTCCAGCGACTTGAGGGCCGCGACGTCCGCCGCCCCGAGCGCCCTCGCGACCTCCGCGTCGAAGTCCGCCGCACGCTCGTCGAGATAGCCCGGCGCCTTGAGCGTCCGGCACGCGCTGGCGTCACCCATGACCAGCACGGCCACCCGCCCGGCCCGCCCGCCGATGTGCTTCCCCGCTCGGACGCACTCCTCGGCCTCCAGGGGTTCTCCGACTCCGAGTCCCTCCACCGGGGCGTCGGACCAACCGGTGCGCTCCAGCAGCCAGGCGGCGACGGCGAGGGAGGGCGGCAGCGCGCGTTCCGAGGCATCCGGGCTCGCCCCCGCCGCGCCGGAACTCACGCTCGCCCCAACGGGATTCACGCTCGCATCACCGGGATTGGCGCTCGCCCCAGCGGGGTTCGAGCGCGCCGCGTCCGGGCGGCCGAGACATACGTCGAGGTCGACCCCGAAGCCGCTGAAGGAGCCGCGCGTGCCCTCCGGATGCGGTCCGCGACCGCTCTTCCCGGCGGGGCCGACGACCACCAGCAGGTCGGGACGGGAGGCGGCGAGCACGCCCAGCGCGTCCGTGCACGCCGCGCGCACGGCGTCCAGTTCGGGTGCCGCGCCGGCGGCGACGTCGGGGACGAGCAGCGGAGGGCAGGGACAGACTGCGGCGGCTACAAGCATGAGCCGCAGCGTAACGCCGCGCGCCGACGATCCGCCTGGCCCCACTCCGTTCCTGTGGACGTGCGCCACCGCCCGTCCCCGCGGGCGTTCGGCGTCCCCCTGCCGTCCCGGCCCCGTCAGTCGCAGCCGCAGCCGCTGCCGCTGCCCGCGGCGACCGGCAGCGGCGCCGGGGCGCCGATCTTCGGCAGGCCCAGCATGACGCCCGCCGGCTTGGCGGCCTCGGCGGCGTTGCGCTTCTCCCAGGCGTCCCCCGCGCGCGTGCGGCGCGCGTCCAGGACGGCGCCCTCGGCGAGCAGGTGGTGCGGGGCGGCGTACGTGATCTCGACGGTGACCACGTCGCCGGGACGGACCTCTTCGTCGGGCTTGGTGAAGTGGACCAGACGGTTGTCGGGGGCGCGCCCGGAGAGACGGTGGGTGGCACCGTCCTTGCGGCCCTCGCCCTCGGCGACCATCAGCTCCAGGACGCGGCCGACCTGCTTCTTGTTCTCGTCCCAGGAGATCTCCTCCTGGAGGGCGACGAGACGCTCGTAGCGCGCCTGGACGACCTCCTTGGGGATCTGCCCCTCCATGGTGGCCGCCGGGGTGCCGGGGCGCTTGGAGTACTGGAACGTGAAGGCCGCCGAGAAGCGGGCCTCGCGGACCGCGTGGAGGGTCTGCTCGAAGTCCTCCTCCGTCTCGCCGGGGAAGCCCACGATGATGTCGGTGGTGATCGCCGCGTGCGGGATGGAGGCGCGGACCTTCTCGATGATCCCGAGGAAGCGGTCCTGACGGTACGAGCGGCGCATCGCCTTCAGGACGGTGTCCGACCCGGACTGCATCGGCATGTGCAGCTGCGGCATCACGTTCGGCGTCTCCGCCATGGCGGCGATCACGTCGTCGGTGAAGTCGCGCGGGTGCGGCGAGGTGAAGCGCACGCGCTCCAGGCCCTCGATCTTCCCGCAGGCGCGCAGCAGCTTGCTGAATGCCTCGCGGTCGCCGATGTCGCTGCCGTACGCGTTGACGTTCTGGCCGAGCAGGGTGATCTCGGAGACGCCCTCGCCGACGAGGGCCTCGATCTCGGCCAGGATGTCGCCGGTCCTGCGGTCCTTCTCCTTGCCGCGCAGAGCCGGGACGATGCAGAACGTGCAGGTGTTGTTGCAGCCGACGGAGATCGACACCCAGGCCGCGTACGCGCTCTCGCGGCGGGTCGGCAGCGTGGAGGGGAAGGCCTCCAGGGACTCGGCGATCTCGATCTGCGCTTCTTCCTGGACGCGGGCACGCTCCAGGAGGACCGGCAGTTTGCCGATGTTGTGCGTGCCGAAGACGACGTCCACCCAGGGTGCCCGCTTCACGATGGTGTCGCGGTCCTTCTGGGCGAGGCAGCCGCCGACGGCGATCTGCATCCCAGGACGCTTCGTCTTCATCGGGGCGAGGCGGCCGAGGTTGCCGTAGAGCTTGTTGTCGGCGTTCTCCCGTACGGCGCAGGTGTTGAAGACGACGACGTCCGCGTCCCCGTCCGCGCCCTCGGGCGCCCGTACGTACCCGGCGTCCTCGAGGAGCCCGGAGAGCCGTTCGGAGTCATGGACGTTCATCTGACACCCGTAGGTGCGCACTTCGTACGTCTTGGATTCCTGAACGTCCACTGCCTGACTCCGGTCGCCGCTGCTCATGTGACAAGGGTAGGCGGTGCCGGGAGTACGTCCGGACGTCGGAGCCATGGCACCCGTCACCCGCCGGCCGTCACCCATCACGCGACGTACGGCTCCGGCACCGGGCGTGCGAGGTGGGGCTGATCACCCGCCCAGGCCGACGAACCGGTCCGCGACCGTCCTCGCGGCGGTTCCGAGCAGGATCGTGTAGTGGTTGGAGCCCTCGGTCAGCTCGGCGGGGAGGCGCCCGGACCGGCCGGTCCAGCGTTCGACCACGGCGGCCTGGAGCATGGGCGGCTCCTGGCCGAGCAGTCCGAGCGGCGCGTGCAGCAGGAGCGCCGGCACACGGAGCCCTGTGAGGTCGGCGGCGAACAGGCCGGCGGACGTCAGCAGATCACGTCCGTCGCACCGCACGGCCTCCTCGCGAGCCTTGGAACGCCGGGCACCCCGGGGGCCTGTGACGTCGTAGCGCACATACGCCTCCATGTCCGCGTTCCAGTGGGGGCCGAGCGCCGGATGGGCACGGAAGAAGTCGACGTAGGCCGCGTCGGACTCGTACGTCCGGCCGAGGCGGGCCAGCGCGGGGCCGAGGGTGTCGTCGAGGATCGCGTCGAGGTCGGCGCCGGGCGGCACGGGCAGCGGCAGACCGCCGTCGACGAGCAGCAGCCGGTCGAACAGCCCGGGCCGGCGCGCGGCGGCGCGCAGCGCGACGTACGCGCCCATCGAGTGCCCGGTGAGCGCGACCGGCCCGCCCGCGCCCAGGTCCCGCGCCAGGCGGCACAGGTCCTCGGCATGCCGGTCGAGGCCGTACGGGCCAGGGGTGCCGGCGCTGCCGCCCCGGCCCCGCAGGTCGGGCGCGAACAGACTCCACTCCTCCGGGAGTCGACGGGCCATGGCGCGAAACGCCATCCCGGACCCGGTGATGCCGTGCGCCGCGAGAGCGGTCCGCGGCCCCCTGCCGAACCGCAGGACACGGAGGGTTCCGCCTTCGACGGGCAGATCGAGTTCGTCCGGCTGGTCCACACACACTCCTGGTCGTCGCTGGGGGGCGCCACGACGGTGGCGGCGGCCGTGCGGCCTCCCCGTCGGGGCGCCTCGGGAGTCACGAGTCCGGTGCGCTCCATCCCTGCCTCCGCAGCACCTCCGAAACGTCCGGCGCGCGATAGTGCTCGCCCTTGAGCACCTTTCCGTCGGCCCGCCGGGTGACACCCCCGTCGGGGCCCAGCTTCGTCATGTTGGCGCGGTGGATCTCGGCGATCACGGCGTCGAGGTCGATCCCGTGGACGAGGGCCGTGCCGTAGGCCACGTACACGACGTCGGCGAGCTCGTGCGCCAGCCGGTCGAGCGGGCCGGCGACCGAGACCTCGGCGACCTCGGCCGCCTCCTCGGCCAGCAGCTCGCCGCGGTGTGCGGCGAGCTCCGGGGAGACCTCGGCCGGGGTGCCGCGGACTTCGAGGCCGAAGGCGAGATGGAACTCGCGGACCAGGGAGGCCGGGGAAGGTACCGGGGAACCGGGAGACACCGGAGCGGTGGACGGCGGAACCCGGGACGGGGAGGGCGACTGCATTCGGCGAGCCTACCGATCCGTTGGAGCCCCCCTGTGGGACCGGCCCTGGCCAGGACAGCCCGGGGCTGGCAGGATCGCGCGCATGTTCCAGGCACTCCCCCGTATCGGCCGGCGCTGCGCGCTGTTCGGCTCGGCGTCCGTCTTCGCGGTCGTCGGGCTGCTGCTGTGGTGGCTGCTGCCGCTGGGCGAGGAGTCCCCGGACGGGACGATCACCTTCAGTACGGGCACCCCGACCGGGGTCTACCAGATGTACGGCAAGCTCCTCCAGGGCGCCATCGCCAAGGACATGCCACACCTGAACGTGCAGCTGCTGAACAGCGACGGATCACAGGAGAACGTCAGCCGGGTGGCCACGGGCAAGGCCGACTTCACCATCGCGGCGGCCGACGCCGTGGAGACGTACATCCTCCAGAACAAGCCGGGGTCGGGCCGGCTGCGCGGCTGCTCGCGGCTCTACGACGACTATGTGCACCTGGTGGTCCCGCGCTCCTCACCGGTGCGGACCGTGGCGGACCTGAAGGGCAGGAAGGTAGCCGTCGGACCGGGCGGTTCCGGGGTGAGGCTGATCGCGAACCATGTGCTCCAGGCGGCGGGTCTTGACCCCGACACGGACATCAAGCCCCTCGACGAGGGCATCGCGCGTATGCCCGACCTGCTCAAGCACCACAAGATCGACGCCTTCTTCTGGTCGGGCGGCCTGCCGACGAACGCCGTTCAGGAGCTCTCCAAGGCCGACGACATCCGGCTGGTGCCGATCGGGAGCGACCTCGTCGAGAAGCTGCACGAGCAGGGCGGTGCCTCCCGCTACTACCGGTCCGCCGTGATGCCCGCCGACGCCTATCCCGAGGCGCAGCGCGGCTCCTCCGTGCAGACGCTGGCCGTGGCCAACTTCCTGATCACCAGGGAGGACGCGGACGCGACGCTCACCGAGGAGCTCACCCGCACGGTGATCGCCAGCCGCGACCACATCGGCTCCGTGGTGCACGCGGCCCAGCTGGTGGACCTGCGCACGGCGATCTACACGGACCCGCTGCCCCTGCACGAGGGTGCGCGCCGCTACTACCGGTCGATCAAGCCGTAGCCGTAGCCGTGCACCGCGGCGCCGAGGGCGAGGGGTGCCACCCGCCGCGGAAGCCCTCCGTTTCACCGGCCGCCGGAGCCACGGCTCCACGGGCAACGGGCGGCCGAAGCCCAGGCGGGCCACTCGGTCCGGCGCGGGCCGCCCCGCGGTCCGGCGCGGGCCACTCGGTCCGGCGCGGGCCGCCCCGCGGTCCGGCGCGTCCCGCGCGGTCCCTCAGGTCACCGGCCCCGCCCTCGGTACCGTCACCGTCACCCGCAGACCGTGCGGCTCGTGGTGGCCGTACGCGATGGAGCCGCCGCCCGCGGCGAGCAGGGCCCGCGAGATGGAGAGGCCGAGTCCCGAGCCCTTGACGTTCTGGTGGACCGCGCTGCGCCAGAAACGGTCGCCGATGCGTGCCAGGTCCTCGTCGCCGAGGCCGGGGCCGCCGTCGGTGACCACGACGGTCGAGGACTCACCGTTCGAGGCGACGGTCACCTCGACGCTCTGCCCCTCGGGCGTGAACTTGACCGCGTTGTCGATCACCGCGTCCAGGGCGCTGGACAGCGTGACGGGGTCGGCCCACGCGGTGGTGGGCGGACAGTTCCCCGACAGCCGCACGCCCCTGCTCTCGGCGACCGGCTGCCAGGACGCCACGCGCTCGGCGGCCAGCGCGCCGATGTCGGTGAGGCGCACATCGGCCTCGGCGTGCTCGGCGAGCGCCAGGTCGAGCAGGTCGTCGAGCACCTGGGTGAGGCGCTTGCCCTCGGTGCGGACCGACGCGATCTCCTCGTTGCCCTCGGGGAGTTCGAGGGCGAGCAGCTCGATGCGCAGCAGCAACGCCGAGAGGGGGTTGCGCAGTTGGTGCGAGGCGTCGGCGACGAAGGCGCGCTGCTGCTCCAGCACGTCCTCGACGTTGTCCGCCATCTCGTTGAACGACCGGGCCAGGCGCCGGAGTTCGGGCGGCCCGCCGGAGGGCGCGACCCGGGACTTGAGGCGGCCGGTCGCGATGTCGTGGGTGGTGGCGTCGAGGACGCGCACGGGTTTGAGCACCCAGCCGGTGAGGCGCAGCGCGGCGCCGAGCGCGAGGAGCATCGCGGCGATCTCACCCGCGCCGATGATCAGCCAGCCGTGCAGGGTCTTGGAACGCATCTGCCCGGTGGGCGAGTCGGTGACGACGACGGCGATGACGTCTCCGTCCCTGATGACCGGCGAGGCGACCACGAGACGGTGATGCTGCCAGGGCCAGACCTGTTCGGGGTCGTGGCTGCGGCGGCTGACGAGCGCTTCGTTGAAGGCGTCGCGGGCCACGCCCGTCCTGGACAGGATCCAGTTGTCCGGCGCGTTGGCCATCGGCTTGTCGTTGCGGTAGAAGACACCGGCACGGATGCCGTACACCTCGTAGTAGCGGACCAGTTCGGTGCGCAGGGTCTCGCCGCGTTCGTCCGGGAAACCCCCTTGGGAGCGACTCGGGGGCTCGGTGACGTACTGGGCGAGGGCCGCGAAGCGCGCGGTGTCGTCGATGCGGTCGACGACCACGCGCTGCTGCTGGGCCGCCGCGACGCTCACCGCGAGCGGCACGCCGAGCGCGAGCAGCACGGCTGCCATCAGGACGATGAGCAGCGGGAGAAGACGTGTGCGCACCCGTGCCCGCTACGAAGCCGGGGCGACGAGCCGGTACCCGACGCCGCGTACGGTCTCGATCAGCGCCGGCATGCGCAGTTTTGAGCGCAATGACGCGACGTGCACCTCCAGGGTGCGCCCGGTTCCTTCCCAGCTGGTGCGCCACACCTCGCTGATGATCTGCTCCCGGCGGAACACCACGCCGGGGCGCTGGGCGAGCAGCGCGAGCAGGTCGAACTCCTTGCGGGTCAGCTGGACCGTCGAACCGTCGACGGTGACCTGCCGGTTGGGGAGTTCGATGCGTACGGAGCCGAGCCGCACGATGGTCTCGCCGGGGGCCGCCGCGTCGTCGTGGGCGGTGCGTCGGCTGACCGCGTGGATCCTGGCGAGCAGTTCCCCGGTGTCGTAGGGCTTCACCACGTAGTCGTCGGCACCGAGGTTGAGACCGTGGATGCGGGACCGTACGTCCGCGCGCGCGGTGACCATGATCACCGGCGTGGCGGTCCGCTTGCGGATCTTGCCGCAGACCTCGTAGCCGTCCTGGTCGGGCAGTCCCAGGTCGAGCAGGACGACGCCGAAGCCGTCGCTCTCCGGGACGAGCGCCCGCAGGGCTTCCTCGCCGCTGCGGGCGTGCGTGACGTCGAAGCCGTGCCGTGCCAGCACCGCGGACAGGGCGGCGGCGACGTGATTGTCGTCCTCGACGAGGAGCAGTCTCATTCCGACCCCCTCCGGTTCATCGGTCGTACGGTGGCTGCTTGCGGAACGTGGGGCACGCGCGTGCACCAAGGAAGTCACGCCGATGGACAAGGACGGCGTCAAGGGGCTTCGGGTTGCTCGGTGCTTCCGTTACCCAGCCGGTACGCGCGTCCGTACGGACTGCTACGACACGTGTCCGATTGCTACCGGATCGTGATGCTCAAGTTCCCCTCAGATGTAATGACGCTGGTCATGCGGCGTTACTACTGTCCACCGAAACCGAGGAGGACGGAGCCCAAAAGCGATGACCGAAGTATCGGTGGCCAAGGACGCCATGGCCGCGACCGACGAACTGGTCGTCCTGAAGAGCGTCAACAAGCACTTCGGCGCGTTGCACGTGCTCCAGGACATCGACCTGACGATCACCCGTGGCGAGGTCGTCGTGGTCATCGGGCCCTCCGGGTCCGGGAAGTCCACCCTGTGCCGCACCATCAACCGCCTGGAGACCATCGATTCGGGTGACATCTCGATCGACGGCAACCCGCTGCCCCAGGAGGGCAAGGCGCTCGCCCGGCTGCGGGCCGATGTGGGCATGGTCTTCCAGTCCTTCAACCTCTTCGCGCACAAGACCGTGCTCGAGAACGTGATGCTGGGGCAGATCAAGGTCCGCAAGACCGGCAAGCAGGCGGCGGAGGAGAAGGCCCGCGCCCTGCTCGACCGCGTCGGCGTCGGCACGCAGGCGGACAAGTACCCGGCTCAGCTGTCGGGCGGCCAGCAGCAACGCGTCGCCATCGCACGGGCGTTGGCGATGGACCCGAAGGTCATGCTCTTCGACGAGCCGACCTCCGCGCTGGACCCCGAGATGATCAACGAGGTCCTCGAAGTCATGCAGCAGCTCGCCCGGGACGGCATGACGATGATCGTCGTCACCCATGAGATGGGCTTCGCCCGTTCGGCTGCCAACCGGGTGGTCTTCATGGCCGACGGCAGGATCGTCGAAGAGGCTGTGCCGGACCAGTTCTTCAGCAATCCGCGCAGCGACCGTGCCAAGGACTTCCTGTCGAAGATCCTGCACCACTGACTCCGGCTCAGCGCCGCCACCGCCCGGTTCCCACGACCGGCCGGAACCAAGCACCGACGAATCCGCCGAACCGAAGGATGCCCCTCATGAAGTTCCGCACGTCCGCCTCCGTGGCTGTGCTCGCCACCCTCGCGCTCACCCTGACGGCCTGTGGCGGCGACTCCGGCAACGCCGGCGACCAGCCCTCCGACGCGAGCACGGGAGCGAACGCGCCCAAGCTGCCGACGTATGCCGTCGCCACCGGTGTGAAGATCGACTCCGCCACCCTGAAGAGGGCACAGCAGGCCGGCAAGCTCGTCATCGGCGCCAAGAACGACCAGCCGTATCTGGGCTTCGAGGACACCACCGGCAAGCGGTCCGGCTTCGACATCGAGATTGCCTCGATGGTCGCCGCGGACCTGGGGTTCAAGCCCGACCAGATCGAGTTCAAGACCGTCGACTCCAACGTCCGTGAGACCACCATCTCCAAGGGCGAGGTCGATCTGTACGTCGGCACGTACACGATCAACGACGAGCGCAAGAAGCAGGTCGGCTTCGCGGGTCCGTACTTCAAGGCCGGCGCGGACCTGCTCGTACGCAAGGACGAGGCCGGCATCACCGGTCCCGAGTCGCTCAAGGGCAAAACCGTGTGCTCCATCAAGGGATCGACTCCGCTCCAGGAGATCAAGAAGCCCAAGTACGGCGCGAAGACGGTCGAACTGTCCAAGTACTCCGAGTGCGTTCAGCAGCTCCTCAGCAACGAGGTCGACGCCGTCACCACCGACGACGCCATCCTCAAGGGCTACGCCGCGCAGCGCCCCACCAAGCTCAAGGTGATCGGCAAGCCGTTCACCGAGGAGCCGTACGGCGTGGGCATGAACAAGAACGACAAGGCCCTGCGCGACGCGGTCAACGACGCGCTGGAGAAGCACGAGCAGAACGGCGACTACAAGAAGGCGTACGAGGCGACGCTCGGCCTCTCCGGCTCCGCGTACTCGGAGCCGCCGGCCGTCAACCGCTACTGACGCACTGCCGAGGCGTCGCATCGCGGAAGCGTCGACGCGGGGCGGTACGCCGTTCGGCGTACCGCCCGGACGCGGCTTTCCCTGCCCGTACACCGCCACGAGGACCTCCCCGTGAACGCTTTGCTCGACCATCTCGCGGACTTCCGCGAAGGTTTCATAGGCACCGTGCTGCTGACCCTGGCCAGCGGACTCCTCGCCATGGTGCTGGGTGTCATCATCGCCGGGTTCCGCGTCTCCCCCGTGCCTCCGCTGCGGATGCTCGGGACCGCCTGGGTCACCCTCTTCCGGAACACGCCCCTGACGCTTCTCTTCCTCATCGCCTGGTTCGTCGTCCCGGTCATCTTCCTGCCGGGCCTGAGCCCCTGGACGAAGGCCCTGCTGGCGCTGAGCCTCTACACCTCGGCCTTCGTGTGCGAGGCGGTGCGGTCGGGCGTCAACACGGTGCCGTTGGGGCAGGCGGAGGCCGCCCGCTCGCTCGGCATGAGTTTCTCGCAGACCCTGCGTCTGATCGTCCTGCCGCAGGCGACGCGGACCGTGATCGCGCCGCTCAGCTCGATCTTCATCGCCCTGACCAAGAACTCGGCGATCGCGGGCGCCTTCAGCGTCACCGAACTGTTCGGCGTGCAGAAGATGCTGAGCGACCAGGGCTACCCGATCGCCTGGATCTTCCTGTGGGTGGCTCTGGGCTACCTCGTCATCACCTTCTCGCTCAGCGGTCTCTTCCGGCTGCTGGAGCGCCGCCTGGAGGTCGCACGATGAGTTCGAGCGTTCTGTACGACGCGCCGGGCCCCAAGGCCCGCCTGCGCAACCGCCTCTACACGGCGCTCGGCTCGCTGGCACTGGCCGCCCTGCTCGCCTTCGTCGTGTACCGCCTCGACGCCAAGAACCAACTGGACCCCGCCGTCTGGAACATCTTCAACAACGCGGGCGTGCGCACCAACATCCGCGACGGTGTGCTGACCACGTTGAAGGTGTTCGCCGTGGCCGGCGTGCTGTCCCTGGTGCTCGGGCTGCTCCTCGCCGTGGCACGCCTGTCCGAGCACCGTCCGGTCCGCTGGTTCGCGACCGGTTTCATCGAGCTGTTCCGTGCCGTTCCGCTGCTCATCACCATCTACGCCTTGTGGGTGCTGTTCCTCACCTACAAGAACGGCCTCGGTGTCGTCGGCGACAACACCGCGTTCTGGGGTCTTGTCATCGGCCTGACCATCTACAACGGCAGTGTGCAGGCGGAGGTCTTCCGCGCGGGTGTCAACGCGGTGCCCCGGGGACAGACGGAGGCGGCGTACGCCCTCGGGCTGCGCAAGTACCAGGTGATGACAGCACTGTTGCTGCCCCAGGCGGCGCGTTCCATGCTGCCGACGGTGATCAGTCAGCTCGTGGTCACCCTGAAGGACACCTCGCTCGGCTACGTCATCACGTACACGGAACTTCTGTACGCCACCCGGACGATGGCCAACAACATCATCGTCAACGGAGAGAACCCCTTCACCGCGGTCATCATCGTCGTCGGCGCGATCTACATCGCGATGTGTCTCGCGCTCTCCTCGCTCGCGACCTGGATCGAGCGGCGTGGGCGCCGCACGAAGACCGGGGTCGTCGTAAGGGCGGCGGCCGAGCCGACCGAGCAGCCCGGAGCGCTCGAAGTCGCGGGCGGGTCCTCGGGGACGGCCGAAGGGGGCGCGGACCACGGCGGGGAGTAGCCGTGGAACGCAGGTGCGGACGGGACGCCGGATGTCCCGCCCGCACCCGGTGCGCGCCTCGGCCTCTGCTCAGTGGACAGGCTTGACGATGACGCTCGCCGAGACGTCCGTGGGGTCCTGATGGATGGTCAGGGTGAGGTTGGCGCGCAGGTCGCCCTGGGGCGTGAGCAGGACGGACTTGTGGCAACCCGTCGCCGACGATTCAAAGGTGTCGTACGTCCTGCCCCACCGCACGGCCGCGCGGGCGCGCCAGTGCGCGCATCCGCCGAACGTGATGCGGATCGAATGCTTGCGCAGGTTCGGTAGCGAGGTACTGCGGTACTGCTTGTCGACCCACTTGTACGGTGTGGGCAATCCGCCGACGCGGATGGTGCCGGAGCGCTTTCCCAGGTAGATCTCGGAGGGGCCGTCCGCGGAAGCGGAAGGCACCGCCAGGGTGCCCGCGAGCACCGCCGTGCCGAGAATGACGGCCGCTCTGCGCTTCACTTTGCCACTGCCCTTGCCGTGCATGAACAACTCCTTCGGAAGTCCCTTGCCCGGAAGGTCCGCACAAGGGGATTACGTACGCTTGGCGAGATGTCCAATTCGCGACAGAGATTTTGTTTATGCAGGGTATTCACCCCACTTCCAGCGCCAAGTGTCCTTGAACGGCACCCGGCCGCCGCCGTTGTAGACGATGGTGCTCTCGGCATAGAAAGCCTTGCACTGACTCTTCGGCGGCAAGGCCTTGATCACGGTTGACGTCGGGGCCTTCTTGTTCGCCACACTGGCGCTGTAGACGAGCTTGGTGCGGGGGTCGAAGCAGTGGATCTTCCCCCACAGGCTGGCGACCTTCCGCCCCCGGGGACAGCCCCGGTCCGTCTCGAACCACGCCTTGAGATAGGTGCCGAACTGGTCCGAGTCGTACCAGACCTTGAGTACCGGGTTTCCGCAATGCACCGCGGCGGCACTCGCGGGGGCCGTGGGAGTCGCCTGGGCGGGCGTCGCGGCCGCCCCCATGGTCATCAGGCCGGCGGCCAGAGCCGCCCCCCAGGCCACACCCCGGCGCGCTCGATCATCCGTCATGTTGTCGTCCTCTCGTCCAGAGCCTGTTGAGTGCGCGCCACAATTCCCCAGCGGGGGCGATCACGATCCCCCCGCCATGGGGGGAACGGAGCGGGTATCCCCCGAAGCGGGGATTGACATTTGCGCTCCATCGACGAGGTCACGTCTGAGGAAAACAACCCCATGAGACTTTGCAGTAGTTACCTCATTCATCGGGGTTCCCGATAGGCGCTTGACGCGAACGCGGCATGGGGCAGAGGATCACAGAGAGTGCCTTCGTCCTGACCAGTCGAAAGCCATGTCACGAGTGCCGTCGCACACAGAACCAAACGGGGACCGCATGCTACGGGTGGGAATCATCGATGACAGATCGCTCTGCCGCGCGGGACTGCGCGGAATGCTGCAGGACCTGGCTGCGGATTTCCGCCTGCAGCCACCCGTCAGCGTCGTCGCCGAAGGAAAGCGCACCCAAGCGGCCGCATTGATCCGGACGACCCGCCCGGACCTCCTGATCAGCGGTGACACGTACGGCAAGGACTCCCTGCCGCTGGTGGAAAGCGTCGCCCGGCGCCCGGCGTCGCCGGCGGTCCTGGTGATCGCGGAGCGCATCGCGGAACGGGATGCCCGAACCCTCCTTGCCCGCGGCGCAGCCGGTGTCCTGCTCCATCGCACCGCGCCCCAGCATCTGACCTGGGCTCTGATCGCCGTCACCGAGGGCAGCCGGGCCCTCTCCCCCGAGATCGCCGATGCGGTCGTGCGCGACCACTGTCACCCGGTCCGTGGACACGGTGGCGCACAGGAGCGAGTCGCCGAGCTGAGCACCCGTGAACGCGAGGTGCTGACCCTGCTCAGTGACGGCCTCGCCAACCGCGCCATCGCCCAGGCCTTGCACATCAGCCCGGAGACGGTCAAGGACCATGTCCGCGCCGTATACGCCAAACTGAAGGCCGACAATCGGATGCATGCCGCCCGAATCGCCTGGCAGGCGGACGTCACCGCGCTCTCGGCCTGACGTGGCGCCGCTCCCCTCGGCAGGCCGTAGCTGATCGACGCTCAACCGTGCTGCACCCTTCGTCACTTGACGCAAGCAGCGGCAATGGGTTGCATACGTTCTGTGATCGTGCACCCCGCTCCACCTGCCTGTTCCCGTACGTCCCTCAGGACACAGCTCCGTGCAGGGGGCACCGCGCCGTGGACCCGGTGATCATCGTCGGAGCCGGGCCCGTGGGGCTCACGCTCGCCCTTGCGCTGGCCCGCCAGGAGGTCCCCTCCGTGGTCCTCGACGAGGGCCCCGGCAAGGACGAACTGCGGCTCGCGCGGAGCGTGGTGCTGCGCGAGGACACGGTCGCGCTCGTGGAGCGGCTGACCGGTCTCCCCCTCGACGACGCGGGCTTCCGTTGGGCCGGATGGCGGTCGATGCGGCGCAAGCAGGTGATGCGCGAGATCACGTTCGACGGACAGGGTTCCGGGGGCGCGGAGAGCACGAACGGCGCCGCCGGTTCCCGGGGCGCCGGGACCGCGTGGGGCGAGGGTCCCCGGGGGGCCGCCGCCGCGCGCGCCACCGGCGTCTCCCGGGGCGCGGAAGGCCCGGCGGACGGTGAGGAGTTCACCGCCCCGCTGCACATCGCCCAGCACGCGCTCACCGGCGCCCTGCGCGAGGCCATCATCCACGAGCGGCTCGTCAAGGTCGCCGTGCACAGCCGCCTCGACTCCGTCGAGCAGGACACCTCCGGCATCACGGCACACACCCGGGGACCCAACGGCACCTGGTGGCGGGGCAGTTACCTGGTCGGCTGCGACGGACCACGCTCGACGGTACGCAAACTCCAGGACATCCGCTTCCCCGGGCGTACCGCCGTCGAGCGGCACGCCGTGGCGGCCCTGCGCACGGAACTCCCCTGGCCCGGTGAGGCATTGCTGCACCGGATGACACCGTGGCGGACCTCCGGCCCCTCCACGGGCGAGGTGAGCGCGCGCCCGCTCGCCGAGGACGTGTGGCGGCTGGACTGGCTGCTGCCCCCGGGCAAGGACCTGGTCACGCCCGACCTGCTGGTGGCGCGTATCCGGGAGACCCTCGGAGGCTGGAGCGGCGGCACCACACCCGCGTACGAACTGCTCGACACCGGGGTCCACACCGTCCACCACCGGCTGGCCCGCCGCTGGCGCGCCGGCCGCGTCTTCCTCGCCGGGGACGCGGCCCATCTGCTCGGCGCCCTCGGCACCCAGGGCCTGGACGAAGGGCTGCGGGACGCCGACAACCTCGCCTGGAAGCTGGGCCTGGCCTGGCACCACGGCCCGCACAAGACACTCCTCGACAGTTACCAGGCGGAGCGGCGTGCCGTGGTCGCGGCCCGGCTGCGCGCCGCCGACCAGGCGCTGCCGCTGCTGCGGAGCGGCGGCGGTCTGCGCGCGTACGTCCCCGGGTCCGCCCGCGGCCACGACGCCCTGCTCACGGACGGCCACCTGGGTCGCGGCCCGCTGGGCGCGCCGGGGGCGTACGCCGACTCGCCGCTCACACCTCCACCCGCCGAGTCGCACGCCCCTGTCGACACCGAGCCCGGCGCACCGGTCGTCGATGTCCGGGTGACCGCGGAGGACGGCTCGTTCGTACCGCTGCGGGAGCGGCTCGGGCGCGGGGTCCTGCTCGTCGTGCTCATCGCTCCGGGCACGGGGGTGTGGGAGCGCAAGCACTGGGTGACGGCCGGCGTCATGCCCCGGCTCGCCGCCGCCGTGACCGCGCTGCCGCACCCCGCCGAACTGCTCGTCGCGGAGAGCTACCCGGGTGCGGCGGCACACACCGTGCTCCTGGTCCGCCCCGACGGACACCTGGTCACCGCGCTCGGCGGAGTCCGCCCGGCCGACCTGTACGAGGCGGCCGAGGCGACCCTCGGCGGACCTGCGGAGGCGGAGGCCACCGCGGAGGCGACGGCGGGCAGGCGCTGAACGACCGCGGGCGAGAGCTGAACGACGACAGGGGCGCCGGGCGGCGCTGAAGGACGGCGGGGGCGCCGGGCCGCGCTGAAGGACGGCGGGGGCGCCGGGCGGCGCTGAAGGACGGCGGGCGGGAATTGAACGCTCAGTAACCGTCGAACTGGGGTTTCCCTGCTTCTGGGGTCCCCGTGGTCCATATAGTGACGGTGAGTTGACCGGTCTGCGCCACCGTGGTGTACTCCGGATCGTGACCGACACCTGTGTGCGCCTGTGGCGGAGGGTCCATATGGACCTCGTCCGCTATGCGGGCTGCGTGTGTCGTCCGTCCCTCTGACTTCGCATCCTCATCTCCCGCGCGCCGCACTCGTGCCACCGCGCGCTCTTCTCGCGAACTCTCAGGACGGTCCGAGTGTCTGTGTCCCCCGCTGTCTCCACGGCTGCCGCTGTCTCCGCTGTCTCCGTCGTTCCTGCCGGCTCCGCTGATTACGCCGCACCCCGTACCCCCACCCAGGCCGACCTGCTCGCCTTCGTACGCCGCGCGGCGGCCGATGCCGAACTGATCGCCTCGCTTCCCCTGGACCCCGAGGGCCGTACCTGGGTACGGCTCGAAGGCCCCGGCGGCAGCGAGGCCTGGCTCATCGGCTGGCCACCCGGCACCGGAACCGGCTGGCACGACCACGCCGAATCGGTGGGAGCCTTCCTCACCGCGTCGGGCGAACTCAAGGAGAACTCACTAGCCGCCCGGCTGCCCGCCGACGGCTGGAAGACCCTGGAACTCACCGAGGAGATCGACCGGCAGCGGAAGCTGCCCGCGGGCACCGGCCGCGGCTTCGGCCGCCACCATGTGCACGAGGTGCTCAACGAGTCCACCGAGCAGCACGCGATCTCGGTCCACGCCTACTACCCGCCGCTCCCGCAGATCCGCCGCTACAGCCGTACGGGGCAGATCCTGCGCCTGGAGCATGTCGAACGTCCGGAGGACTGGAGTTGAGCACCCGGCCGCCCGTGGGCATCGACGCCTTGCTGGAGCAGGTCCGCGCGGGCCTGGACCGGGTGGAGGCCGCGGAGGCGTTCGAGGCCGTGCGCAGCGGCGAGGCGCTTCTGGTCGACACCCGGTACGCCGCCCTGCGCGAACGCGACGGACTGATCCCCGGCGCGCTCGTCGTCGAGCGCAACGAACTGGAGTGGCGGCTCGACCCCACGGGCAGCCACCGCGCCCCGGAGGCCACGAGCCATGACCTGCGGATCGTGGTGTTCTGCAACGAGGGGTACGCCTCCAGCCTGGCCGCCGAGTCCCTGCGCCGACTGGGACTGCACCGGGCCACCGACCTGGTCGGCGGCTTCCAGGCGTGGAAGAGCGCAGGCCTTCCGGTGACGTACGCCGACACGGAGAGCTGACCGCCGCTCACCCTCATAACGGGCTCGTACTCAAACTGAGGACGGGCACCGGCTCGCGCACGTGTGCCGATCAAGCCGGCTCCGGTTCGGGTGACCGATCGCACCGCCTGCGCGCACGGGCGACGTATCGAGCCGGCTCCCGTTCGGTGACCGATCGCACCGCCTCGCGCACGGGCGGCGTATCGAGCCGGCTCATGCAGGGTGCAGGGATGACCGAACGAGCCGGAGCGCGCGCGGATGACCGAACGAGCCGACGGTGACCTTGTGCCGGACGAACACGCCCTCGTACGGAAGCCCGGGGATCGCTCATCCCGAAGCCCGCGGGATCAGAACCCCTCGTCCCCGAGTCCTTCCGTGTCCTCGCCCTCTTCCTCCAACGCCTGGCGGACCACGCGCAGGGCCATGCCCTGGGAGTAGCCCTTGCGGGCGAGCATGCCCGCGAGACGCCTCAGCCGCTTGTCGCGGTCGAGTCCGCGTGTGGAGCGCAGCTTGCGGGCGACCAGTTCACGCGCGGTCGCCTCCTCCTGCTCGGAGTCGAGCTGTCCGACGGCCTCGTCGATCAGCGTCGATTCCACGCCCTTGGTCCGCAGCTCCTGGACGAGCGCCCGTCTGGCCAGCCCCCGGCCATGGTGGCGCGACTCGACCCAGGCGTCCGCGAAGGCGCTGTCGTTGATCAGCCCGACCTCCTCGAACCGTGACAGCACCTCGTCCGCCACCTCGTCCGGGATCTCACGCTTGCGCAACGCGTCCGCCAGCTGCTTCCGGGTGCGTGGGGTCCCGGTGAGCAGGCGCAGACAGATCGCGCGCGCCCGCTCAGCCGGGTCCCCTGGGGACGACTCCCCCTTCTCGGCCCTCGACGAGGAGGGGGTGCCTCCGTCCTGTGGGTCGCCGGACGGCTCACCGAAGCCGCCACGCCTTCGACGACCTCGTCCACCACGCGGTCCGCCCGCACCGCGTCCACCACGCCGGGAAGCCGCGTCCGGCGAACCGTGACCGCCCGGCGGGCCGTCACCCCACCGCGCGTCACCGCCCGTCGAACCGCCACCGTCCGGATCACCGTCGTCCGGACCGATGCCGTGGAAACCCTCGGCTCCGTAGAGCCCGTCGTCGGTGCCGTACGGCTGACCGCCGTACCCCCCGGCACCGCCGTACGACCTGTCACCGTCTCCGGCCGGACCGCCGTCTCCCCCGCCGTACCCCTGCCCCTGCCTCTCGGAGGTGAGGGGGTGGTCGTACTCGGCCCAGTCGGTTCGTCGTGTCATGGACTAGCTCTTTGCCGCCGCGGCCCTGGCCTTGGTGGTCTTGGCGGCCGGAGCGGGCACCGTCTTCGCGGCGTCGTCCGGGGCAGCCGAGACCGCCGCGTCCGCGCCCGGCTCGGTGGTGGGCGCCGCGGGCCTGACACCGACGCCCAGCTTCTCCAGGATCTTCTTCTCGATCTCGTTGGCGAGGTCGGGGTTGTCCTTCAGGAAGTTGCGCGCGTTCTCCTTGCCCTGGCCGAGCTGGTCGCCCTCGTACGTGTACCAGGCGCCGGCCTTACGGACGAAGCCGTGCTCCACACCCATGTCGATCAGGCCGCCCTCGCGGCTGATGCCGTGCCCGTAGAGGATGTCGAACTCGGCCTGCTTGAAGGGCGGCGCGACCTTGTTCTTGACGACCTTCACGCGCGTGCGGTTGCCGACCGCGTCCGTGCCGTCCTTCAGCGTCTCGATGCGGCGGATGTCGAGTCGCACCGAGGCGTAGAACTTCAGCGCCCGGCCACCCGTCGTGGTCTCCGGGGAGCCGAACATCACGCCGATCTTCTCGCGGAGCTGGTTGATGAAGATCGCCGTGGTCTTCGACTGGTTGAGCGCGCTGGTGATCTTCCGCAGGGCCTGGCTCATCAGACGGGCCTGCAGACCCACGTGCGAGTCGCCCATCTCGCCCTCGATCTCCGCGCGCGGCACCAGGGCGGCGACGGAGTCGATGACGATGAGGTCGAGAGCACCGGAGCGGACCAGCATGTCCACGATCTCCAGGGCCTGCTCACCGTTGTCGGGCTGCGACAGGATCAGGTTGTCGATGTCGACGCCGAGCTTCTTCGCGTACTCGGGGTCGAGGGCGTGCTCGGCGTCGATGAACGCCACCTGGCCGCCGGCCTTCTGCGCGTTCGCCACCGCGTGCAGGGTCAGGGTCGTCTTGCCGGAGGACTCCGGGCCGTACACCTCCACGACTCGGCCGCGCGGCAGGCCGCCGACACCGAGGGCGACGTCGAGTGCGGTCGACCCGGTGGGGATGACCTCGATGGGCTCATTGGGCCGCTCGCCCAGGCGCATCACTGCACCCTTGCCGAACTGCCGTTCAATCTGCGCGAGCGCGGCGTCGAGCGCCTTCTCGCGGTCGGTTCCTGCCATGGGTTCCACCCGGTTTGCTTGAGTCGATCGCTTCACGTCAAAGACGCTAACGCCTGCCACTGACAATGCGCCCCGACGCCCGTCCGGCCTGTGGATAACTCGGGCACATCTCCGTCGAAACCGTGCCGAATCCCCCGTCGAGAGCTCCGCCGGAACTTCCATAAGAATGGATGTTCGATTTTTGTGTCAAGCGCACCACGCGGCACCTCCGAGACTACGTTCACGCTCCGACAACGCCCCGAAGATCCAACCGGGACGGTCCCGAAGCCGCCCCCGGCAGCATCCCGGACCCCGCGCCCGCAACCGCCGCAACCGCACGCGGACCCGCCACAGCTCCAGTCCCGGATCCGGCACCCGGCCCCGGCCGCGCCCCCGCCCCCCGGCCCGGCCCGGGGGGCTACTCTCCCGGGCGTACCGCCGGTGTATTCGGCCGTACGACGACGCCACCCGGCCCGCACGGCAGGCTGTGCGCCATGCGAACGACGAGGACCCGTCCCCTGATACCGCCGAAGCCGTCGCTCCGGCCCGCCGAGTGGCTCTGCTGTGCGACGGGCGCGCTGCTCGTCCTCTCGGGCTGTCTGCATCTGCTGGTCTTCGCCGTCGACGGCGGCCCGTGGGACGGTCCCGTCTCCTGGCGCAAGCCCGTCACCTTCGGGCTCTCGTTCGGGCTGACCCTGATCGCGATCACCTGGGTCACGTCGTACGTGCGGGTGGGGGCGGGGCTGCGCACCGCGCTGCTCGCGGTGTTCGCCGCGGACTGTGTGGTGGAGGTCGCCGGGATCACCCTCCAGGCATGGCGTCGGGTGCCCTCGCATCTCAACATGGAGAGCGGCTTCGACACGGCCGTGTCCATGATGCTCGCGGTGGGTGGCGGGGTTCTGGTCGTGGTGCTGACCGTGTTCGCGGTCGCCTCGTTCCGGAACCGGCCCACAGGCCCGCCCGGCATGCCGCTCGCCGTGCGATCGGGGTTCGCGATCCTGCTCGTCGCGCTGGCCTCGGGCGCCGCGATGATCGCGCGCGGGGTCGTCCTCACCCGGACCGGCCACCAGGAGGCCGCGTACCACTCGACGGCTCCGCTCAAGCCACTGCACGGTGTGAGCCTGCACGCCGTCCTGGTGCTGCCCGCGCTGGCCTGGCTGCTGTCGCGCACGCACTGGAGTGACCAGGCCAAGGAGCGGGTCGTGTACGGGGCCGTCGGCTGCTACTCGGCGGCCGTCGTCGTCGCCGGTGTCCACGCCGCCCTCACCTGGTGAACGGGCGGCGAGGACCGGCTCACCGGCTGAACTGCCGCCGTACGCGCGCGAGGAGACCGGCCGAGCCGCGCGTACGGTGCCCGTGCACGCGCGGGTCGTCCGTGACGTCGTAGCGCTTCACATACGCACCCAGGAACGCCTGCAGGGTGGCGACGGCGGGGATGGCGATCAGCGCGCCGACGGCCCCGAGGAGCGCGGTGCCCGCGATGACGGACCCGAAGGCGACCGCTGGGTGGATGTCCACCGTCCTGGAGGTCAGTTTGGGCTGGAGCACATAGTTCTCGAACTGCTGGTAGACCACGACGAAGACGAGCACCCACAGCGCGTACCAGGGGTCGATCGTGAACGCGATCAGCATCGGCAGCGCACCGGCGAGATAGGTGCCGATGGTCGGGATGAACTGCGAGACCAGACCCACCCACACGCCGAGCACGGGCGCGTAGGGCACGCCCAGCGCCTCCAGCAGGATGTAGTGCGCCACGCCCGAGATCAGCGCCATGAGGCCACGTGAGTAGAGGTAGCCGCCGGTCTTGTCGACGGCTATCTCCCAGGCGCGCAGCACCTCGGCCTGCCGGGCGGGCGGCAGCACCGAGCACAGCGCGCGCCGCAGTCTCGGCCCATCGGCGGCGAAGTAGAACGAGAACAGCGCGACCGTCAGCAGCTGGAAGAGGCCGCCCAGCACCTGGCCGGACACGTCGAGGACGCCGGTGGCGCTGTTCTGCACGTACTTCCGCAGCCAGTCGGAGTGGAGCAGGCCCTCCTGGATGTCGACCCGTCGCAGCTCGGTGTGGAAGTGCGTGTTGACCCAGTTGATGACCGAGTCGAGGTAGTCGGGGAAGCCCTCGATCATCTTGATGATCTGGCCCGCGAGCATCGACCCGAGGAGGGTGACGAACCCGGCGATCATGATCAACGAGCCGAGGAAGACAAGGAAGGTGGCCAGCCCTCGGCGCATGCCCCGCGAGGCCATCCAGCTGACCGCGGGTTCTATCGCGAGTGCCAGGAAGAACGAGATCAGGATGTTGATCAGCAGACCGGTGAGCTGGTGGAACGCCCAACTGCCCAGCTGGAACACGGCTATGAGCGTGAGGGCGAGCACCATGGCACGCGGCAGCCAGCGCGGCATGCGCGTGCCCTGCCCGGCCGCTTCACCGCCCGGCGGACCGGGCGGCGTCGTGCCGAAGGGTGATGCCTGGTGATCGACCTGCGTGTTCTCGTCTGTCGGGGCCACCCGGCAAGTCTGGCCCACGCCACCGACACCGGGTCCATGTCCCCCGGCCTTCGGTCCTCTTCAGCGGTTTTCGTACGGAACGTTCATGGTCGCGCACACCACGCGCCACACGTCCTTGGCCTCCCAGCCCGCGTTCAGCGCCTCGTGGACGGTGCGCCCGCCGAGTTCCGTCATCACATGATCGCGCGCGAACGTCTCGGCGTACCCCGCGCCGAAGTGATCAGCCATTCGCTGCCAGAAGACCGTCAACCGCATGACTCCAGTATCCCGCCCCTGAGAGTGGGCCGGAGCCGGGACCGCGTGCCGAGACCGCTTTCCGTCCTACGGTCTGACGCATGGCCGAAACCGGAGCATCTCCACTCCCCCAGACGCCCCCCGCGCACTCCCCACTGGCACGCGCCGAGCACTTCGTCTGGCTCACCGCGCGTGTGCTGGAACAGCGCCGCTTCGCCTACCACTTCCTCGGTGGCGGCGCCGACGCGGTGGAGATCGCGCTGACCGCCTACCGCAACGACGACGACGGGTACGGTCACGCGCTCGAACCGGATCTGCGCGGCCCCGTCAGCCAGCCGCTGCACACCGGGCACGCGCTGCGTGTACTCGACTCGATCGGCCGGTGCGGCGGGCAGCGTGTGGAGCGGGTGTGCCGCTATCTGACCTCGGTGTCGACTGCGGACGGCGCGCTGCCCGCCATCCTTCCCAGTCAGCGCGGGTATCCGACGGCCCCGTTCGTGCCGATCGTCGACGACCCGCCGAGCGAACTCCTCGCCACCGGCCCGGTGGTCGGCCTGCTGCACCGCAACGCGGTGTGGAACGCCTGGCTGTTCCGGGCCACCGACTTCTGCTGGCAGGCGGTCGAGTCCCTGGAGAAGTCCCATCCGTACGAGGTCGAGGCGGCGGTCGCCTTCCTGGACTCCGCGGCCGACCGCCCGCGCGCGCAGGCGAGCGCCGACCGGCTGGGCCGCCTCGTCCGTGAGCGGCGGCTCGCCGCGCTGGACCCCGACCGCCTGGACGCGTACCCCGTCTCGCCGGGTTACGCGCCGGGTGAGCACCACTTCCCGCACGACTACGCGCGGACCCCGGACTCGCTCGCGCGCGCGTGGTTCACCGACGAGGAGATGGCGCGCTCGCTGGACCACCTCGCGGACGAGCAGCAGGAGGACGGCGGGTGGCCGATCCGATGGCGTCAGTGGGCACCGGGCCCCGCCCTGGAGTGCCGTCCCATGGTGACGATCGAGGCGCTGCGCACGCTGCGGGCGTACGGCCGGACCATCACCTGAGACAACCGCCGCCCCCGGTGGCCGGGCGGCGGGCCGGCGGGCCCGGGCGGCGCGTCCGTGCGGCGGCCCCCCGTGCGGGGTGTCAGCCCGTGATTGCGCGGACTCCTGCCGTCACCACGACGGCCGCGGCGACCACCACCAGGAACGGGGCGCGCAGGATCAGCGCCACAGCCGCCGCGGCGAGCCCGGCAGCCTTCGCGTCGACGACGAGGACACGTCCGTCGGCGAAGGTCTGCTGGGCCGTGAGGGCGGCCAGGAGCGCGACGGGCAGCAGAGCGGCGAGGCGCTGCACGAGCGGCCGCTCCAGTACGCCCGCGGGGATCAGCAGGCCGATGAGCTTGAGGGCGTAGCAGCCGACCGCGGTGGCGCCGATGGCGATCCAGATGTTCAACGGTCTTCCCCTGATACGTCGTTCTGCGCGCCGGCCGTCGTCTCGTTCACCGCACCGGCCGGTGCCTTGTTCGATACGACGGCGGAGGCGTCGTCGGCGGTCTTCATGCCGCGGCGTCCCGTCACGCAGAGCACGGCGGGGGCGGCCAGGGCGGCCACCAGCACCGGGACTCCCGCGGGCAGCACGGGCAGCAGGCCGAGCCCCAGAAGGACGGCGATTCCCGCGACGGCGCGTTCCGTGGTGGTCTTCAGCATCGGCGCGAGCAGAGCCAGGAACACGGCGGGTCCGGCGGCGTCCAGGCCCCACGCGTCGGTGTCGCCGATGGCCTCGGCCCCGGCCGCGCCGAGCAGGGTGGTGAGGTTCCACAGCAGGTAGAGGGACAGGCCGGTGACGGTGAAGCCGATCCGGACGCTGCGGCGGGTGGGCTGGGAGAGCGCGACGGCGGTGGTCTCGTCGATCACCCACTGCGCGGCGAACGGGCGCACCGCGCGCGGAAGGGCGAGGAGCTGGGACAGACGCAGCCCGTAGAAGGCGTTGCGGACCCCCAGGAAGAACGCGCCCGCCGCCGCGGTGAGCGGGTTGCCGCCGGCCGCGAGGGCGCCCACGAGCGCGAACTGCGACGCCCCGGTGAACACCAGGAGGCTGAGGGCGCAGGTCTGGAGCAGGGTGAGCCCGCTGCCGGCCGAGGTCACCCCGAAGGCGAAACCGGACAGTCCGACGGCGACCCCGACTCCGAGGGCGTCGCGGACTACGGCGGCGTCGGGTTTTCCGCCTTCGTCATTGCGTATGTCTGCGGGAGCTGTCTGTTGTGCCACGCGTCGGACGGTACGAGGAGTCGCCCCTCGGCGTCTTGTACGTTCTTGCGCTCGCGCTGGTAGGCGCCAGGAGGGACGCCCACGATCCGGCTGAAGTGGCGGTTGAGGTGCGGCTGGTCGGTGAAGCCGACGGCGACGGCCGCCTCGGCGGGCGCGGAACCGGCGTCCAGGAGGTGGCGTGCCCGGCGTACCCGCGCGTCGGTCAGCCAGGTGTGGGGCGGCATGCCGTAGGCGTCCCGGAACGCGCGCAGCAGCGCGAACGGGCTGGTGCCGAGTTCGGCGGCGAGCCGCTCAAGGGTCGGTGGCTCGGCCATCCGCTCCTCCAGCAAGCCACGCGCGCGTGCCGCGAGACGCGCGCCCGCGCTGCGCACCGCCCGCTGCGGCAGGGGCCCTCCGTTCAGACGCAGCAACCGGGTCACGGCGACGCGCAGAAGGGTGTCGGCGGCCAGCGCGTTGCCCTCCTCCGCGGCCCTGAGCACCTGGTGGACCAGGCCCGCCGCGTAGGGGTCGTCCAGTACCGGACGGATGAATCCGGAGGTACCGCGAAGGGTGGTGGTCTCGGCGGCGATCTCGGCCACCGTGTCCGGCGAGGGGTACACGGCGCCGTACCTCCAGCCTTCGGGAACGCCCGCGCGCCCGGTGTGCGGGGTGTCGGGGTTGACGAGTGCCAGGGAACCCGGGCCCGCGTACTGGTCGGCGCCGCCGTGGTGGAAGACCTCGACGCCCTCGGCGACGGCGGCGATGACGAAGTTCTCGTGGGTGTGCCGTACGAAGATCTTCTCGACGTAGCGGGCCCGCAGCAGATCGACACCGGGCAGCTCCGCGTACTGCCAGTGCCGTGCCCGCTCCTGCCCCGAACCTGCCACGTCCTCATTCTCCGCCACCGCGCCGGGACTCACCGCCGCCGCCCGCCCTGCCCTGCCCCGCTCTGCCCGGGACCGCCCGACCTGTCCGGTACTGCCCGACCCTGCCGCGCCGAGGCGTTCTCGCAGGTCAGCGCGATTGTCAGTGGACGGGTGCAGGATGGACGCATGGTCAGCTCCGCACACCGAGCCCTCGACGGCTTCTCCCCCGCGACCCGCGGCTGGTTCACGGGGGCCTTTTCCGCGCCCACCGCGGCCCAGGCCGGGGCATGGGCGGCCATCGGTGCGGGCGCGGACGTGCTGGTCGTCGCGCCCACCGGTTCCGGCAAGACGCTGGCCGCGTTCCTCGCCGCGCTCGACCAGCTGGCCTCGACGCCACCGCCGGCGGACCCGAGGAAGCGCTGCCGGGTGCTGTACGTGTCACCGCTCAAGGCGCTCGCGGTCGACGTGGAGCGGAATCTGCGCAGCCCGTTGACCGGTATCCGGCAGGAGTCCGTGCGGCTCGGGCTGCCGGAGCCGGAGGTGAAGGTGGGCATCCGCTCCGGCGACACCCCGCCCGCCGAGCGCCGGGCGCTGGCCACCCGCCCGCCGGACATCCTGATCACGACCCCCGAGTCGCTGTTCCTGATGCTGACGTCGGCCACGCGTGACGCGCTGACGGGCATCGAGACGGTGATCCTGGACGAGGTGCACGCGGTCGCGGGCACCAAGCGCGGCGCCCATCTCGCGCTCACCCTGGAGCGCCTCGACGAGCTGCTGCCGAAGCCCGCCCGGCGTATCGGTCTCTCCGCGACGGTGCGTCCCGTGGACGAGGTGGCGCGCTATCTCTCGCCGCAGCGCAAGGTGGAGATCGTCCAGCCGCCGTCCGGCAAGGAGTTCGACCTCTCCGTGGTCGTCCCGGTGGAGGATCTGGGCGAGCTGGGCGGGTCCCCGGCCGCCGACGGCAAGGAGGGCGCGGAGAAGCCCTCCATCTGGCCGCATGTCGAGGAGCGGATCGCCGACCTCGTCCAGTCCCACCGCTCGACGATCGTGTTCGCCAACTCGCGTCGCCTGGCCGAGCGTCTGTGCAACCGGCTCAACGAGATCGCCTACGAGCGGGCGACCGGCGAGCCTCTGGAGGAGGCGCATGCCCCGGCCGAGCTGATGGGCGGCTCGGGCGCGGCTCAGGGAGCGCCGCCGGTGATCGCGCGTGCCCACCACGGTTCCGTCTCCAAGGAGCAGCGGGCGCAGGTCGAGGAGGACCTGAAGGCGGGCCGTCTCCCCGCCGTGGTCGCCACCTCCAGCCTCGAACTGGGCATCGACATGGGCGCGGTCGACCTCGTCGTCCAGGTCGAGTCACCGCCGTCCGTGGCATCGGGGCTCCAGCGCGTGGGCCGCGCCGGTCACCAGGTCGGCGCGGTCTCCACCGGTGTCGTCTTCCCCAAGTACCGGGGCGACCTGGTGCAGGCGGCCGTGGTCACCGAGCGGATGCGCACCGGCTCCATCGAGTCCCTGCGGGTCCCCGCCAATCCGCTGGACGTACTGGCCCAGCAGCTCGTCGCCATGACCGCGCTCGACACCTGGCAGGTCGACGACCTGCTCACCACGGTCCGCCGGGCGGCCCCCTTCGCCTCGCTCCCGGAGTCGGCGTTCACCGCCGTGCTCGACATGCTCGCGGGCCGCTATCCGTCGGACGCCTTCGCGGAGCTGAGGCCCCGCGTGGTCTGGGACCGGGTCGCGGGTACGGTGACCGGCCGCCCCGGCGCCCAGCGTCTCGCCGTCACCTCCGGGGGCACGATCCCCGACCGCGGGCTCTTCGGGGTCTTCCTCGCGGGGGCCGACCCCAAGAAGGGCGGGGGCCGGGTCGGCGAACTGGACGAGGAGATGGTCTACGAATCCCGGGTGGGCGATGTCTTCACCCTCGGCACGAGCTCCTGGCGCATCGAGGACATCACCCGGGACCGGGTCCTGGTCTCCCCGGCGCCGGGGGTCCCCGGCCGGCTGCCCTTCTGGAAGGGCGACCAGCTCGGGCGCCCGCTCGAACTGGGCCGCGCGGTGGGCGCGTTCCTCCGCGAGGTCGGATCGCTCCCCGAGGACAACGCCCGACTGCGCCTGCTCGCCGCGGGCCTGGACGCCTGGGCCGCCGACAACGTGATCGCGTACCTGAGAGAACAGCGCGAGGCGTGCGGTCACATCCCGGACGACCGCACGATCGTCGTGGAACGCTTTCGCGACGAGCTGGGCGACTGGCGTGTCGTCGTGCACTCCCCCTTCGGCGCCCAGGTCCACGCCCCCTGGGCCCTCGCCCTGGGCGCCAAGCTCTCCGAGCGGTACGGCATGGACGCACAGGTCATGCACGCCGACGACGGCATCGTGCTGCGGCTGCCCGACGCCGACCTGATGAGCCTGGACCTGCTCGACCAGGCGCCCACCAAGGCGGGCACGGAGTACGACGCGGAGCGGGCGCCGGTCGGCGCGGCGGACGTCACCTTCGACAAGGGCGAGGTCAACCAGATCGTCACGGACCAGGTCGGGAGTTCGGCCCTGTTCGCCGCCCGCTTCCGCGAGTGCGCCGCCCGCGCCCTGCTCCTGCCGCGCCGCAGCCCCGGCAAGCGCACCCCCCTGTGGCAGCAGCGGCAGCGCGCCGCCCAACTGCTCCAGGTGGCCAGCGAGTTCGGTTCGTTCCCGATCGTCCTGGAAGCCGTGCGCGAATGCCTCCAGGACGTCTTCGACGTCCCCGGCCTCACGGAACTGATGGGCGACATCGAGTCCCGCAAGGTGCGACTCGTCGAGGTCACCACACCCGAGCCCTCCCCCTTCGCGCGCTCCCTGCTCTTCGGATACGTCGCCCAGTTCCTGTACGAGGGCGACTCGCCCCTCGCCGAGCGGCGGGCCGCCGCGCTGTCGCTGGACTCGCGTCTGCTCGCCGAGCTCCTGGGCCAGGCCGAACTGCGTGAACTCCTGGACGCCGACGTCCTGACCGAGCTGGAGCGCGAACTCCAGTGGCTCACCGAGGACCGCCGCATCAAGGACGTGGAGGGTGTCGCCGACCTGCTGCGTCTGCTGGGGCCGCTCACGGAGGCCGAGTTGGCCGGGCGGGGCGCGGAGCCGCAGTGGGCGAAGGAGCTGGCCGCCGCCCGCCGCGCCATCCGGGTCCGGATCGGCGGAGCCGACCACTGGGCGGCCGTCGAGGACGCGGGCCGACTGCGCGACGCGCTCGGCACGGCGTTGCCCGTCGGTGTCCCGGAAGCCTTCACCGAACCGGTCAAGGATCCACTCGGTGATCTCCTGGCCCGGTTCGCGCGCACCCACGGGCCGTTCACCTCGGCGACGGCCGCCGCCCGCTTCGGTCTCGGTACGGCCGTCACCGACGGCGCGCTGCACCGGCTCGCGGCGAACGGCCGGGTTGTCCAGGGGGAGTTCCATCCGGCGGGCATCGGCCAGGAGTGGTGTGACGCGGCGGTGCTGCGGCGGCTGCGGCGCCGTTCGCTCGCGGCGCTGCGTCACGAACTCGAGCCGGTTCCGCCCGCCGCACTCGCCCAGTTCCTGCCGCAGTGGCAGCACGTGGGCAGCGGTCACGGGCTGCGCGGAATCGACGGACTGGTGCGCGCCGTCGAGCAGTTGCAGGGCGCGTCCGTGCCGGCGTCCGCGTTGGAGAAGCTCGTGCTGCCGTCCCGGGTAGCCGGTTATACGCCCGCCCTGCTCGACGAACTCACGGCCGCCGGAGAGGTGGTCTGGGCCGGGGCGGGTTCGCTGCCGGGCAAGGACGGCTGGGTCTCGCTGTATCTGGCGGACGCCGCCCCCCTGCTGCTTCCGGCCGAACACCCCCTGGAGCCGACCGCACTGCTCCAGTCTGTCCTCGACGCCCTCTCCGGAGGCTACGGCCTGTTCTTCCGCCAGATCGCCGATCAGGTTCGCGCCACCACGCACCCCGACGCCACCGATCCGCAGCTCGCCGACGCGATCTGGGAGCTGGCCTGGTCCGGGCGCCTCACGAACGACACGCTCGCACCGATGCGCTCCCTCCTGGGTTCGGGCCGCACCGCGGGGTCCACGGCCCACCGTGCCAAGCGCTCGCTCCCCCGCGGCCGCTACGGCTCTCTCACCGGAGGCGCGCGACCCCAGTCGCGTACCGGTCCCCCGACCGTGGCGGGCCGCTGGTCACTGCTGCCCTTGCGCGAGCCCGACCCGACCGTGCGCGCCCACGCCCTGGCGCGCACCCTGCTGGACCGGCACGGAGTGGTGACCCGGGGCGCCGTGGCGGCGGAGGGCGTCGAGGGCGGCTTCTCGGCGGTGTACCGCATCCTGTCGGCCTTCGAGGACAGCGGCCAGGCACGGCGCGGCTATGTGGTCGAGGGTCTCGGCGCCGCCCAGTTCGCGATGGACGGCGCGGTGGACCGGCTCCGCGCGGTGGCGAACGCACGCGACCGGGGCGCCGCCCTGTCCGGCCCCACCGTCCCGGACAACTCCCCCGCCGCACACGGCTTCCCGGACACCCCCGTCTTCCCGCACTCCGGCTCGGGCTTCGACGGCATCGGCCATGGCGACGATCTCGCGGACGGGGCCGATCTCACGGACGGTTCGGGTTCCCTGAACGGCCTCGCCCCCGGCCACGACCTCAACCTCCGCCCAGACCTCGGCCCCGATTCCGGCCTCGGCTCCGAACTCGACTTCGACTTCGGCGAGGACCACACGTTCTCCGCGGACTCCGCCTTCTCGGCCGGCTCCCCCCACCCCGACGTCCCCCACCTCAGGAACACCCCGTCCAACCGCAACGGCGCGCCGTACCCGGCCAACGGCTCCGGCCATCCCGGCGGTTCGGGTTTCCCGGGCGCCCGCTCCCGTACCCGTACCGCCTCGCCGGCTGTCGTACTGGCCGCCGCGGACCCCGCGAACGCCTACGGCGCGGCCCTCTCCTGGCCCGAGCCCCCGACCGAAGCGGGCCACAAGCCGGGCCGCAAGGCGGGTTCGCTGGTCGTCCTGGTCGACGGTGAGCTGGCTCTCTACATGGAGCGCGGCGGCAAGACCCTGCTGGCCTGGCCCGCGGACCCGGACGGCTCGGTCTCCCAGGACACGCGCCTGGACGCCGCGGCGGAGGCCCTCGCCGCGGCCGCCCGCGCGGGCTCGCTCGGCACGGTCACCGTCGAGCGCGTCAACGGTGCCTCGGCCCTCACCTCCCCCCTCGGCACCCTCCTGGAAGGAGCGGGCTTCATCGCCACACCGCGCGGACTCCGCCTCCGCGCCTGACCGGCCGGCCCGCACCCGTGCCACCCTGGAGTCATGCCCGAAGGAGACACCGTCCGGCAGGCCGCGAGCCGACTGCACACAGCCCTCGCGGGCAAGGTCCTGACCCTTTCCGACCTGCGGGTGCCCCGGTTCGCCACGGCCGACCTCACCGGTCGCGCCGTCCTGGACGTCACCCCCCGCGGCAAACACCTCCTGACCCGGATCGAGGGCGGTCTGACGCTGCACTCGCATCTGCGGATGGACGGTTCGTGGAAGGTGTACGAGACCGGCCGACGCTGGAGCGGAGGTCCCGCGCACCAGATCCGGGCCGTCCTCGGAACGGCGGACCGCACGGCGGTCGGCTACCGCCTGCCCGTACTGGAACTGCTCCGCACCACGGACGAGGCCCGCGCGGTCGGTCACCTCGGCCCTGATCTCCTGGGTCCGGACTGGAACCCGGGCAAGGCTCTGGAGAACCTCCTTCGCGATCCTGACCGCCCTCTCGGCGAGGCCCTCCTCGACCAGCGGAATCTCGCCGGCATCGGCAACGTGTACAAGAGCGAGCTCTGTTTCCTGCTCGGCGTCACCCCCTGGCTCCCCGTCGGCGCCCTGCCCGGCGACCGTGCCGCCCAACTGCCGCTCCTCGCGAAGAAGCTGCTGGAGTTCAACCGTGACCGTCCGGCCCGCGTCACCACCGGGCGCCGCGACCAGAACCTCTTCGTGTACGGCCGCGCCCTTCGCCCCTGTCTGCGCTGCGCGACGCCGATCCGCTCGGCGAACCAGGGCGACGCTTCCCGCGAGCGCCCCACCTACTGGTGCCCCCGGTGCCAGACGGGCCCCGCCCCGTCGCCGGACGGCCACCACACCCCCACGGCGCAGCATCGCCACACCGGGTACGCGACGCGGGAGCCGGGCCGACGGCACCGTTAGAGCGCGCATCGGCCACTGTCCCGACCACGTACCGGCTCCCGTCCCGCACAACTAATTGACGATCCGTCAGATTTCCTCGTACCGTCCCCTCATGGCCCTCCCCGCGTACGACCTCACCGGACGCACCGCATTCGTCACCGGCGCGGCCGGCGGCATCGGCCGGGCGGCGGCGCTCCTGCTCGCGGAGGCCGGCGCCACGCTGCACTGCGCGGACGTCGACGAGCAGGGCCTGCACGAGACGGCGACCCTGATCAAAGGCCAGGGCGGCTCCGCCCACAGCCACCCCCTCGACGTCACCGACCGCGCCCAGCTGCAGATGGCCGTCGCGTCGTGCGGCCGTGTCGACGTCATGGCGGCGATCGCCGGGATCATGCACAGCAGCCCGGTCCTGGAGACGCTGGACGAGGATCTCGACCGGGTGCTGAACGTCAACTTCAAGGGGGTGCTGTACGCCTGCCAGGAGGCCGCGCGCTCCATGATCACGAACAGCGTCCGGGGCAGCATCATCACCATGGCCTCGGGCGCCATCGACACCGGTGGTCCGGGCCTGTTGTGCTACAGCGCGGCCAAGGCGGCCGTCGTACAGCTGACACGGACGCTGGCGACCGAGGTCGGCCCGCACGGCATTCGTGTCAACGCCGTGGCGCCCGGCTGGATCCGTACCCCCATGACCAACCGCCACGGCGAGCGGCAGGCACACACCGAGGCGTTCATGGCGCGCCTGTCACCGCTGGGCCGCGTCGGGGAACCCGAGGACATCGCCCACGCCGTGCTGCACCTGGCCTCGGACGCCTCGGCGTTCACCACCGGTCAGATCCTCCGCCCCAACGGCGGCGTCGCCATGCCCTGGTAGCCCCCGTCCCACCGCTCCCGCGTCGGCGCCAGACCTCCCGCCAGTGCTCCCGCCATCGGTCCGAGCCCACGGCGCCGACCGCCCGGGACTTCGGCACACAGTGGACGGGCAGCAGACTGAGCCCCCACCCGCCCGCGGCGACCGCTCCTTCGAGCACCCCCGCATCGGGCGCCAGCGCGAGCCGGAGCACGCTGAACCACCACAGCGCGCCGAACACCAGGGCAGCCCCCCGACGCACTGTTCGCCCTGCCATGGCACCCTCCTCCGGCGCGGCACCGGGGCCGCCGATCTCACACGCGAGCAGGGCACACCGACGGCACACGGCACCGGCCGGGGCAGAGCGGCGCCCGGGACGTCACCCGTTCTCCGCCTGGAACGTCCAGTGATGCTCCTCCAGGCCGGCCGTGATCCCGATGAAGATCTCATGGCTCACCGGATCCGGGCCCCCGCCGGCGGCGCCCCGTTCCCGCGTCCGCGCGATCACCGCGCCGCGCCCCTCGACGGGGGCTCGCACGGCATCGGCGTCCTTGATCCAGCCCTCCGGCCCCGCTGGGTCCGCGTCGGACAGGGGGCTCTTCACCACGTACATCCGCATCCTCCGATTCACGACGGCTCCGGCGCCCCTGCCCCCGCGACCGCACGGTCCCGGCGGTCGACTCCGGCTCGCCGCGTCCCTCCACCATGGAGTCCGCGCCGTATACCGGCAAATGGACCCACCAGGGGTGCCGGGGAACGCGAAAGCCCCGGCCCGGCTCCTCCAGGTCTCCCCGGAGAAGCCCCGGCCGGGGCTTCGGTCACGCGTTCTCAGCTCAGGAAACGCGAGCTGGTGAGCGTCAGGCGGCGACGACGTCGACCGCTTCGGCAGGCGCCTTGATAGTGACCCGTTCCGGTGGCACACCGGTCACCGATACGGAATTGAGCATCGGGCGACGCACCGGCGCGGACACCGGGTCGGTGGCCGCTGCCGACTGTGCCAGCTCGGCGAGGGCGAGGTCGTCGCTCACTTCCCGCATGAGCTCGGACATCCGTACGTCCAGCGCGTCGCAGATCGCGGAGAGCAGTTCGGAGGATGCCTCCTTCTGCCCCCGCTCCACCTCGGAGAGATAGCCGAGTGAGACTCGGGCGGACGAGGAGACTTCGCGCAGAGTACGGCCCTGGCGCTGGCGCTGCCGACGCAGCACGTCACCCAGCAGGCGACGGAGCAGAATCATCGGTGGCTCCCTCCTCGGACCGCGTAGCCGCATCCTTCACGCCCCACCGTACCGCCTTGCGCCGCGGCCGTGCGGGGAGCGATGTCGTGTTCACTCAGGGCTGCAAACATCAAAACCCCCCGTTCTGTTCCGTATCCTGTGCCCGCTCATTCCCGGTCTGTTCGCCCGCGAGCTCCTGAAGGAGCAGCGCGAGTACGCTGCGTACACTCTCCATACGGATTTCCGCCCGGTCGCCGTTCAACCGCAGCGGCACCACTTTCCCGTCACGGGCGGTGGTCAAGGGTGCTGCGGAGGGCCCGTCGACGGCCACGTAGACCGTGCCGACGGGCTGTCCGTCCTGGGGTTCGGGACCGGCGACGCCGGTGGTCGAGATCCCCCAGTCGGCGCCGAGCGCCTTGCGCACCCCGGCCGCCATCTGCGCCGCGACCTGCGGATCCACCGCGCCGCGCTCGGCCAGAAGAGTGACGTCGACGCCCAGCAGTTCGTGTTTCAGTTCGGTGGCGTACGCGGTCACGGAACCCCGGAACGCCTTCGAGGCGCCGGACACCGCGGTGATCTCCGCCGCCACCAGACCACCGGTGAGCGACTCGGCGACGGCGAGCGTCTCGCCCCTCACCGTGAGTAGTCGCACCACCTCAGTGGCCGTGGACGTCACCGCTCGGCCTCCGCAGCCTCCGCGGCGGCCGCCTGCCGCTCCGCGATTCCGCGGCGGCGCAGCACGATGGCCTGTCTCACATAGTCGAGTCCGGTGACCACGGTCAGAATGACCGCGACCGCCATCACCCAGAACCTCAGGGTGGCCAGCGCCCCCGTCAGCGGCAGGATGTACATACCGACCGCCGTGCCCTGGGCCAGCGTCTTCAGCTTGCCTCCGCGGCTCGCCGGGATGACCCCGTACCGGATCACGACGAAGCGCAGCAGGGTGACGCCGAGCTCGCGCCCGAGGATGACGAAGGTGACCCACCAGGGCAGATCGTCGAGGGCGGACAGGCAGACCAGCGCCGCGCCCATGATCGCCTTGTCGGCGATGGGGTCGGCGATCTTCCCGAAGTCGGTGACGAGGTCGTACGCGCGCGCCAGGTGGCCGTCGAAGATGTCGGTGATCATGGCGACGGCGAAGGCCGCCCAGGCCCAGGCGCGCATGGCGGGGTCGTATCCGCCGTCGGCCAGCATCAGCGCCACGAAGCCCGGCACGAGGACGAGCCGGATCATGGTCAGGATGTTGGCGATGTTCCAGAGACTGGCCTGATTGACGGCAGCAGCGCCCAGTTTCCCGCCCCGCGCCGGCTTCGCGCCCCCCGGAGCACCGGATGCGTCCGGAGTACCGGATGCGCCGGGAGTACCCGGTGCGCCGGGGGCGCCCGTCGCGCCTTTGGCGCCTGGGGAGCCGCCTGCCGCGGATGCCGGGACTCCGGTCATCTGGCCGCCTCCTCAGTACACGCGAGCGAGCCCGGGAGCGGCTCGGCCACCAGGTCGACACCTTCCGTACCGACCACCTTGGCCTCGACGATACGGCCGACGGTCAGACCCTCGCCGCTCGTGAACAGCACCTGCCCGTCCGTCTCCGGTGCCTGGTGCGCGGCGCGGCCGTACGCACCCTCCTCGCCGTCGAGGGATTCCACCAGCACGTGCACCGTCTCGCCCACGCGTTCCTCGGCCCGCTGGGCGACCAGCTCCTCGGCGAGCCGGGACACGCGCGCGAGGCGCTCGGCGACGACGTCCTCGTCCAGCTTGTTCTCGTACGTCGCCGCTTCGGTGCCGTCCTCGTCGGAGTACCCGAAGACACCGATCGCGTCGAGGCGGGCTCCGGTGAGGAAGCGCTCCAGCTCGGCGAGGTCGGCCTCGCTCTCGCCGGGGAAGCCCACGATGAAGTTGGAGCGCACGCCGGCCTGCGGGGCCTTGGAACGGATGGTGTCCAGCAGTTCCAGGAACCGGTCGGTGTCACCGAAGCGGCGCATCGAGCGCAGCACGTCGGGCGCGGAGTGCTGGAAGGACAGGTCGAAGTATGGCGCGACGTTCGGTGTCGAGGTGAGGACGTCGATCAGTCCGGGGCGCATCTCGGCGGGCTGCAGGTAGCTGACCCGCACGCGCTCGATGCCGTCGATCTCGGCCAGCTCGGGCAGCATCGTCTCCAGGAGACGGATGTCACCCAGGTCCTTGCCGTACGAGGTGTTGTTCTCCGAGACGAGCATCACCTCCTTGACGCCCTGCTCGGCCAGCCAGCGGGCCTCGTTCAGGACGTCGCTGGGGCGGCGCGAGATGAACGAACCGCGGAAGGACGGGATGGCGCAGAACGTGCAGCGGCGGTCGCAGCCGGAGGCCAGTTTCACCGAGGCGACCGGGGACCCGTCCAGGCGGCGGCGCAGGGGCGCGCGGGGGCCGGAGACCGGGGCGACGCCCTCGGGGAGGTCGGTGGGGGCGCCGTGGCCGGGAAGGGCCACTTCCTCGCCTGCGCTCTGCCGCTCGGCAGGGCTGATCGGCAGCAGCTTGCGCCGGTCGCGCGGGGTGTGGGAGGCGTGGATGCCGCCGTTCAGGATGGTCTGGAGGCGGTCGGAGATGTCGGCGTAGTCGTCGAAGCCGAGCACTCCGTCGGCCTCGGGGAGCGCTTCGGCGAGTTCCTTGCCGTACCGCTCGGCCATGCAGCCCACCGCCACGACGGCCTGGGTTCTGCCGTGCCCCTTGAGATCATTGGCTTCGAGGAGGGCGTCGACGGAGTCCTTCTTGGCGGCTTCGACGAAGCCACAGGTGTTGACGACGGCGACATCCGCTTGCTCGGCGTCCTCCACGAGTTGCCAGCCGTCCGCCTCCAAGCGGCCTGCGAGCTCCTCCGAGTCCACCTCGTTACGGGCGCAGCCAAGGGTGACGAGTGCGACGGTACGGCGTTCAGGCATGGGCTCAAGACTACTTTGTCTCACCGACAGCCCACGTCGACGGGGTTGGCCGATCTTGGCCAACCCCGTCGACGGCGTATTTCACGGGACCCCTAGCCGACCTGCGGGTCGCCCTTCGTGTACGTGAGACGCTCGACCGCGCCCGGCTGGAACTGATCCTCGATCTTCTTGCCGTTGACGAAGAGCTGGATGGCTCCCGCGTCCCCGAGGATGAGGTTGATCTTGGAGCTGTCCTGGAAGGTCTTGGACTCGCCCTTGTTCAGCAGCCCGTCGAAGAGCATCCGCCCGTTGTGGTCCTTGGCGGAGATCCAGCTGCGTCCGTCCGCGGCGCTGACCTGCACGGTCACCTTGTCCTGCGGGGCGGCCGCGATGGCGCTGTCGGAGGGCTCGGGCTTCGGGTCGGCGGGCTTGGTGGCGGCCGAGGTGGGTGAGGCGGAGGCCTTCTTGGTGATCGGCGTGGACCCCTCGGCGACCTGGGTCTTCGAGTCGTCGCCGTTGCCGCCGCCCTTGACCACGGTGAACCCGACGAAGCCGATCACCGCGACGATCGCGGCGACCATGGCGGCCGTCCAGTTCGGTCCACGGCGCTCGGGACGGATGCGCTCCGCCTCGAAGAGCGGGGCGGCGGGCGTCGGCGCGGGACGTCCGCCGTGGTCGGCGCCGTACTGCGTGAGCAGCGGTGCCGGATCGAGCCGGACGGCGCGGGCCAGGGTCCGGATGTGCCCGCGCGCGTAGACGTCGCCGCCACAGGGAGCGAAGTCGTTCTGTTCGATGGCGTGAATGATGGTGATACGGACGCGGGTGGCGTTACTGACGTCGTCGACGGTCAGACCGGCCTCGATGCGTGCCTGCTGAAGGGCACGTCCGATCGAGGGCCGCTCGGCCGTAGGGTCGTCTTCGAACGGACGCTCGTCTTCGGGGGAGTTGCCGTCAGGTGAGTTGACGATGGACACGGGGGCGCCTTTCGAGCGTGTAGCCACCTGTGCTGGAAGTTCAGTCTAGGGGGGGTACGAAAGGGTGGGGCAACCGGGCGGTGGGACTTTGTACGCCATCAGAATGGCCGGTCATCCTGATATAGGGACATGGTGGCGCCCCTTCGATCAACTTGACGTGCGACAAGGCGAAACGGTTGCCCACCGACTCCTTACGGGTGAGTCACGTTCACATATCAGCCAGGTACGGAACATGACGTTCCGCCATCCGCCCGACACGCCGGCCACTCCCTGAGCGACCGCCACGCGCTCACCGCGCCGTCGCCGGCACTCCGCCCCTCCTCGCCGAGGGCTCTACGCTTCTGCTTCCCCGCGCATCACGGCCAACACTCCATCCAGCTCGTCGGCCTTCACGAGAACGTCACGCGCCTTGGAACCCTCACTGGGCCCGACGATCCCGCGCGACTCCATGAGGTCCATCAGCCGGCCGGCCTTGGCGAAGCCGACGCGCAGCTTGCGCTGGAGCATCGAGGTGGACCCGAACTGCGTGGAGACGACCAGTTCGGCGGCCGCGCACAGCAGGTCGAGGTCGTCGCCGATGTCCTCGTCGATCTCCTTCTTCTGCTTGGTGCCCACGGTGACGTCGTCCCGGAAGACGGGTGCCATCTGATCCTTGCAGTGCTGCACGATCGCCGCGACCTCGCCCTCGGTGACGAAGGCGCCCTGCATGCGCGTGGGCTTGTTGGCCCCCATCGGCAGGAAGAGTCCGTCGCCCTTGCCGATCAGCTTCTCCGCGCCCGGCTGGTCGAGGATGACGCGCGAGTCCGCGAGCGACGAGGTGGCGAACGCGAGCCGGGAGGGCACGTTCGCCTTGATCAGACCGGTGACGACATCGACGGACGGCCGCTGCGTGGCGAGCACCAGATGGATGCCGGCCGCGCGCGCGAGCTGGGTGATGCGCACGATCGAGTCCTCGACGTCGCGCGGCGCGACCATCATCAGGTCGGCGAGCTCGTCGACGATCACCAGGAGGTACGGGTACGGGGTCAGCTCGCGCTCACTGCCCTCGGGCAGCTTGACCTTGCCGTTCCTGATGGCCTCGTTGAAGTCGTCGATGTGCCGGAACCCGAACGCCGCGAGGTCGTCGTAGCGCAGGTCCATCTCCCGTACGACCCACTGCAGCGCCTCGGCGGCCCGCTTCGGGTTGGTGATGATCGGCGTGATCAGGTGCGGGATGCCCTCGTACGCGGTCAGCTCGACCCGCTTGGGGTCCACCAGGACCATGCGTACGTCCTCGGGGGTCGCCCGGACCATGACCGAGGTGATCAGGCAGTTGATGCACGACGACTTGCCGGAGCCGGTGGCTCCGGCGACGAGGACGTGCGGCATCTTCGCCAGGTTGGCCATCACGTAGCCGCCCTCGACGTCCTTGCCGAGCGCGACCAGCATCGGGTGGTCGTCCTCCGCCGCGTCGGCGAGACGCAGCACGTCACCGAGGTTGACCATCTCGCGGTCGGTGTTGGGGATCTCGATGCCGACCGCGGACTTGCCGGGGATCGGGCTGATGATCCGCACGTCGGGGCTGGCGACCGCGTACGCGATGTTCTTGGTGAGCGCGGTGATCCGCTCGACCTTCACGGCGGGGCCGAGCGTGACCTCGTAGCGCGTGACCGTCGGTCCGCGGGTGAAGCCCGTGACGTCGGCGTCCACCTTGAACTCGGCGAAGACCTGACGCAGGGAGTCGACGACCGTGTCGTTGGCCGCGCTGCGGGTCTTGCCGGGGCCGCCGCGCTCCAGGAGATCGAGCGAGGGCAGCGAGTAGGTGACGTCCCCGGAGAGCTGGAGCTGTTCCGCGCGCGGGGGCAGCTCGCGGGGGGCGTCGGGTGCGGCCTTGGTGAGGTCGGGCACGACGGACTCGACCGGCAGCGCCTCCTGCCGGGGCCGCTTGGCGCCGGGCACGACCTTGGCGCGGGCGGCGGGTACGGGTGTCGTCTCCTCGTACCCGTCACGCTCCACGCTGACGCCGTGCGTCAGATCGGCGACCAGGGGCGAGGGCGGCATCCCGTGCAGCACGGCGCCGTCCAGCGCCGCCGCGGCGGCCGCGGCGACGTCCACGGCGTCCATCGGCCGGTTCATGTCGGGCTGCGGCGCCCCGGGCCGCCGGGGGCGGCTCCGGCGCCTGGTGAGCGCCTCCTGCTCGGCACTGTCGGGGTCGTGCGCCTCGGGGGCGCGCGGGCGCCTGCGGGAGCCCCCCGGAAGCCCGTCGCGCCACTGCTCGTCGTAGCGCTCCTCGTCCTCGCGGAACGCGTCCTCGTCGAAGTCGGCCTGGACGATGCCGAGTTTCTGGCCGAGCAGCCGCAGCCGCTGTGGAATCGCGTTGACCGGGGTCGCCGTGACGACCAGCAGCCCGAAGACCGTGAGCAGCACGAGGAGCGGTACGGCGAGGACGTCACCCATCGTGTACGTCAGCGGGGTCGACGCACCCCAGCCGATGAGACCGCCGGCGTCCCTTATCGCCTGCATCCCGTCACTGCGCGCGGGCGATCCGCACGCGATGTGCACCTGCCCGAGCACGCCGATCACGAGCGCCGACAGACCGATCACGATGCGGCCGTTCGCCTCGGGCTGCTCGGGATGCCGGATGAGCCGGGCCGCAATGACGGCGAGCAGTATCGGGACGAGGAGATCGAGGCGGCCGAAGGCGCCGGTGACCAGCATCTCGACGAGGTCGCCGACGGGGCCGCGCAGATTGGACCAGGTGCCCGCCGCGACGATCAGCCCGAGGCCGAGCAGCAGGAGCGCGAGTCCGTCCTTGCGGTGCGCCGGATCGAGCCCCTTCGCGCCCCGCCCTATCCCGCGGAAGGTGGCGCCGACCGCGTGCGCGATGCCCAGCCACAGGGCGCGTACGAGTTTGTACACGCCCGCGGTCGGGTTGGGCGCCGGCGCGGGTGCGGGCTTCTTCGCCGCGGCCCTCTTGGCGGGCGCCTTGCCTGCGGCTGCCTTTTTGGCGGGGGCCTTCTTCGCCGGAGCCTTCGTCGGAGCGGCCGCCTTCTTCGCGGGCGGCTTCTTGGCTGCGGACTGACGTGGGGCCATGTGTGTGAGGTTACCGGTGGAGACGACAGCGACACGTGTGCCTCCCCCAAGTTCTCGACTTCGCTCGAACAGGGGGATCCCCGGCTTCACCCGATCGTGTCACCTTTACCAGGAGTGGAACTGACGCTTCCTCACGTCGCTCCCTTGCCGCCCGGACTCGTCCGGGCGGGCCTCAGCTCTGCGACGGCAGCGAGGGGGCACCACTGCCCGTACCTGGCTCCAGCGCGTCCAGCGCCCTGCGCAGTCCGGTCAGTTTGCGTTCCAGGTGGGCCGCGGTCGCCACCGCGGCCGCGTCCGCCGAGTCGTCGTCGAGCTGCTTGGAGAGCGCCTCCGCCTGCTCCTCGACGGCCGCGAGCCGCGCCGAGAGTTCGGCGAGGAGTCCGGCGGGCTCCTTGGCCTCACCGAGCGCCGCCTTGCCGCCACCCTCCAACTGGAGCCGCAACAGCGCCGCCTGTTCACGGAGTTGGCAGTTCTTCATGTAGAGCTCGACGAACACCGAGACCTTCGCGCGCAGCACCCACGGGTCGAAGGGCTTGGAGATGTAGTCCACCGCGCCGGCCGCGTACCCCCGGAAGGTGTGGTGCGGGCCGTGGTTGATGGCGGTGAGGAAGATGATCGGAATGTCCCGGGTCCGCTCCCGCCGCTTGATGTGCGCGGCGGTCTCGAATCCGTCCATGCCCGGCATCTGAACGTCCAGCAGAATGACCGCGAAGTCGTCCGTGAGCAGCGCTTTGAGCGCTTCCTCCCCGGACGATGCCCGTACCAGTGTCTGATCGAGCGCGGAGAGGATCGCCTCCAGCGCCAACAGATTCTCCGGCCGGTCATCGACCAGGAGGATCTTGGCCTTCTGCACCATGGCCCGCCCTCCTCGCCCCGGCATGGGGCCTCCCCTGTCCGCAGGACTTGGGGAGGCACCGGGCGCCGCCCCAGGGGACGACTCCCTTGCGCCGCCCGTCCTTGTGCCGGTCATGGTAGCTGCACCCCGCCTGTCGCCACACCCTGTCACCGTGATGTCACTGTGCACGTAGCAGAAACGCGGCAGGGGACCAGAAGGTTCCCCGTTTCCCGTGCTTCTACACGGCTTCGGGCACAGCCGGTCATCCGACGCCGGGCCGCCGTTCCACACGGTGTCCTGGTGCCCAACAGCACGTGACGGCCGCGCGTCCTCGCGTACGAGTGTGTCACCCCTCACGCATCCACTGCGCCATCACGGACAGCAGATGATCGGGATCGACCGGCTTGGTCACATAGTCGGAGGCACCCGACTCGATCGCCTTCTCCCGGTCACCCTTCATGGCCTTCGCCGTGAGCGCGATGATCGGCAGCCCCGCGAACTGCGGCATCCGCCGGACCGCCGTGGTCGTGGCATAGCCGTCCATCTCGGGCATCATGATGTCCATCAGAACGACCGTCACATCGTCGTGCTGCTCCAGGACCTCGATGCCCTCGCGGCCGTTCTCCGCGTACAGCACCGAAAGGCCGTGCTGCTCGAGGACACTGGTCAGCGCGAAGACATTGCGGATGTCGTCGTCGACGATCAGCACCTTCTCGCCCTCGAAGCGAATGCCCCGGCCGCCCTGCTGCGGTCCCGCGTCCTGTCGGCCCGCGGCCGTCCACGGCTCCTGAGCGGCGCCCGCGGCACCGTCCGGCTGTCCGGGGACGGCGGTGCGCTGCTCGGCCGTCGGCAGCGCCCTGCGGCGCCTCCTGAACAGTGCGGCGGGCCCGTTCTGGGCGTCCTGGTACGACTTCACCTCGGCCGGCATCCCGATGTCGTGCAGTTCGGCCTCCGAGGCCAGCAACTCCCCCGCCTCCAGCGTCGGCGCGAGCTGCCCGTAACCCTGCGGCGGCAGTTCGCTCGGGTGCAGCGGCAGATACAGCGTGAACGTGGAGCCGCGTCCCGGCTCGCTCTGGGCGTAGATCTCGCCGCCCAGCAGCCGCGCGATCTCCCGCGAGATGGAGAGCCCCAGACCCGTACCGCCGTACTTGCGGCTCGTCGTACCGTCCGCCTGCTTGAAGGCCTCGAAGATCACCCGCATCTTGCTGGCCGCGATACCGATACCGGTGTCCGTCACGGAGAACGCGATCAGATCGGCGTCCGCGTCCCGCAGCGACCCCGACTCCAGCAGCTGCTCCCTGATGGCCACCGGCACGTCCGCCCCGGCGGGCCGGATCACCAGCTCTACGGCTCCGGAATCGGTGAACTTCACAGCGTTGGAGAGCAGGTTGCGCAGCACCTGGAGCAGTCGCTGCTCGTCGGTGTGCAGCGTGGCGGGCAGCTCCGGCGAGACCCGTACGGAGAAGTCGAGCCCCTTCTCCGCGGTCAGCGGGCGGAACGTCGCCTCCACGTAGTCGACGAGCTGGACGAGCGCGATCCGGGTCGGCGACACGTCCATCTTGCCCGCCTCGACCTTCGACAGGTCGAGGATGTCGTTGATCAACTGGAGCAGGTCGGAACCCGCGCCGTGGATCGTCTCGGCGAACTCGACCTGCTTCGGCGTGAGGTTCGTGTCCGCGTTGTCGGCGAGCAGCTTGGCCAGGATCAGCAGGGAGTTGAGCGGAGTCCGCAGCTCGTGCGACATGTTGGCCAGGAACTCGCTCTTGTAGCGCATGGAGACGGCGAGTTGCTCGGCGCGCTCCTCCAGGACCTGCCTGGCTTCCTCGATCTCGGTGTTCTTGACCTCGATGTCGCGGTTCTGCTGGGCCAGCAGCTCGGCCTTGTCCTCCAGTTCCGCGTTCGAGTCCTGGAGCGCCTTCTGCCGGTTCTCCAACTCCGCGGAGCGTTCCCGCAGTTGCTCGGTGAGCTCCTGCGACTGCCGGAGCAGCACCTCCGTCTTGGTGTTGACGGAGATGGTGTTGACGCTCGTCGCGATCATCTCGGCGATCTGGTTCAGGAAGTCCTTCTGGATGTGCGTGAAGGGTGTGAAGGACGCCAGCTCGATGACACCGAGCACGGTTCCCTCGAAGAGCACCGGAAGCACGATGACCTGCGCCGGAGGCGCCTCCCCCAGCCCGGAGGAGATCTTCAGGTAGCCGCTCGGGGCGTTCTCCACGAGGATCGTGCGCTTCTCCTGCGCGGCCGTCCCGATCAGCGCCTCACCCGGGCGGAACGACGTCGGCATGGAGCCCATCGAGTAGCCGTACGACCCGAGCATGCGCAGCTCGTAGGCCTCCTCGTCCTCGGTGGCCGCGTCCTTGCCGTCGACCAGCGGCATCGAGAGGAAGAACGCGCCGTGCTGGGCCGAGACGACCGGCGTCAGCTCGCTCATGATCAGCGAGGCCACGTCGTCGAGGTCGCGGCGGCCCTGCATCAGCGCGGAGATGCGGGCGAGGTTGCCCTTCAGCCAGTCCTGTTCCTTGTTCGCGATGGTGGTGTCACGCAGGTTGGCGATCATCTTGTTGATGTAGTCCTGGAGTTCCTGGATCTCGCCGGAGGCGTCCACGTCGATCTTCAGGTTCAGGTCGCCGCGGGTCACCGCGGTCGCCACGCGCGCGATGGCGCGCACCTGCCGGGTCAGGTTCCCGGCCATCTCGTTCACCGACTCGGTGAGGTCGCGCCACGTGCCGTCGACGTCACGGACACGCGCCTGGCCGCCCAACTGCCCCTCGGTGCCCACCTCGCGGGCGACTCGGGTGACCTCCTCCGCGAAGGACGAGAGCTGGTCGACCATCGTGTTGATGGTGGTCTTGAGCTCCAGGATCTCGCCGCGCGCGTCGATGTCGATCTTCTTGGTCAGATCGCCCTTGGCGATGGCCGTGGTGACCATCGCGATGTTGCGCACCTGGCCGGTCAGGTTGGACGCCATGCCGTTCACCGACTCGGTGAGGTCCTTCCACGTGCCGGCGACTCCCGGGACGTGCGCCTGACCGCCGAGGATGCCGTCCGTACCCACCTCGCGGGCCACCTTGGTGACCTGCTCGGCGAACGAACTCAGCGTCTTCACCATGGTGTTGAAGGTGTCGGCGAGCTGTGCGACCTCACCGCGCGCCTCGATCGTCACCGTGCGGGTCAGGTCGCCGTTGGCGACGGCCGCCGCGACCTGCGAGATGTTCCGCACCTGCATGGTCAGGTTGTAGGCCATCAGGTTGACGTTGTCGCTCAGGTCCTTCCAGATGCCCGTGACGCCGGGCACCCTGGCCTGACCGCCCAACTGGCCCTCGGTGCCCACCTCGCGGGCCACCCGCGTCACCTGCTCGGCGAACGACGAGAGCTGGTCGACCATCGTGTTGACGGTCGTGACCAGTTCGAGGATCTCGCCCCTGGCGTCGACGGTGATCTTCTTGGACAGGTCTCCCATGGCGACCGCGGTCGTCACCTCGGCGATGTTGCGCACCTGGATGGTCAGGTTGTTGGCCATGAAGTTCACGGACTGGGTGAGGTCCTTCCAGGTGCCCGAGACACCCTGCACCTCTGCCTGCCCGCCGAGGATGCCCTCCGTGCCCACCTCGCGGGCCACCCGCGTCACCTGCTCGGCGAAGTTCGAGAGCTGGTCCACCATCGTGTTGAGGGTGTTCTTCAGCTCCAGGATCTCGCCGCGCGCGTCCACGTCGATCTTCTGAGACAGGTCACCGCGGGCCACCGCGGTCGCGACCTGCGCGATGTTGCGCACCTGGGCGGTGAGGTTGCCGGCCATGCCGTTCACCGAGTCGGTCAGGTCACGCCACACGCCGGCGACGCCGGGCACCTGTGCCTGACCGCCGAGCCGGCCCTCCGTACCCACGTCACGGGCCACCCGCGTCACCTGGTCGGCGAACGCGGAGAGCTGGTCGACCATCGTGTTGATGGTGTTCTTCAGCTCCAGGATCTCGCCGCGCGCGTCCACGTCGATCTTCTGAGACAGATCACCCCGGGCCACCGCCGTGGTCACCTGGGCGATCTGCCGCACCTGCGAAGTCAGGTTCCCCGCCATGAAGTTGACGGAGTCGGTGAGTTCCTTCCAGGTGCCGGACACGCCGTCCACCCGGGCCTGGCCGCCGAGCCGGCCCTCCGTGCCCACGTCACGGGCCATCCGCGTCACCTGGTCGGCGAAGCTCGAGAGCTGGTCCACCATGGTGTTCACGGTGACCTTCAGCTCCAGCATCTCGCCGGCGACCTCGACGGTGACCTTCTGCGACAGATCACCGTTGGCGACCGCCGTGGTCACCTGGGCGATGTTGCGGACCTGGCCCGTCAGGTTCTGGAACGCCGTGTTGACGGAGTCCGTGAGGTCCTTCCAGGTACCGGCCACCCCCGGAACCTGTGCCTGGCCGCCCAGTTCACCCTCGACGCCGACCTCGCGCGCGACCCGCGTGACCTCGACACCGAACGACGACAGCTGGTCGACCATCGTGTTGACGGTGTTCTTCAGCTCCAGCATCTCGCCCGCGACCTGGACGCTGACCTTCTGCGACAGATCACCGTTGGCCACGGCGGTCGTCACCGCGGCGATGTCCCGCACCTGGGTCGTGAGGTTCCTGAAGACCGTGTTGACCGAGTCCGTGAGGTCCTTCCACGTTCCCGCCGCCCCCGGCACGTTCGCCTGACCGCCGAGCCGGCCCTCGCCGCCGACCTCGTTGGCGACACGGGTCACCTCGTCGGCGAACGTCCGCAGCGTCTCGGTCATCTGGTTGATCGTCTCGGCGAGCTGCGCGACCTCGCCGCGCGCGGAGACGGTCACCTTCTGCGACAGGTCACCGCTCGCGACCGCCGTGGTCACCTGCGCGATCCCGCGCACCTGGGCCGTCAGGTTGCCGGCCATCAGGTTCACCGAATCGGTGAGGTCCTTCCACACGCCGGCCACACCGGGCACCTGCGCCTGACCGCCCAGCTCGCCCTCGGTGCCCACCTCACGGGCGACTCGCGTCACCTCGGAGGAGAACGAGGACAGCTGGTCCACCATCGTGTTGACGGTGTTCTTGAGCTCCAGCATCTCGCCGGCCACGTGAACCGTGACCTTCCGCGACAGGTCACCCTTGGCGACGGCCGTCGTCACGAGAGCGATGTCACGCACCTGGGCGGTGAGCCGGTACGCCATCGTGTTGACCGAGTCCGTGAGGTCCTTCCACGACCCGGACATCCCGCGCACCCGGGCCTGTCCGCCCAGCTTGCCCTCGGTACCCACCTCACTGGCCACGCGGGTGACCTCGTCGGTGAACGTCGACAACTGGTCGACCAGGTTGTTGACGGTCCTCCCGACCTTCAGGAACTCACCGCGCAGCGGATGCCCGTTGCCGTCCGCCGCCTGCGCGCGCAGTTCCATGCGCGGCGACAGATCACCCTCCGCGACAGCGGACAGGACCCGGCCGACCTCGGAGACAGGCCGTACGAGATCGTCCACCAGCGCGTTCGACGCGTCGATCGCGGCCGCCCAGGCGCCCTCACCGGCGCCCGTCTCCAGCCGCTCCGTGAGCTTTCCCTCACGGCCCACCACGCGCCGTACCCGCGACAGCTCACCCGTCAGGTGCAGATTGCGGTCGGCGACCTCGTTGAAGACCGCCGAGATCTCGGACATCACGCCGTCACCGGAAACGGTGAGCCGCTTGCGGAAGTTGCCGTCCCGCATCGACAGCAGGGCGGCCAGCAACCGGTTCAGGGCCGCCGTGTCCACCTCGGTGGTGCCGGTGCGCGGTGTGCGCCCACTGTTCAGGGACTGTCCGCCTTTCGCGCGCGTCCTACCGCCCCGCGTCGCTGCGCCAGACTCCACTGTGTCCCTCCCGCAAGGGTCGACCAATACTGCTCGGCGTACTCGGGTACTTCTGCTCGTGGTGCAGGTGAGGCATTCGACCTGCCCGGACCTTCTCCTGGAGCCTGCCCAGTGTTTCACCCCGGCCGAACCAGGCCATAACAGTTCGGCAGCTTCGCACATCGTCCGCACACCCTCGGGACGGAACTCCGGCCCTGGCCGGAGGCAACCACATACACCTACCGGAGCGGAAACACCGGACTCTTCCAGACGGAAACACTCGTGACCGGCATCCGCGGGGGCGGCGAAGGTAAGTAACCTTGCATGCGGCTGTCCAGCCGTGCCGGTCCCGTCCGGCCTGGGCGGTGGCACGAGTACGAGCGGGCAGGCAGGCATCGGAGGGGCACCGCACCATGACCACCGGACTGCATCCTGGAGGTACGCCTCAGGATCCCCGGCCGACAGGGAACCACGCTCTGCCCACGCAGGAGCGGGTCGGCCACGGAACCCCGCACGCCGACAACCGGACAGGGAGTTCTGTGATCACCGCGCGCGCGGCCGCCAGTTTCGAGCCCGTGGGACGGTCCGTCGCGACCGCCCGCGCGTTCGTCCGGGACACTCTCCAGGGCTGGGGCTTCGCCGACATCGTCGACGACGCCGTCGTTCTGACCAGCGAACTGGTCACCAATGCCGTCGTGCACGCGGGCACCTCCGCCGACGTTCTGTGTCTGCGCAGCGACGACGGTGTGCGCATCGAGGTGGCGGACCACTACCCAGAACGCGAGATCCCACTCCAGGCGACGGCAGTCAGCATGGGCAGCCCCGACCGCGAAGGCGGCCGCGGACTCCAGTTGTGCGCGGCCCTCGCCGGACGATGGGGCGTCGAGTACACGCCCACGCGCAAGCAGGTCTGGTTCCAGCTCGAACTCCCCGAGCGCGCGGTCGGCACCCGCGCCGCCGGTCCCCCGCTCCCCGCCCACCTCCTCCCCCTGGCCGACGGCCGCGTGCGCGTGGCGGTCGTCCAGATCGACCGGACGGGCGCCATCAACGCCTGGAACGAGGACTCCGAGGAGCTCTTCGGGTACGCGGCCGAGCAGGTCACCGGCAAACCGCTCACCGACTTCGCGGCCTGGCCGCACACTCCCGGCACCAGCACCGGCATCGTCGAGGCCCTCCAACTCTCCCGGTGGGAAGGCACTTACGGCGTCCGCTGCGCCGACGGCCGCGTCACGCCGGTGTACGCCTCGCACCTGCGGGTCCGCGACACGAGCGGCGAGCCCTCCACCGTCTGTCTCCTCGTGCGCGACCACGAACGCGCCGTCCTGCAGACCCCGTTGCGCGGGCCCGCCTCCGATTCGGGCACCCACTCCGAGGGCCAGGCCACGGATCCGTTCGAGGTCTTCATCGGATCACCGGCCCCGGACGACCTCGACGGCCTGCTCCAGCGCACGGTGGAGCGCGCCCGCGACATGCTCGACGGCGACTCCGCCTTCCTCCTCCTCGCCACCGACGACGAGACCGAGTTGGAGGTACGTGCCTCAACGGGTCTGCCCTCCGCGCGCCAGCGCTTCGCCCGCGTCCCCGTCGAGGCGGGCCCCGGCCGCTACGGCTCGGCCCGGATGCCCGCCGTCCACGAGGACCTGATGGTCGTCCCCGGGGCCGTGCCTCTCCTCGGCGGCACCGGCATGCGCTCGGTCGTCACGGTCCCGCTGAAGGTGGAGGGCCGCCTCACCGGCTCCCTCGGCGTCGCCGCCGAATCACCCGGCCGCTACTCCAACGAAGAGGCCCTGCGCCTCCAGTTCGCCGCCGACCGTATCGCCCTGGCGGTGGAATCGGCCCGCCTCGGCGAGCTGGAACGCCTGCGCCGCGGCTCGCTGTCCTTCCTCGTGGAAGCCTCCGACCTGCTCGCCGGCACCCTGGACCGCGACCAGACGCTCGCCCTCATGGCGCAGATGACGGTCCCGACCCTGGCCACCTGGTGCGCCGTCTACACGATCGCCGACCAGGCCTCCGAGCCGTACCTCTCGTACGTCCTGCACGAGGACGAGGAACGCATCGACGGCCTCAAGGCGTTGCTCTCGAAGATCGCCCCGCCGGACCCGGTACCGACCCCGGGCGCACGCGTCTGGTCGGCCCCGGCCGCGGCGGCCCACGAGGCGGCCCTGCGGACCTCCATGCGCAGCCTGGGCCTCGGCGAGCAGGCGTCGGTGGCCTCCGGCATCGGTACGACACTGGCGACGGCCGCCGCTGTCGGCGGCGAGACCGTCGTCCTCCCCCTGGTCGCCCGCAACCGCGTCATCGGCATGCTGACCCTCGGCAAGCCGTCGGACGAGCATTTCCGCCAGGAAATCCTGGAGTTGGCCGAGGACCTCTCCCGGCGGGCGGCCCTCGCACTGGACAACGCCCGCCTGTACTCGGAGCGCACGGCCATCAGCCAGTCCCTCCAGCGCAGCCTCCTGCCCCCGGAACTCCCGCACATCGAGGGCGTCGAGGTCGAGGTCATCTACCGCGCGGCCGGCGAGGGCAACGAAGTCGGCGGCGACTTCTACGACGTCTTCCCGATCCGTGACGGCGCGTACGGCTTCGCCATCGGCGACGTCTGCGGTACGGGCCCGGAGGCGGCGGCGGTCACGGGCCTGGCCCGGCACGCGCTGCGCCTGCTGGCCCGCGAGGGTTACGGCGGTCCTGCGGTCCTGGAGCGGCTGAACTCCGCGATCCTCGACGAGGGCGCCCGCAGCCGCTTCCTGACGCTGCTCTACGGCGAGTTGTGGCCCCAGGAGGACGGCAGCGCCGTCCTGAAGGTCGTCTGCGCGGGACACCCGCTCCCGCTGCGCCTGCGCCAGGACGGCACGGTCGAACCGGCCGCCGAACCGCAGCCGCTCCTCGGCGTCATGGAGGACCTGGAGCTGTACGAGCAGACAATCACGCTGGATCCGGGCGATGTCCTGCTCTGCGTCACGGACGGTGTCACGGAACGCCGCGAGGGCACCCGAATGCTCGGTGACGACGGCCTCACGGACGTCCTCACCACGTGTACGGGGCTGACGGCCGGCGCCGTCGCCGCGCGCATCATGCGCGCGGTCGAACGCTTCGCCTCAGACGCCCCGTCGGACGACATGGCGATTCTGGCCATGCGTGTCCCGGGCCTCCAGACGGACTGAGGCCTCACGGGCTCAGTCCCACGGGCTGAGCCCCACCGGCCCCGGACATGCGAAAGGCCCCCGCCCACAAGGGCGGAGGCCTTTTCTTTCTGAGCCCCCCAACGGAATCGAACCGTTGACCTTCTCCTTACCATGGAGACGCTCTGCCGACTGAGCTAGGGGGGCCTGTCACCTTTTCGAGGTTTCCCTCGCGGCAACGAGATAGATCATACCCCGAACTGAACCGTGTTCCCAACCAGTCCAGCCCCGGATCAAAACACCGGATCAGGGACCGGATCAGAGGACCGGGGAGGGAAGCGTGGGTCGGACGGCCCGGATCAGAAGGCCGGCTGCAGCAGTCCACCGAGCGCGTTGCACGCGGCGACGATCCGCTGCATCTCCCGCTTCGTCAGCGCCCCGTCCACAGGCAGCGAAAGCGTCTCGTCGGCGGCCCGCTCGGTCTCGGGAAGCTGTACGTCCCGCCGGAAGCCGGGCAGGCGGTGCACCGGTGTCTTCACGGGCACCCGGCACTCGACTCCCCTGGCCCGCACCGCTCGTGCGAAGGCGTCCCGGTCCGGACGCCCGTTGCCTGGCACCCGTACGACGTACTGCTGATAGGTGTGTCCATCACCGCTGACCGGTGTCCGCACTCCGCTCAGCCGGCCGTCGAGGTAGGCGGCCCGCTCCCTGCGCTGCGCGATCTCGTCGTACGGCGCCTCGGACTCGCCCTGTTCAAGCACCAGCAGCTCATGCCGCTGTCCCAGTTCCCGCAGCCGAACCATGTCGGCCGTCCGCCCGAAGCGGTGCACGACGACGAGCGCCGCCGTCTGGGGAGTCATGACGGCCTCGATCGCGTGAGGGTCGAGGCAGTACGTCGCCGGGTCTATGTCGGCGAAGACGACCCTGGCGCCGGCCTGGGCCACGGCGTCGGCGACTTCCACGTTCCCGAAGGCCGGAACGATGACCTCGTCACCAGCTCCGACGCCCGCGGCTCTGAGCATTGCAGCAGTACCCATGGCGCGGATATTGGTCGGGCAACGTGAACGCAAAGTAACGTAAAACAAAAAAAAGCTGGTCCCCGAACCGAAGTTCGGGGACCAGCTCTGTAATATTTGTTCGGCGGCGTCCTACTCTCCCACAGGGTCCCCCCTGCAGTACCATCGGCGCTGTGAGGCTTAGCTTCCGGGTTCGGAATGTAACCGGGCGTTTCCCTCACGCTATGACCACCGAAACACTATGAAACTGTCAACCGGAGCCGTGGCATAGCTACGACGGTTGTTCGTGGTTTCAGAACCAACACAGTGGACGCGAGCAACTGAGGACAAGCCCTCGGCCTATTAGTACCAGTCACCTCCAGCGGTTACCCGCCTTCCAGATCTGGCCTATCAACC